>NZ_PQBV01000051.1:189887-578203 GCF_002964545.1 Pseudoalteromonas sp. T1lg10
CCTACACACCACAGGCTCGTCAATCGGCTCACAATGGCAACTTAGCAATCCTCTTTTTTCAAACAACCCATTGCGTCTCGCCTCTCGCACCCAACTGCCCTATGCGGCGAAAAGCATCGATGCCTTGGTTAGCGAGAACATATCCGGTGGTACACCAACGGCCAATGGCGCAGCCAAAACGGATAAGCTAGACCCTAAATTTAATTTGCAGTGTGCCAGTTCGGTGCTCACCATCAACGCCGGTGATACCGCCAAGTTCAATTGCGAAAGCCGTATCATCGATGGTTTTAATGGTACATTGCGTCTTTCCTTAGCCTCCTCACTACCTGGGGCCAAACTATCGCACCGCGAAATCAACGCCGGCATGCCCTTTACCCTGGAAGTGCCAACCAAAAACAAAACCCAGTGGGGCGATTATGTGTTTACGATCACCGCCCATAAAGACAACCAGTTAAAACAACAGTCGGTGACCTTAAAGATTCTGCCTCCAGGCGTGCAACCCTACAGTTTCAACAATGACGAGCCGATGAGCATAGTCGACAATGGTGCCGTTGCTCAAGAAAGCGAGATCTTTGTGCCGCAACAAATGAGCACCTTTTCGTTGGCTGTGGAATTGGCGGTACGCCATAGCTGGCGCAGCGATCTTGCCATCGAGCTGGTCTCTCCCGGCGGCAGTGTGCATAGCCTGCATAACCGTAATGGCGGCTCAGGTGATGATATAAATCAAATCTATAAAATAGACACCTTTAACGGCGAGAATGCATACGGCCCCTGGCGGCTGCGTATTATCGACAAGGCTCCGGGCAATGTTGGTGAACTGCGCAACTGGAAGCTGCATTTAGACGGCTTCAGCAGCCTGCCTCATGGACAGCGCCTACTGCGCTAATCGCACAGGCAGTCGTTGATATCTATGGCATCTATTTGCTCGGACAGTAAAAACTGTTCTGCATAGGCCAGGTAAACGTTTTCGGTTAGGAACACGTTAAACAGGGCCCGGTCGATATGCTCATCGGCTACCATAAAAGCTAGAGAAAACGACGGTACCAAAATTGCCATTGTAGCCAACAGCACTCTGCACAGCGATATCTCTGACGCTAGGTAAGCGGCACCCTCACCTCTGAGGCCTGTGAGCAAGGCCCACAGAATGTGCTGCTGAGCAAATGTTCTCTTTCTAACCTGAATAAATCAATTTACAGTCGGACCTTAAGCAGAGCGCATCCCATGGTCTCTACTTTTTCTTTGTATACAGCCTATACATATGCTCTGCACACTCCCCAAGTAACACTCGAGAAATTAACAGCTATAAAACGCATACAAGCAGAGCGCTACGTGCCCGACGCAAACGACAGATGCACCATTAAAATTCCGTATATTGACATCGGGAATGGATCAGAGCCCGCCATAACGGCCGTTTGATGGTGAATCTCTACCAAGAACGAGAGTTCCCCCCCTCTCTGTGCGGCTTTGCTCTACATACTTTGTATACAACATCCTTATAGGGTGGACGCCGCCACCCAGGCTGCCCGTACATAACCCATATACAATTAAGCTTTTTAATCGCATTCCTAAAGAGAAGAAACGCACCCAGGCATCAGCGCATAAATATCACAAAAAACTGAATAACCATTGGTTTTATTGCACTTTTTTCCTGCCAACAAATCCATTGCAAATTGCACATCAATACATAAGAAACAAAAAAGCCTTCGAAAAACTGAAATTATTTTGCCATCACCCCGTAATAAAAACCCCTTTTAAATCATGCAAAAGTATGTATTTACACACCAATTATAAATAAATGTGAATTTTTTGTTTATTATTTATTGATCATATGCAAATAAAGGCATATAAATATATGCATATGGATACAATAAGTGCGAGCGTGCGACGACTTACAGGGAGAATGAAAATGAAGTGGGTGCGTACAAATAAAACAACCATAAGTTAAATTTACACACAACAGGAGATCAGATGATGAAAACGCCCAAGAAGTCATCTTCCAAATTAATAAACGCCCTAGTAGGTACAACACTACTAGCTGGTATCAGCCCTGTAGCCCTAGCGGTTGCTAAAGCACCGTTCAAAGCAACACCTGACTACGATCAACAATCAGTTATCGTTAAGTTCAAACAAAAAGTAGATAAAAAAGATCGTAAAGACCTTACTCGTAATCTAGGCGTATCTTTCAAAGATAAAAACAACGACGGTGTTGATGACCGTTTACGTAACATTGCCAACGGTCGTCTAGCGGTGCTAGAGCTTGGTCAAGGCCGTAAAGTTGATGCGGTACTTGCCAGCCTTCAAAACCACCCACTTGTAGAATACGCAGAGCCTAACTACATAGTACACACTACTGCAGTTCCAAATGATACTTCATATGCAAGCCTTTACGGCATGCAGAAGATTCAAGCTGAAACAGCTTGGGACTATGTAATCGGTGATTCTTCTGTTGTTGTTGGTGTTATCGATACAGGTTTCGATTTCAACCACCCAGACTTGGCTAACAACATCTGGACCAACCCAAATGAAATAGCCGGCAACGGTATCGATGATGACGGTAACGGTTATATCGATGACATCCACGGTATCTCAGCCATCCTAGACAATGGTAACCCGTCTGACACAGGTTCTCACGGTACTCACGTATCCGGTACTATCGGCGCCAAAGGTAACAACAACCTGGGTGTTGTCGGTGTTAACTGGCAAACCAGCATGGTAGGTTGTAGCTTCCTTGGCACAGGCGGCGGTACTCTAGCCGACGGCGTACAGTGTATCGACTATATGATCGGTCTTAAAAATGCCGGTAACAACGTTCGCGTTCTAAACAACAGCTGGGGTGGCGGTGGTTTCACGCAAACGCTTAAAGATGCAATCACAGCAGCCAACAACGCCGATATGCTATTCGTAGCAGCAGCGGGTAACGACTCTGCTGACATCGACAACGGCGGTTTCTACCCTGCGGGTTACGATGTACCAAACGTAGTAGCAGTAGCTTCAACCGATAGCGCCGACAACCTGTCTGGTTTCTCAAACTATGGTGATCAGCTGGTTCACTTGGCTGCACCTGGTTCATTCATCCTGTCAACTACGCCTAACAACAGCTACGACACCTTCAGCGGTACGTCAATGGCCACACCTCACGTAGTTGGCGCTGCAGCCCTGCTCCTTGCGGGCAACCCGAACCTGACTACATCACAGCTAAAAAGTGTATTAATGAATACAGGTGATACGCTTGCGGCTTTGGCAGGTAAAACCATCTCTGGTAAGCGTTTGAACGTTGCCAATGCACTAATCGATTCGGGCGGCGCGGGTCCTTCTTTCTTCATGGAAGCAACGCCAAGTAAATCAACCATCAACCAAGGCGACAGCCAGGCTTACTCAATCGACCTAGTTGCAGCAGGCGGTTTCAACGGCACAGCAACTATGAGCCTGACCAGCATTCCTGCGCTTAACGCTGACGTGGTCTTCGCACAAAACCCGGTTGCGGGCGACACCACGAACACCATGACTATCAATACGACAGCGCAAACTGCGCCTGGTACGTACAATTTGACTGTCAATGCCACTGATGGCAGCGTGTCTAAGAACATCAACCTAGAGCTGAAAGTATGGCCTCAAGGTACAGTTTCTACTATGCTGACCAACAACGAAATCGTGCCTATCAGCGATGACGATCCTTCAAACCCAGCAACCAGCAGCATCAATGTTCCTTACGACATGACGCTAACTCAGGTTGAAGTGTTTGTTGACATCACACACACTTGGGCATCAGACATGGTAGTGTCTGTCATTTCACCAGCCGGCGAAGAAGTTATTCTGCACGACCGTGCGGGTGGTAACGGCACAGGCCTTGTTGGTAACTTTATTCCTACCGAATACGAGTTGGACAACGCACTGGGTGAGTGGCAACTGAAAGTCGTTGATGAAGTTGCAGGCGACACGGGGGCTATCAACAGCTGGTCACTAAAACTAACTGGCGCACCTACAGCTGGCACAGACTTTGCGCCAAACGTACAGATAGCAACTCCTGCTAACCAGGGCGCATTCTTGAACGGTGAAACTATCAGCTTCAGCGCAAGCTCTAACGACACCGAAGACGGCGACCTGACAGCTGGCATCGTTTGGACGTCAAGCATCGACGGTGTAATCGGTAACGGCACTTCATTCACTAAGTCCGACCTTTCTGTAGGCGACCACGTGATCACAGCGACTTCAACAGACTCTGCCGGCCAAAGCAGCAGTGAAACGGTTGAACTGTCTGTTGCTAACGCTAACACTACGGTAAGCGGTGCAAACAACACAGCAATCGCTATGCCTGAGATGGGTGGTAAAGTCTTTACTGAAATCGACCTGCCTACCGGCGTTGCTATCGATGCAATTGAAGTAAATGTTGATATCTCATTTAACTCAGTTCAATACTTGAACGTATGGCTACAGTCTCCAACTGGCACCACGGTTAAACTGGTAACTTGGCGTCAATTCTGGAACGCAGACCTGGTACACACCTTTACACCGGTTGAGTTTGCAGGCGAGTCAAGCATGGGTACATGGCGTCTGTTTGTTGAAGATACGTCAAGCTACACCATGAACGGCGTACTGAACAACTGGAGCATCTCGGTATCAAACGGCAACGCGGTACTTCCGCCTCCGGCTGAAAACCAAGCCCCAGTGATGACTATCAATGCACCTATGGGTGGCACTAGCTTCAACCTAGGTGACAGCATCACCTTCGACGGTACGGCAACCGACGCTGAAGACGGTGACCTAAGCGCAGGTATCAGCTGGTACGATAACTTCAACGGCCTAATCGGTACTGGTGCTCTATTCAGCATCAACACACTAGGCGCTGGTGACCACATCGTGACTGCTATTGCGACTGACTCACAAGACGCGTTCGACCAGGCACAAGTAAGCTTCACTATCGTAGACGCGCCAGCTAACCTAGCACCTGTAGCTGACTTCACGTTCGCCGCTACTGACCTGGACGTACAGTTCAGCGACCTATCTGGTGACACTGACGGTGCGGTAACAACTCACTCTTGGGACTTCGGTGACGGCGCTAGCTCAACTCTAGCTAACCCTTCACACAGCTACACAGCTGCGGGTACTTACACTGTAACCCTAACTGTAAGCGATGATGACGGTGCCCAGCACTCAATCACTAAAGACGTAACTGTGACTGAGCCTGTACCAGTGCCAACTATCTTTGTACAAGGTACAGCTGAAACCGACGGTAACCGAGTAACAACGGATCTATCTTGGACTGCACAAACTGCAACTGAGTTTGATGTATACCGCGATGGTGCCCTAGTTGCCTCAGCTGTGAGAAAAACAGACTACACAGACCGCTTTAACTCAACCGCTACCAGCTTCACTTACCAAGTATGTGAAACTGGCACTGCCAACTGTTCTTTAGAAGAAACCATCGCGGCTTCTCCTAAGTCAAAAGGCAACGGTAAACGTAAGTAAGCTGTAACCCCTGGAAGGCTCTCTAGAGCCTTCCTTTTTCTTCTTAATTTACGTTTATCTCTAGAGCGTAAATCAACAAGAGAAAATAGGGATTGTATTAATGTTCGAAAACCCGGAGCTTTATTGTGGCTAATCTTTCAACCCTGATCCGCTATCCACTGATAGCAACCGCAACCCTAGCTTGTATGCTGGCAAGCGACGCTGACGTTTATGCGGCACACAATATCGATATCAATGACAGCTATGCGCTACACACCACAGGCTCGTCAATCGGCTCACAATGGCAACTTAGCACTCCTCTTTTTTCAAACAACCCTCTACGTCTCGCCTCTCGCACCCAACTGCCCTATGCGGCAAAAAGCATAGATACCTTGGTTGGTGAGAGCATATCCGGTGGTACACCAACGGCCAATGCAGCTGCCAAAAAGGATAAGCTGGACCCTAAATTTAATTTGCAGTGTGCCAGTTCGGTGCTCACCATCAACGCCGGTGATACCGCCACATTCAACTGTAACAGCCGTATCCTTGATGGTTTTAGCGGTTCCTTGCGACTGTCACTTGCTTCTTCGTTACCTGGGGCCAAACTATCGCACCGCGAAATCAACGCCGGCATGCCCTTTACCCTGGAAGTGCCAACCAAAAACAAAACCCAATGGGGCGATTATGTATTTACGCTCACCGCCCACCAGGATAGCCAGTTAAAACAGCAGTCGGTGACCTTAAAGATTCTGCCTCCAGGCGTGCAACCCTACAGTTTTAACAACGACGAGCCGATGAGCATAGTCGACAATGGTGCCGTTGCTCAAGAAAGCGAGATCTTTGTGCCGCAACAGATGAGCACCTTTTCATTGGCCGTGGAATTGGCGGTACGCCATACCTGGCGCAGCGACCTGTCCATCCAATTGGTGTCACCAAGCGGCAATGTGCATAGCCTGCATAACCGTAATGGCGGCTCAGGTGATGACATAAATCAAATCTATAAAATAGACACCTTTAACGGCGAAAATGCATACGGCCCCTGGCGCCTGCGTATTATCGACAAGGCCCCAGGTAATGTTGGTGAGCTGCGCAACTGGAAGCTGCATTTAGACGGCTTCAGCAGCCTGCCTCCTGGACAGCGCCTACTGCGCTAATCGCTCAGGTAGTCATAAATATCTATGGCATCAATTTGCTCGGGCAGTAAAAACTGCTCCGCATAGGCCAATAAACGTTTTCGGTTAGGAACAAATTAAACAGATCCCGATCGATATGCTCATCGGCCACCATCCTCTTCATGATCTTAAGCGCCTGGGACAAGGTTTTCGCCTGCTTGTAAGGCCTGTCATTGGCCGTTAATGCCTCGAAGATATCGGCAATGGCCATGATCTTTGCCGGCAGCGACATTTGCTCGGCGCGCAGTCCTCGCGGGTACCCCTTGCCATCGAGTTTCTCATGATGACCACCAGCATATTCCGGTACCCGAGCCAGCTCCTGGGGTAAAGGCAAGGTTTCCAACATGCGAATGGTGGTGGTGATATGCTCGTTAATAATGTATCTGTCCTCATCGGTTAAGGTACCGCGCGTGATACTCAAATTGGTGAGCTCGCCGAGGTTTTGCTTATTTTCCGGAACCTTCATATTAAAGCCAAAACCCTTGTCGCGAGCGGCGATATCGCGTTGGCGTTTATAAATGTGCTCAGGTTTATCGCTTAACACGGCTTCAAACCCCGGAGTAAAGGGGGCAAAGTCTTCCATATGACGTTGCTCCGCCGGTGACAATCCCACTCGATCGCTTAGCGTGCGATACCAGGTGCGCTCACTGATCTTGTGTAAACGGGCGATATCTTCCTCGGCCATAGCCTCGCCGCCAATATTGCAGCGGGCGATAAACTCGAAATCATCCATGATCTCTCGACGCTGGCCTTGCCACTTTGACGCCAGTTTCTTTTTGTCCTCTGGAGCTGCTTGTAATGCGTGTAAATAGCTTATTTCGGCGTCACGTAACAGCACCTCAAAACGCATACGTAATTCATGAATGCGGTTGTAGATACACTCAAGCTTTGAGCCCTTATCAACTATGTGCTCGGGCGTGGTGATCTTGCCGCAATCATGAAGCCAGGCTGCCACTTCAAATTCGCGCCATTGCTCCTGGGAGCGAAAGCGAAAGTCGGCGAACACCTGGGTTTGACTCTCATGAGCGTGGTGCGCCAGCATCAGAGCCAGCTCCGGCACCCGGGCACAGTGGCCGCCGGTATAGGGAGATTTTTCATCTATGGCCTGGGCTATCAACTGTATAAAAGAGTCGAGCAGTTCTTTTTGCCCGGCCTCGAAGTCACAAATGGACTCGGACATATTGACCAGAGATTGCGACAGCTGGTGGATTTCTTCTATGTGTGAGGAGACATAATGCACTTCGTTATAGTTGCGATGACTGATCTTTTGGTTTTCTTCGATCAATCGTTGGATCGGACTGGCCATGGCTCGGGCCAATTGGGTGATCAGCAGAAGCACCAGGGCTAACACAGCGAGAGTGATGATAATAGCGTTACGCACATAGGTGTTGAGCTGAGCAAAGGCCTGACGCTCGCTCACCAAAAACGCCAGATACTCACGGCTGTTGCTCTTCATCAAGCCAGTGATGGCGCTAACATATATCAAATGCTGTTCGCCGTTAAGGCTAATGCTGTGCAACTTATTATGGCTGTTAACGTCTTTTGCCAGGGCAAGTATTTTTGGCGATGGTACCTGGGTTAAGGCCTGGGTACCTTGGTGATCTTGGCCGTCAAAGCGCAGCCATTTTTGCTCTAAAGCGGTTAGAATTTGCGGCTCCAGCTCTGCTTGCGCCTTATCTATCAGGGGAATGAGCTCGGCCAAGTCCTGGCGCACAAAATGATGTAAACCAAACTCGGTTCGGCCCTTAAACTCTTCCACTTCGGCACTGCGATGCAGGGTATCGATAAAAAAGTACTTTTCGATATATTGCAACACCACTTTTAGGTCGAACACTGCATCGACCTCACCGCGCTCTAGGGCACGCATGGCCGTCAGCGTATCCTTGTATTCGATAAACTCCGCCTGCGGCAGTTGCTGGCGCAAAAAGCGAGTTATGGCATAACCTTTTTGCGCGGCAATACGCTTGCTTGCCAAGGCCGAAAGTTGCGGCGTCGCTGCCAAGGCAGGATCATCGGTGGCAAACACCACTTCGGGCGCATAATAAGGCCCGGCAAAGGCACCAAACTCTAAGCGTTGTTCGGTCTTCATCAGTCCCAGCAGCATATCAATTTGCCCCTGCTGTAGCTGTGTAATTAGCTCCGGAAAGCTATAGCCGTTGATCAGTTGCAGTTCAATACCGAGCATGGCGGCGATCAACTGCATATGTTCTAGGCCATATCCGCGCGGTTGCCCTGACAGGTTATATTCAAACGGCGGATAATCGTCCATCACCCCGACTCTGAGCGTGCCTATGCTATCCATTACAGCTAGCTCGTCGACCGACAAGGGTATTTTTTCACTCGGGGCAATAACCGGCTCTTCGCTGCCAAGACGCTGCGCTCGCAGTACCCCATTGCCATCGAACATATAGGCCTGCGCGCCCTGTTGGTAACCTTCAATGGCCATATATTGCGCCAACGAGGATAAAATAATGGTGGTGCCAAATACATCCCCTTGCTCACTTCTAATCGAGTAACTGCTGCCCGGCTGGCCGACAAAGCTAAACATGTAGGGTGGCATTTTATGCACGGATTGGCTGCCCGCCTCCTTAAACCAAGGCCGAGCCGTGGCATTATATTGAGTGCTCTGAACCTCACTGTGGCGGATACTCAGGTCGCTGTTAAGATAGCTAATGGTTTGCTCGCGCCCTGCGGCTGCGTCTGTCACCCGTAACAACACCCAGCGGTCACTGGGCGCCGCGCCCCATAGCTGACGCAAGTTCCGGGCCGACTCTAAGTTCGACAGCTCAAGATAATCGCCGTTGGCAAAACCGATAAATAAAGAAAAGACCTTGGGATTGCCCTCCAACAAGCTACTAAAAGCCAACAATTGCTGCTTACTCAGGTGTACGGCACTGAGCTCCCGGTTACCGAAACTATGCTTTAGGCTACGAGCCAGGCCCAGGGCACTTTGCTCCTGCAGCAGTGCCTGCTCGCTGCTATTAGCGGCAATACCCTGAAACTTTTCCTGGGCGCTGCTCTTGGCCAGGTTGTTACTGAATACAAACTGCAGACCAATGGCCACCAAGGCGGTGAAGGCGCAGGCCACGACAAAGGAGGTGATCAGGGTGACACGTATGGTGAAACGGGTTCGTTTGGGAGCAACATCCATAAGTTTGAGCAGTCACACGATAAAAAATTAGCTAGTTCAAGCTTAATACAAATTTGGATTTTTTCTTTAAGATCAGAGCGTCCCAAGGGGATTTGGGCTGAAATCAGGGCAAAAGGATTAGTGCGAGTGGTTTATTTGGCTTGTGCTGTATTTACCTATGATCTCCTCAAGTGCACCGCTGGATTGCAACTGGCCTAACAGCCTGTTGGTGTACATCATGTTTATTTTGCCGTTATCGTTACGGGGAAAACGAAACTGATAGGGCGCGATATGAACCGCAAAGCTCGACTTTATCAGGCCCTTTGTCAGCTCGGGATGCTTGACGGCCAAATAATCGAATACCAGCGCCGACATCACCACCGCCTCAACACCACTGTGCTCGGCGTTTTGCAGTGCTTTAATCATATTCAAATCACTGTAAAAGTTTTTTCGCCTTAACTTGGCTTTATCGAACAAGGGCTCCAGGCTCGGATAGGTATATTCATAGCGTCCCGCTACCAGCAGGGCCTGCTCCCGAGCTTGGGAAAATGCCACGAGCTCATCCAGGCTCTTAAACGCCTGCTCTGAATTGGCGCGCATCACCAGAATATCCTTAACCTCGGCAATAGGCTCACTCCAGTAATAGTTATCACCGTCTTTACACCAGGTTTGCGAGTCAAAAAGGAAATCCAATTGTCCTTCGGCGAGGAGTTTTAAGGAATGGCGGGCATAGGGAGTAGCAACATAGGCGTGATCGCTGGTTCGGTTCATGGCCTTAAGCATATCGGGAATAATGCCCTGCATGGGCTCACCGGTAATGCTAAAAGGCGGAAAATGATCCGGAAAAGCGCCCTTGAGTTCATGGGCAAAACTGGTGTGAGTGGCCAGTACCACCAGCGACAAAAGCAGCGCACTTAACACCTTAGTCATCCTTTCCTTCTTGCCTTCGAGAAAGCGCATCAATTTACCAGTCATAGACAGAGTATATCCCTATGTATCAGACTGTTACCTAGATTTATGCTAGGCGACAATGGGACGATTGTCCACCGCCATCGGGCATTATAAGGCACTAAAAAAGCGGCACTCAGGCCGCTTTTCGGGATTCATTGTTTATCCGCAGATGATCCGCAACATGCGACGCAGCGGCTCGGCGGCTCCCCACAAGAGTTGGTCGCCCACGGTAAAGGCGCTGATGTACTTTGGCCCCATGCTCAATTTGCGAATACGGCCTACCGGAATACGCAGGGTCCCCGCCACATTTACCGGCGTAAGCTCCTTGCTCGATGTCTCGCGGTCGTTAGCAATTACCTCAACCCAGTCGTTATGGGCACCAAGGATCTCTTCAATCTCGCTGACGCTGATATCTTCGCGTAACTTGATGGTTAGCGCCTGAGCATGGCAACGCATCATGCCGACACGCACACATAAACCATCGACGGGAATAGGCTGTTTGCTGGAGCCTAGAATTTTATTGGCTTCAACCTCGGCTTTCCATTCTTCCTTGCTTTGCCCCGACGGCATGGGTACATCAATCCAGGGGATCAAGCTGCCAGCCAGCGGCACACCGAACTGGTCGCAGGCCAAGGAGCCGTCTTGCATTTTAGTCGCAACCTTTTTATCTATATCGAGAATAGCGGCACTTGGGTCTTGCACCTGTTCTGCCACCACATCATGGAGTTGCCCCATTTGCACCAGCAGCTCTTTCATGTTGCGGGCACCGGCACCGGAAGCCGCCTGGTAGGTCATGGGGCTGACCCATTCGATCAAATCGCGTTCAAATAATCCGCCCAGGGCTAATAACATTAAGGAAACGGTACAGTTACCGCCGACAAAGGTTTTAACGCCCTGCTCCAGGCCTTGCTCGATCACATCCTTATTTACCGGGTCGAGCACAATAATGCTTTCATCGCTCATACGCAGTGCCGAGGCGGCATCGATCCAATAGCCCTGCCAACCCTTATCACGCAGGCTTTGGTAAACTTCATGGGTGTAGTCGCCACCCTGACAGGTCAATATGATGTCCATTTGCGCCAGCGCTTCAAGATCATAGGCACTTTGCAATGGCTTAGGGGTACCGGCAATGTCCGGACCCAACTGGCCGGTTTGCGAGGTGGTAAAAAAGGTCACGTCAATATGCGCAAAGTCCTGCTCTTGTTGCATGCGCTCAAGCAGTACGGAACCAACCATACCGCGCCAGCCGACTAGGCCTACTTTATTCATTACTTTTTCCTTTTGAAAAATAAGTTCAACATATTGCGTGAGTCCCCTAGATCCAGAGCTAAGCTCTGAGATGAGTACAGACCTAGGTATGGGCTGACAATAACACTGCTTAGCGCTTTACTCTAGTGGCAGGACTACAACTTAAATTTATTTCATATATTGGGCGGTTTTTTACGCCTGTGACAAGGCTAGGGGCATAAAAAAACCCGGAACTTCCGGGTTTTTAATTTAAGAGTTAAGGGTTAGAACTCGTAAGAGTAACTCAAGCTAAACTCAACGCCTTCGTCCTTAGAACGAACGATAACGTCAGATTGCGTTACTTCAACGTCTTCATCTAGCAGGTTCTTCACCTTAAACTTCACTTTAGAATTAAAGTCTGGGTAGAAGGTGTAAACCAAATCCAATGAGTGGAACGGTTGCTCATAAGCATCATCACGACCATTCACACCGGCTGCCAGAATACGCTCGCCAAACACGTTGTACACCAAGGAAGCACTGTGCATGCCATCGAGTGAATCATAGTTCAGCTGCATATTGACCACGTATTCCGAGTGACCCGTCATACGCTTGGTAGGATTGGTCAAGGTACCCGCAAAGGCCGGATCAATCGAGGCTTCCGAATCACTCAAGGTGATGTTACCACTGGTGAATAGGCCATCGGTAACAAAGGTCAGATCCTGTAACCACTCCGCTTCGATACCATAGACTTCCGCGGTTTCACCGTTTACAAAGGTAGCTGAATAATCTTCATCACCAATCTTTAAGATGGTTTCGATTGGCGCATCGATATCCTTATAGAAGGCCGCCACACTTACCGAGTTACCGGCTTCGCCGTAATACTCGTAACGTAAGTCGAAGTTCTTGATTGGGCTACTCTTTAACCCGGTACGACCAAAGGTACGTATATCCGTTAACGGGTCATAATAGGTGACCGGTACGATTTCACGGAAATCCGGGCGAACCACGGTTTCACCGTAACCGGCACGCACCTGGTAGCTGTCGCTGCCGATATAAGTAAGTGACAGTGCTGGATACCAATCATCTTCGATAATGGTACCTGCTTCGATTTTTTCCGGATCGTAATAGGTATTAAGATCGTCGGCATCGAAGATCAGGCTCGAAGTACCGATTGAGCTTTGCTTAAACTCTTCGTAACGTACACCACCGCTGATACGCAGCCATTGATCATAGAGCACATCGAATGAGGCATAACCGGCATCGATTTTCTGCGCGGCAATATAGTCATCCGCATCAGGCGCTGTTGGCTCGTTAAAATCAACCAGGATAGCGTTATCGTCGATAAAGCCATCGCTTAGGTATGAACTGTTATCAAGCGGACTTTGTGAGCCATCGTTGATTTCAATACCGGCGCCGGCACTGTTGTTGATGGCAAAGCTTGAGGTGTTGAAAACACGGGCACGATCAGAGAAGTCATAACCGGCTTTAAGCTCAACGTCCATTGACTCAAAGCTCAGCGGCAGCGTGAGGTTACCGCCATATGATTTAACGCGTTCTTCCATGTCGGTGTAGGACATGATCACACGGTTATCATCACCGGTAATTTCAGAGCCTGTATAGGCGCCATTGCTGTCATAACGGTCGCGGAATTCAAAGTCGACATTGGTTGGGATGTCCGTAGTCGCTTTTGACTCTGTGTATTGCCAATCCGCGCCAATGCCCCAGTAATCCATAAAGGTATGCTGGCCGATAAACTGAGTCACGTTAAGCTGACGCTCTTCGTAGTTAAACTCATGATTACGGTTAGCGATGCCGTCACCGACTATGGTGTAGGTCGAACTACCCGCCGGGCTTTGTGAAATAGCGATTTCAGACTCGTCTTCGTTATCGACGATGTACATCTGCTGTGCCGACACACTGTGCGTGCCCAAGGTGTAACCAAGACTGAAGGTACCATTGTAACGCTCGTTCTCTATGGTCACTTTTGAGTCTTTAAAGGTCTCAAAGCATGAGCTTTTAACATCGTCGGCACTTTCGAGCTTAGTACTACAATCGCTTTTTACTTCCTTGGCGATAACAGAACTAAAACGCTCTTCGAAATCCCACTCATTGGTATAACCACCAGAGAGCATAAAGCCGATGTTGCCGCCAAAGAATGACTCTTCAAAGCTATCTCCCCAATGAGCTTTAACATTGTACTCTGGGTCAAGAGATTCATCTTTTAGGGCATAATCACGGGGCAATGACTTTAGCAACATATTGTTAATTGCCGTGGCCTGCTCGGCGCGAGAAAGGTCGCCGTCAACCAGGTTATCGCGGTCAACAATATTGCCAATGCTGAAATCACCATGGTAGCGCACAATCGCGTCTTTTAACGCTTGTGGTACGCCATTTTCATTGCGGTTATAAGTGTAACCATCGTCCGCGGCCGTGTTGTAAGCAACACCCAGTTCGATACCTGCGGTAAACTCGCTCGGGGCCGACTTGGTACGAATATCGATATTACCGCCACCAAAGGCTGCCGGCATATCCGGCGAATACGCCTTTTGTACCGCCATACTTTCGATAATGCTGGCCGGGAAAATATCCAAAGGAATAACGTTACGGGTTAAGTCCGGGCTTGGAATATAAGCGCCGTTTAAACGTGCACTTGAGTAACGCTCACCCAGGCCACGTACGTAAATAAATTTACCATCAACCAGGGTCAAGCCGGTTACTCGGCGCAAGGCCGAAGCCGCATCGCTATCACCTGTGCGTGATAATTGCTCGGCACCCAGAATATCGGCAACGAAGGCTTGGTTTTTACGCTCTTCGATCACCGCTGCCGCACTGCCTTGCAAACGCGTACCAACGGCAACCACTTCTTCTAGTTCTTGGTTGTCGGCGCTCTGCACTTCTTCTGCCGCCACTAGGGCGCTAGATTGTGCCAATAAGCCAAGGCCAACAGCCCAAGCTAATTTATCTAGCCTATGTTGTTTTGCCATGTTCTACATCCTAATCAGTTTATACAAAACAGGCGCCCGATGCTTGTTATGCAAGCCCCAAGGCGCCTTCGCTTAAATGTTCAAGGGGTGACTAAATTAGTCTTCAGATGACGCTGTAAGAGCCGCTTCTACCCACTTGTACCAGCTTGAGTCTGTATCTTGATCAGATACCGCGCCGATGTAGTCAACTGAATCGAAGAAAGCACCTAGTTCGCTTAAGTCGTTCGCAGTTACAGTTACGTCTGTTGATGCTGTGTTAGTCGCAAAACCGTTGTCAGCAAGTAGCGCTACGTCATCGGTTAGGATTTGGCTAGCACCGCCGTTTTCGAACCAAGTCGCCTTGCTTTGTGCTGCAAGAGGGCCACCAACAAAGGTGTCAGAGTCAGCAAAGTTTGACGAACATGCCATTACTGAGCTGGTGAAGCTGATCTTGTCTGCTTCTTTTTCACCATCGCTTGAGAACTCGATACAGCTGGTGTTAACAGCGTTTTGCTTAACGATAACAGTATTGAATAGGCGCGCGTTGAACTGGTCGTCGAACTTAAACGCCTGTGAAGGGTCATCATCACGTACCGAGCTAGCATCAGTAGTTACTACAGTTACGTTAGCAATCGTTGGGTTAGAAGGTGCAACCTGGGCAGAAGATGAACCTTTCACACCGTCAGATTCAAAGCCGTTGTTACCCATGTTTACCACGGTACCATCGTTTAGAGTCACTGTGCCGTGCTTAACGAATAGGTACTGAGCCGCACCCTGCCAGCCAGCGTCAAAGTCGAATGAATCGTCTTGCGTGTCTGTTACTACGATGTGCTTAAGCGTTGTTGCACCACCGAAGATTTCAACACCATCGTCGAAGCCCTGGTGAATGTGAATGTAGTCAAACGCAGAGCCTGAGCCTACCGCGTTAAGCGTTAGTGAGTTAAGGTCATCACCTTCACCACCGACACGTGGACCTGAACCGGCATACCAGATTTTCGCCCACTTGATGCTACCACTTGAATCGGCATTGTTGTTACCCCCGTAGTAGCTGGTGATACCTTCAGAAGCAACGTTACAAGTACCGCCATCACGCTCAGCGTCGGTACAGTGGTCGGTGATACCCTGACCATTGATGATGATGCCACCCCAGTCCGCGTAACGTGCGCCGTTACCTGCGCTATCGAAACGATCGAAAGCGTTAGCTGAAGTGAAAGTGATTGGTTTTTCTTCTGTACCTATGGCTTGGATTTTCGCGCCACGAGCGATACGGATAATGGCTTCACCAGATTGGAACGCAAGCGTTGCACCCGGCTTAACTGTCATTGTTGGGCCGTTTGCTGGAACTTCAAAGCCATTTGAAGTATCACCATCTGCACCGATTTGTAGTGCATCAGCAAAAAGGTGAACACCACCTTCAGGCAGCTCTTCAAAGGTAATGTTGCTGGTGATAGAGATTGTTTTGCTTGCGAATGAGTCATTGTATACACAGTCATTACCGCTAGCTGTACCTTCTACCGTACCCGCAGCTGTTTCATAGCTAGCACAAAGAATTTCGTCTTCGCCAGTACCGCCAGAGTTATTATTTGAGTTGTTAACACTGTTGTCGGTATTGGTGCTGTTATCGTTAACCGTAGGGGTGATCTCAATATCGCCACCACAAGCTGCAAGTGTTACAGCAGAAGCCACAAGGCTGACTTTGAAAAAGTCTGAAAGTTTCATCATAAACTCCGTAGTTCAAAAATTTTATATTGTTAGCGCAGTTATTTAGCTGATGGTTAAGATACGGAAGGTTTATGACACTCGGGTGACACAAATTTAAAGAAATGGTTACATTATTAATTTTTATAACTCATTGTAAAAACGAAAAAAGCCACCCTTAGGCGGCTTTGGTGTTGCGATTATATTTCAAGAAAAGGTTATTTTTATTCTAAAACAAAGAAATAGAAATAAAATAATCAAACCCATTTATAGATTATAAAAGCGCTTGTTTTAATGTCTCTGCGTGTAATTTTTCGTTCTTCACGTATTTGATCCATTGTTGGGCTAAACGCTCAGAGCGCTTGTGCTTTTCAGCCTGCTCGAATGCCAAAATAGAGGCATCGAAGTTTTGCAGGTTAAATTGCGCCATCCCCAGGGCCACATAGGCGTTCGACTCAAAGTCCAGTCCACCCTTATCCAGCGCCTCACGGGCGGCATCGGCTGCCTCGGAGAAAAGCTCAAGGTTGATATACACCTCAGCCAGGCGCTGATCATAAATACCCGACCGCTCGGCTGCTGCGGCTTTCTCAAAGAAGCCGATGGCCTTGCGCTCTTCCTTGGCTTGCACATAGGCTTCGGCGATAAAGGCATTGTTTTTGACATTGTCTTCAACCACGCCCTTAGCCTGGGCCTGTTTCATCACCTTGGCCGCTTTGTAGGGCAAGCCGTTAAACATATAGATTTGTGCCAGGTTGCGCAGGTCGCCCTTGGTTTTGAGATAACCCTGCTGATAGGCTGCCTCTATGGTGTCCAACTGGTCTTTTTCGCGCCCTACTTCACCGTACATACCGCTTAGCTGTACCCAGTATTCCGGCTTGTTATATAGGGCTATCATCTTTTCAAGAACGCTGACCACCATTTCCGGCTGCTGCAGCGAGTAGTAAAGAGCACGTTGCAAGACCAGCCAGTTTTCTTTTGGGGTTTTGCCATCTTTTTCGGCCAGGGTAATGGCCGTGTTGATGGCGCCCAGGGCGTCATCATACTTGTTCATCTGGTAGAAGGCCTGAGACTTAAGCACATAATAGCTGTCCGGCTTGGGCTTGGTATTGACCTTATCCCATCTGTTTAAATAGGCAACCGAGCCCTGGTAGTCTTCATTGGCCATAGACAACTGCGCCAACGAGAACAAGGTGCTCAACTGCAACGACTCGGGAATGGCGTCTTCGGCAACCACCTGCTCAAACGCCTTAATGGCTTCGGGCAAACGGTTTTCGTTGTAATAGATAAAGCCGTAGAAGTTATACATCATGGCTTTTTCATAGGCGTTCATGCTTGATGAGCGCTCTTTCACCGAATCCAGTGCCGCCAGACCGCCGGCCACATCGCCGTCATCGGCCATTTTTTGCGCCCGCGCCAGTTGGCTGTACACCTTATCGCGCAGCGCCGGTACGCGCTTGGTTTTAGGCTCGCCTTGCTCGGCATGGGCAGAGGCCAGGGCCACACCCGGGATCATGCTGGCCATGCTCGGCAGCACTAAGGTCGCCGATGTTAAGCCGGCAAAAAGAAACAGTGAGTTCAACGTGTTCATAGTAAACCTCTAAAATCGCAACCTGTGCCCCGCAGGGCACAGTTTATTAACCATTAATCTCGAAGCTGATGCGGTTTTGTACACCGCCTACTTCCACCGCTTCGCCATTGACGATGCGCGGCTTATATTTAAACTTGAGCGCGGCATCCATGGCGGCACGGTCAAAGATTGACTCGGGCTCGGCCTTAAGTACCTTGGGGTCGCGCACCGTGCCCTGCTTGGTTACGGTGAATTCAACGATCACATAGCCTTCAATACCCCGCGACAGGGCACGACGCGGATACACGGGCGACACCTTAACGATAGGCAGGTATTCGCCGTCGCTGCTTTCCAGTGCCAAACCATTACCTAGGTCGACATCGGCGCTGATATCGGCGCTAAAGTCGAAGTTGGCATTGCTGGCATTGGCGTCGCTACTTTGTGTTTGCGGTGACTCAAGCGGCGGTGGTGGCTCTTTGGGCGTAGGTGGCTTTTGCGGTTTACGCTCTTTTTTCTCCACCGTTTCTTCTTGCTTCAGGCGCACGAAGTCAAGCACGTTGCCTTTGGCCGGTTCGGTCATCGCGCCTTCACCGCCGTTGATCAGCGCCTGCATGCCCAAAAACAGCATAAAGGTCACGACCGCGGCGATAATTAAAGCGATTAAATAACGCATCTATCGCTCCTTAGGCTTCTTGCGCGGCGATGGATACATCAAACACACCGGCGGCGCGGGCGGCGTCCATTACCTTGATCAGGGTGTCCGTGGTGGCCTTTTTATCGGCCTGGATCACTACACTGCCCTGTGGGTTTTCCGCTTTTAGGCGCTCGATATTGGCCTGTACCGCACGTACGTCTACCTGGCGCTTGTTGATCCAAATTTCGCCTTCATCGGAAATGGCTACCAAGATGCTGGCACGTTCCTTCTTCACCGCGGTGGCGGCTTCAGGGCGGTTTACATCGATACCCGCTTCTTTAACGAAGGAGGCGGTAACGATAAAGAAGATAAGCATGATGAAGACCACGTCGAGCATGGGCGTCATGTTGATTTCTTCGGCTTCGTCTTCTTGAAAAATTTTACCTAATGGGGCTCTCATTTTACTCTCCTTGCCTGCGCCAAAGCGCAGGCAGATAATCATCGCAACTTAGTGGTCCAGGACCATCTTGTCTTCTAACAATTCGACTTCTCGTTTGGCGCGGCGCTGTAAAAAGGTCGAGGCAAATACCCCGGATAGCGCGCCAACCATGCCGGCCATGGTAGGGATGGTCGCTTTGGACACCCCCGAGGCCATGGAGCGAGCACTGCCGGTGCCGGTAACCGCCATCACATCGAATACCTCGATCATGCCGGTAACCGTACCTAACAAACCAAGCAGTGGACACAAGGCCACCATCACGTTGATCAAAGCCAGGTTGGTGTTTAGCTTCATCCCTGCTCTTGAGATCATCGCTTGGCGAATTTGCTCGGCATTCCAGCTATTGCGCTCCGGACGGTTGTACCAATCGGACCGCACCGATTTTTTGTACTTCACATAACCACCGAAGAAGTACATAAAGCGCTCAAGTATTAGCAACCACATGGCGAAGATGAGGATGCCGATGACCAGGAGAACCTGGCCACCTGTGTCGAGAAAATCACGAATTGCATTGATCCAATCAATCAATAGCACCATGATTTACGCTCCTTTTTCGCTGCGCTCAGCAATCAGGCCGGCACTTTGCTCTTGTAGAATCAACAGCAGGTTCTTAGAGCGCGTGTTCAATAGCGTGTAAAGGAATACAGTCGGAATAGCCACAACCAGACCCAATACCGTAGTTACCAGGGCTTGCGAGATACCGCCGGCCATGAGTTTAGGGTCACCGGTACCAAATAAAGTGATGGCCTGGAAGGTGTTGATCATACCGGTTACCGTACCCAGTAGACCCAGCAGTGGGGCAACCACAGAGATGATCTTAATGAGCGTCAGGTTACGAGTGATCTTCGGCATTTCACGCAAAATGGCTTCCGATAGCTTCAGCTCTAATGTGTCGTGAGCAACATCGGGATATTGATCTTTAACCTTCATCACACGGCCAAGCGGGTTGTCATCACGAGCTACGCTGTCTTTAAGCTGACGACGGATTTTGCCACCGATAAGCATCAGCGAGATAAAGCGCTCAAGGGCGATGATCAGTGCCAAGGCACCTACCGCAAGGATCACATAACCTACCGTGCCACCTTGGTGTACACGCTCTTCGGTATCCGGGGCTTGTACCAATAGGCCCAGGATTGAACCACCTGTTGGGTCAAGGGCGAACTGCACAAAACCGTCTTTTGACTGTTGTAGCTCGGCGGCACTTGAGGTGTAACGGGCAACCGGCTGACGCGTTAGCTCAGACAAGGTGTTGGTTACATTGTTGTATTCAAGGTATTTGCCATCGGCAACCAGGTTAAAGGCACCGACACGCAACACTTCTTTGCTCTCTTTGGCGCCACCGGCGACGATCACTTCGGTGTTAAAGCGTGATACCTTGCCCTGCTCTGTCATTTCGCGCTGTAGTTCGAACCACACCTGCTCGATGTCTTCGATAGAAGCAAGCTTGGAGGTTGAGCCCATTTGCTGCGCGAGATCATCCATAAATACATCACGACCTTGCAGCTCGGCGGAAACCACAGAAGTAGCAAACTTGTTTGAGCTGTCACCGGCCACCTGTTGCAGCACACCGAATAGCTCTTTTAACGTACCCATGCGGTTTTGCAGGGTGTCGCTTAGCTGTGCCAGTTTCACTTCATTGTCTTCAAACGCGGTTTCTAAACGCTCAGACTCTTGCAGCTTGGCGTTACGTGTTTGCTCGGCGCTGCGCAACATTTGTAGTTGCTCGCTTTGACGGGCCAGGAAGGCCTTTTCACGCTCCTCGTTTTCTTGAGACTGAGCAATCTTGCCCTGCTGTAGGGTCTTTAATAATGCGTCCAGGTCCATGGCGTCATTGGCCATCGCCGCGTGCGACATTGCCATAGTGGCCACTAATGCGGCGCTTTGGGTAAATTTTTTCACTAATTTCATCGTCAATACCTTCTTATTCCGCAGCTTGAACAGGCAGGGTTAACATGTCTGGGGCTAACTGCTTACGAGCAATGCGTAAGCCTTTGCTGATTTGGCTAATGCTTGAGTCCGGCAGGTTAACAAAGGCTTTTTGCTCTTTGTCCCAGGCACCGGCTTGCTTGCCATCGCGGGTAAGGTAAATAAGCTCAAGACGACCGATGCGTAGGAAGTCCACTTCACGCTCGGTGCCATTGACATCCAATAAACTGGTGTAGGCTTCGATCGTACGGCCATAGTCCACTTCCACCTGGTAGGCTTCCAGGACACGACGGAATTTTTCGCTCGATGTGACATCGGCGCGATCCATCATTTCGCTCAACTTGGCAATGCGCTCACTACGTTCTTGTGTAAGGAAAGGCACATCCAGAGCAACAAACTGCTCAAGGCCTTCGATCATGCGCAGCATCAGCGGCGTGATTTGACGCTCAATCACCGATACCTGATCCATAGAGGCATTGATATTGGCCATTTCTTCGACCTGATTGGCCACTTGCTTGGTTAGCTGAGCGTTGTACACGCTAAGGCCATCGATCTCTTTATTGAGTGCCTTGAACTTTTGCAAACGGGTTTGCATGTTGTCGGCAATCGTGTCTATTTTTGTTTGAGATTGCGTGGCTATTTGGTTGATCTCACCACTTTTTTGTTTAACTGTCTGAAGTTCATTGGCCATTACCTGTGAGCTGCTCGCAGCCACCAGTGAAGCCAATATCAGGGGTTTAACGCCTTTCATCGCATACACCTTATTTTGAGCTTAATGCTGTACCGGATTTCCGGCACGAATGTAAGATGGGCGAAAGTCTAGAGAACAAAAGTGACAGCCGTGTTGCGCAAATAATACACTTTAGTTACAAATGTCATACAAATGTCTTATACGAATTTGTAATGGCAGGACGGGTGCGCTATTTCCGTATGGGGGACAACTTCTGGCGTCGTCAGGCGCTGAGCGGCGGAAGTAGATTTAGGCGCTTTACTGAGGCGGCGGCTGTGCTTAGCCACCGAGTCCAAAGTATAAGGCAGGAGCCGAAAGGCCAACAAAGATAAGGCCTAGCAGGTAGCCATGGCCCTTGGCCAGGCGGCCATTGGCTTCATCCCCCCGTAGGTATAACACCTCGGCCATATGCCCCACGGGGATCACTTTGCTGTTAAATGACGCTTTTGAGATAACCACAAAACGCTGGCCATTGACTGAATACTCAAAATGCGGCCGATATTGCATGCGTTTGTGTCCATCCGAGTTCTTGCTGAGATACTCATCATAGGCAATTATTTTGCCCTGTGTTTTAAGCGCACTTTTATTAAAACGGTAGTAGTCGAAGAGGATATACGCACCAACGGTAGCAAAGATAAGACCGCCAAATAATGGCACCGGATTAATATTCATCACCTTTTCCCTTTATTATCACGATCAAATTTATATCATTATTTTACAAGCATATGAATTATAGGGGATAACTAGTTATTTTATAATTTAGTATCGTGACAGTGATTTGCACCCTGCTCTCCTTGCCACTATATTCTCTGAGGCTTAGCTCAGCCCTAGAGCTGAATCATTTAAAGACGTATACACATAATCGACGTATTTCTTTATGAGCAGCATTTTCGTTGTTGCGCCTTTGTTCGTTGTTAAAGAAACCAATTCCTAAAGGATATGCAATGAATAAATTAACTATGGTGAGTGCTGCCCTCTGTTTAGCTATGGGAACTTCTGTCTACGCAACTCCTGGAGAGGGTGAGCAAGGCAGTTCCAATGGCCAACCCTTTCAAACCATCAACGAGCGCATCGATATTCTTGAAATGGAATTAGGCGATGCCATTGCCCTTATTAACAACCGCCTGAGTCTCATTGAGCAAGAGCAAATCGAACAGAATATAAAGATCGCCTTTTTAGAATCGAGCATTGCCGCCTTGGAGGTACGCGTTACCACCAATGAAAACGATATTGCCACCTTGACGGTGATTCAAGATTTGCAGGGACAGTTGATTGATGCCTTAAGAACCGATCTGACGGCATTAGAAATTCGCGTAGCGCAAAATGAAAATGATATCGCCGCCTTGGTTTTAGCGGATGCGGCCATGCAGGCACTGATCACCGCCATCCAAGGAGAGATAGTCACCATCAATGCCCGCATTGATGCAAACGACGCCGATATTGCGGTACTGCAACAACGAGCTGACGCCCTTGAGCAACAGTTAGCCCAAGTCACCGCCGAGTTACAAACAAAACAAGCTCGGGTAACGGGTATCTGCGCAGCGGGTTCATCGATTCGTGAAATAGATGCCAATGGCAACGTGACCTGTGAAGCGGATGACGCCAATGCGACCTTCGAGACCTATAGGAGCAGCGGTACGGTGGACGTTGATAGCAGTATTTTCCTTACCAAAACTGTCACTAACAACAGAAGTTGCCTTAGCGGCTATCGTGCCGTAGGCGGTGGCCACTCGGTCAATGGCTCTCTTGGTGTAGGTAACGTTCGTGCGTCCTTCCCAACATCTGACACCAACTGGCGAGTGATTGGCTATTTCGACTCTGCAGGCTCACGCACCCTCACCACTTATGTGGTTTGTGCTCGCATCATGCCATAAGACACGTCATTACCAAGCAGTGTTTCGGTTACAGGAAGACCGCAAACGCGTCATACTCAGTAAAATGCCGGTACATTTTGTACCGGCATTTTCGTGTGCACTTATTAGCTCCCCGCTTTCGCATAAATGGAACGTTCCATTTAATTGTTGCACTATCAGCCTATGAATACGTATTCACAACCGGGTACAAAAAAGCCGACAAGGTTAAACGCTTGTCGGCTTTTTAAGCATATACGCTGGGCTCAAAATCAACTCGCTATCTTGGCGCGCCACTGTCCTAGCAGCTTCGGCAGGCTCATGGCGTACCAAGCAATAAATACATAACAGACCAAAGGCACGTAGAAGCTGGTTTGCAGGCCTATGGTATCGGCCATATAACCTTGCAGTAGGGGCACCAAAGCACCGCCGACTATGGCCAGGCACAACCAACCCGAGCCACGGCTGGTCAAGGAGCTCAGTGAGTCGATAGCCAGGGTGAAGATGGTCGGGAACATAATTGAGTTAAACAAACCAATGGCCAGCACAGACCACATGGCCAATTTGCCGCTACTGTTAATACTGATCACCAATAACAAAATGGTGGCGCAGGCGTTGAATAGCAGCGCCTTATTGGCGGCCACTTTTTGCAATACCGCCGAGCCGATAAAGCGCCCGACCATGGCACCGCCCCAGTAATAGGCTAACAGGTGCGCCGCATCATGCTCTTCCAATCCGGCAATATGGGCTTCACCAAAATAGTTCACCAGGAAGCTGCCAATGGCTACCTCACCACCGACATAACAAAAAATGGCCAGTACACCGAATACCAGGTGTGGCGCCTCGGTCAATGAATGATCCTTGGCTTTGCAGTCATGCTCTTCGCTGTGTGATTCGATACTAGGTAACTTAAGCACCGCAAACACCACAGCAATAGTTAACAATGCAGCGGCCAGCATAAGGTAAGGCACCTTAACACTGTCGGCTGTGGCGGCTTCAGCAGCCAGTGCGGCGCTGCCGCCAAAGAGTAAAAACTTACCAACGATAGGGCCGACCGTGGTGCCAAGCGAGTTCAAGGCCTGTGCCAGATTTAAGCGGCTGGGTGCGGTTTTCGCCGGACCTAAGGCGGCAACATAAGGATTCGCAGAAACCTGTAAAATGGTTACACCCGAGGCCAACACAAACAAGGCGCCTAAGAACAACCAGTACTCATGTACCGCCACCGCAGGGTAAAACAGCAAGCAGCCGGTTGAAGCAATTATCAAGCCGCTGACCACGCCATTTTTATAGCCAAAACGCTTTACCAGATAACCTGCAGGCAAAGACATAATAAAATAGGCACCAAAGAAGCAAAACTGGATCAGCATGGCTTCCGTATAGCTGAGATCGAACACAGCTTTTAGGCGCGGAATAAGAAGGTCATTTAAAACCGTAATAAAACCCCATAGGAAAAACAGGGTGGTCATGGCTGCAAGAGGCAAGGTGTAATTGCTATTTTTTTCTGCCGTTGCAACGTAAGCCTGATTGTTGTTTATCTCACTCACGAATCATTCTCCGTCTACTTGTTGATTTTGATTCTACACAGCAATTTAACAAGGTCACAAAAAAATAACTGGAACGTTCCATTTCAAAAATACAGGACTTGCATCCTGTATTAACCTAAAGCCTAGCCGAGCGCAAATTTGTTGCAGGCTAAAAAACAAGCAATTACAGCTATGCCACCTATACTTGAAAGCGTTTCTTTGCACCGATGCAAAAAACGCAACAGGAGACATAAGATGAACAGATATGCCTTATTATTAAGCGCCATGCTTACCTTTGCCGCCAGCAATGTGCAGGCTGAGCTCGAAGTCTATAAAGATTACGACCTGGGCACATCGATTCTTGAGGTCACCACAGTCAAAGTGGATCCCAATATGGGTGATGTTTACTTAGAAGGGCTGCGTGACACCTGGGTCAAAGCAGTAAAAATGCAAAAAGAGCTTGGATACATTAAAGATTGGAAAATTTATGCCAGTGATTTACCCATCAGTGGCGATTTCAATTTAGTGTTGGTGGTGTGGTTTGAAAATGCCGCCGACCTTGAACCAAACAAGGAAAAGTATCAGGCTTTTATGAAGAAATGGGGCGAGGAAAACCAAGAGAACTCCCGCAAAATTTCCAAAGAATACCCCAAAATCAGATCGCTGACCGGTCAATATCGCATGCGTGAAGTCATTATGAAGTAGGTTAGCATGTCTCGGAAGTGAAGGCCTGCTCCAGCAGGCCGCTTTTCTTTAGCAAAAGGCTTTTAACTCTGTGCCTTAATCGCAATCATAGGTGGGCCAATCGGCGATATGATCTTCAAATTCTTCCAAAGGCACATCCGAGTCTTTAACCGTTTTATTGCGCACGCTTATCCCTGCCGCATGCATTTTCGACTTTTTGCCCTTGTTTAACAGCGGGTGCCAACTGGCAAGCCCCCGTCCCTCTTGCAGGCGACGGTAGCTACAGCTTTTAGGCATAAAGAAGATGTCGGCAATATTGTCCTTGGTCAGCTTAACGCATGAAGGCACTAAGGTTTGACGCTGCTCGTACTGCGTACAGCTACAGGTTTTATTATCCAGATACTGGCAAACGATATTGGTGAAGATCAGCTCTTCGCCGGGACGCAATTGATCCGTGGGGCTAAAGTCATCTTCATCCTCACTGTCGATAAAGGTGTTCAGACAACACTTGCCACAACCATCACAAATGGCTTCCCATTCCTTGTCGCTCATTTGCGCCAAGGTTTTAGTCTGCCAAAATTTATCATCTACCATAAAAAACGCCCCAGTTAATCGGGGCGTAGTATAACAAAGTCGACAGCCTTAGTTAATGGCAGGATAGCCGATACGATCCGATAAATAACCGACGCTGGTGGCGAAGTAATATGAACGGTTCCAGTTCATCAGTGCCTTGTAATTGTCATAGGCCAGATACATGCGACCATTGATATCGTCGGGCATAACCAGAGCAGCGGTGATATCACGCTGTGGTAAATCCTTACCATCCATGCGTCTTAGACCTAACTCTTGCCACTGACTTAGAGAGCGCTCCGAGTCGGACCAGTGCTGCAGCCATTGTTTATGAGTGCGGGTACCGCGCTGCAACACGGCTTGGGTATCGAAATTCGCTGGCAACTTTACTTGGCGACCCCAGGTCAGCTCGTCATTCCAGCCAACGCTCTTCAAGTAATTGGCAATAGAGGCAAAGGCATCTTCTTCGGTAGTCCAGATATCCTTGCGGCCATCGCCGTTATAATCCACCGCGTAGGCATTAAAGGAGGTTGGCATAAACTGGGTTTGCCCCATGGCACCGGCCCAGGAGCCCTTAAAGTGTTCCAGGTCGATATGCCCTTCTTTAAGGATATCGAGTGCCGCCCATAACTGGCTCTTATACAGGGCTTCACGACGGCCATCAAAGGCTAAGGTAACCAGGCTGGAAATCACCGGATGGCCACCCTGAATGCGACCGAAGTTACTCTCAAGCCCCCATAAGGCAACGATAAAGCGCGCTTGTACACCGTATTCTGCGGCTATCTTTTCCAAGGTATCCTGGTGCTTTTTATAGAGCTCACGAGCTCGGTCGATTTTCCACTGAGGTACACGCTTAGGTAAGTAAGTCTCTAAGGTTTCCTTCACCTCGGGCTGGTTTTTATCGGCGCTGATCACCTTAGGCTTAAACTTGATGGTGGCAAAGGCGGTATCAAGCAGCTCCTGGCTGTAACCCTTCTCCAGGGCTTCACCTTTTAACTTAGTAACATAAGCATCGAAGGCAACTTGTTGCTCTTCAACACTTTTTATCTGCGAGTTTGCCAGAGTGGGATAAGATAGCGTCGCCGCCACCGCCAGGCTTAAGCCGGACAAGGTTGCGGGTTTAAAGGCGCTGGCTAAGTACTTGCTGATTTTTTTAATCACTCTCTACTCCATTTTGTTTTCTTAGTTCGTCCAACATGTTTTCGGTTGGCGGGGGTAGCTGTAAATAAAACCCCTTCTCACTTAATTCATCCTTAACCTTAGTAATATCCGCCAAGGCTAGCTGTGTTTTTGTGGCCAGATTCAGCAAAATCACAAATTGCGGCTTGCCGAACATGTCCATAAGCGGCTGTGGAACAGCAGAAAAATCATCTCGTTTTGGCAAATAAAGGTAGGTATCTGGTTTTTTCTTACTCTTATATACTGCGCACAGCATGGTTAGGGCCTTTAAGTTGTTGCGAAACACACCTTGACACTATACCATGAGAGCTAAATCATGTGGTAAGTTTAGTGGCCAATGCTCAACACCAAGGCCTAACCAAAGTCAGCCTCATAGCAAGTTTGTACCGACTTTTCTTGGTGATAATTAATAACAGGCCACACAAGTATGAGCGCTTATGTCGGAACAATTATTCGAATTAAAAGGGAACCTCTTCACTCTATCGGTGTTACGTCTGTTAACAGCTGATTTGGTTGCATTGAGCGAGCAGCTTGATGCCAAAATTTCCCAAGCACCAAAATTCTTCGCCGGTGCCCCTATCGTTGTTAATCTTGAAGCGCTTGATGGCGCCGAACTCGACTTTTCTCAACTGCACGCCCTGTTACAACGTTTAGCCTTTAATCCCGTAGGCGTGTGCAGCGGTACAGATGAGCAACATCAGCAGGCCAAAGCGGCTGGTTTTTCTGTGCTTAATTACGCCAAAGACAACCAAGCGGCCAAAGCGCCAGCCAAAGCCACGGTTTCGCCCGCAGTTGCAGCGCCCGCAGCGCCGGAGCCAACCATGGTGGTTGAAGGCACGGTACGCTCCGGGCAACAGGTCTATGCCAAGGGTCGGGATCTTATCGTCCTTGGTGCGGTAAGCCACGGCGCCGAAGTCATCGCCGATGGTCATATTCATATTTACGGCACCTTGCGTGGTCGTGCCATAGCCGGCGCGCAGGGTGATAAAAACGCCACAATATTCTGTCAAAAGCTCGAGGCCGAACTGGTTTCCGTCAATGGCAGTTATTGGATCAGTGATTCACTGCAAGGTGAACTATGGGGGCAAGCCGCCTGCATTCGCCAACGCCAAGACTCACTTCATATATCAGCTTTGGTTAAAGGATAAAACTCATGGCAAAAATTATTGTCGTTACTTCTGGTAAAGGCGGCGTAGGCAAAACAACCTCTAGCGCTGCAATTGGTACTGGCCTAGCCCTAAAGGGCTTTAAAACCGCGATTATCGATTTCGATATCGGCCTGCGTAACCTGGATCTGATCATGGGCTGTGAGCGTCGAGTGGTTTATGACTTTGTTAACGTTATCAATGGCGAAGCCAATCTTAACCAGGCACTGATCAAGGACAAGCGTGTCGATAAGCTGTATATATTACCGGCGTCGCAGACCCGTGATAAAGATGCACTAACCAAAGAAGGCGTTGAAAAGGTTCTCAACGACTTAAAGAACGATTTCGACTTTATCGTGTGTGACTCGCCAGCGGGTATCGAAGCCGGTGCCATGATGGCCCTTTACTTCGCCGATGAAGCCATAGTTACCACCAACCCGGAAGTTTCTTCGGTACGTGACTCAGACCGCATCCTTGGTATCTTGCAAAGCAAGTCACGCCGCGCCGAAGAAGGCCTGGAGCCGGTTAAAGAGCACCTGCTACTGACCCGCTACAATCCAGAGCGTGTGCAGCGCGGTGAAATGCTTTCGGTAGAGGACGTTAACGATATTCTTGCCATCGACCTGCTCGGTGTTATTCCCGAGTCACAGGCGGTACTTAATGCATCAAACCAGGGTCAGCCTGTAGTGCTGGATAACGAGTCTGATGCCGGCCAAGCTTATCTTGATGCCATTAACCGCTTGCTTGGCGAACAAGTTGAGTTCCGCTTTTTGGATGTAGAAAAACGCGGCCTGTTCAAACGGATTTTTGGAGGATAATGTGTCTTTACTCGATTATTTTCGTTCGCAAAAGAAAACCAGCGCCTCGATGGCGAAGGAGCGACTACAGATCATAGTCGCCCATGAACGTTCGCAGCGCGGTACACCGGATTACTTGCCACTACTAAAACAAGATATTCTTGATGTGATCCGAAAGTACGTGGCCATAGACGCCGATGCCGTACAGGTACAGCTGGAGCAAAATGAAGACGATTTAGCGGTATTAGAGCTAAACGTGACCCTACCCGACGAAGACAGATAATCGTTTTCGGGTGCAAAAAAAAGGAAGCCAAAGTGCTTCCTTTTTTATTGCTAAAATTCCAACGCAGTTAGCACGATATTTAGCCCGCTAGAATGATAAGCTATTTAAGTGAATTGGTATTAGTCTTCACTCTCACTCAACTTTGCCTGATAGGCCTCAAGGCGCTTTTGCAAATTATTCTGATGCCACAGCACCATGTTCTTGGATTTCTCGACCGCCGTAGTTTGCAGTGCTATGGCCTTGTTAATTTGCCCAAGGCTTTCGTAGGCTGAGGCCAAGTCCGCATAGGCATAGGCGGAGTCCGGATAGAGATCAATTACCTTATGATAAATGGCCAGCGCTTCGGGCGCGTCATTCTCAAGCTTAGATTTGGCCAATGCTTTCAACGAGCTTTGCGCCGAGACATCAAAGCCATATTTGCGTTTAGACAAGTCTTGATAATGGGCAATAATGGCGTCAACGCCCTGCTGTGAAATGACCGAGTCTGGCGCCAGCGGAGTATGGTAATCGGCAAATAACAGCTCTATAGCTTCGACAAGAGTCACAATCGGGCGGCTCATATAATGGCGTTTATCGTCTAGATTGGCATGCCATTGGAGCTCGCTCGGCGCATAGTCAGTAAGCGCTTGAGCAAATGCCTTAGTATTATCAATGTGCGCCTGTTCATAGGTATGCTCGCCTATGGCCAAATACACAAAGCGCATTTTATCTTTAAGCTTAGGCAGCTGGGTTTTCGCGCTTGAGCTTACCGCCAAAAAGTCATCCGCTAAAGAGGGTGTCGCAATAATATAAGCGTCGAACAACTGCGGGCGATTAAGCAACACATAGAGGCCAAATGCACCATTGCCCATAAAGCCACTAAAAATCCTAAAGTCATGAGTACGATAGTTTTTGTCTACCTGAGCCAATAAGTGAGATTCGAAAAACGTCAGTAACTCATGATCATCCGGGTCCTCAGCTGTTTTTTCAAATAAAGCGGCATATTCCTTGTGGTAGGTCGCAGGAGTTACCACTATGGTTTCCAGCCAGGGCCACTGCCCATTATGGCTCAGCCAATCCTGTATGCCACTGAGATGAGGCTGGCTACGAGGATGCGGGTCAAACAACACCAGGTAGCGCTTATCCGGCTCACTTGCATAACTGGCCGGCAAGGTAACATTAAACTGCATCGGCTCTTTAAAACCCGCATAGGCGACAGTGAGCTTTTCTATTGGCGTCAATGTGGTGACATCCAAGGCCCAGCTTTTAGCTGCCACAAACAGCAAAATGCTTACTAACAATAATCTAATCATCTGATACCCCTGCTCTTTATTATTTTTGACGTTTAAACATACAGACTAGAATTCACCTAGTCGAGTAATTAATCAACACAGAGCTTTAAACCGATGAGGCCCATCTTGTCTTTCAACGCTGGACAAGTTGCCCAATAGCGACAACACTAAATTAAAGGACCAATCTGGCTAGTGCGGTATTAGCCGATAGTAAACGCATGGACAAAGGACATTTGGCTAAAACCTAATAAATTTACGGATACCGCTTTGATGAAACGAACTATCCCTAGTGTTGCTTTACTCGCTTTAGTTACCTTACCAGCGTTCGCCGATGATGATACCTCCTCGGTGAGCATAGGCGTTGCCAGTTGGGCAGTTTTTGATCAATTCGACATATTTGCTGTACATGCAGATTATGAACACAGGCCCTTGCAGGGTTTATGGGATCTGCAGCCCCGAGTACTGGTTATCTTGGCCGAGCATGATCAAAAGTATTACGGTATAGGTGCCGCTAAGGCCTTTAAAATCAATGATGATTGGAGCTGGGGCGTTGCCAGCCATGTGGGGTACGCCCATAATCTGGACTCGCTCGGCTATGACCTGGAGTTTTATAGTTATTTATTCACCAAGTATAAAATCACCCAAGAGCACAGAGTTCGCGCAGAAGTAGGCCATATTTCCAATGCTGGATTTGGTGAGACTAACCCGGGCTCAGAAAGCATAGTAATGAGCTACTCATATCACTTCTAAATAGCTTGTAGGTCGGGATTTTATCCCGAAAAAGATGCCCACTTGTTAGCATGTCGGCGCAAAGCACCGACCTACAGGGTAAGCAATGTTGTAACCCTTTTGCCGCTAGGGCTGTTGTAGGTCGGGATTTTATCCCGACAAAAAATGCACTTATTGCCGATGAAAAACATCGCTCTACAGAGCGTTAAGCTTGCTTAGCCAGATCTGCCCCTCACTGCCGCATAACCAAGCCACGGCGGCAAGATTCACCAGCACACAAAACCAATAGCCAAACAAAAACGAGCCTTTTTTAGACTTATGCCTGAATTTGTTTTGTGCCATAAAAGCACCGGGCCAACCGCCAAGTAAGGCAAATAGATGCAAGGTACTTTCCGGTGTGCGCCATTGATTGTTCTTGGCCTTGGCTTTATCACGACCATAAGCGATAAAGGCAACTAGGCTCAGAACCAGGTAAAGCGGGACAAACCACAGGGGTAACTTGCCCAGCACGATTGCGACAGCAATAAACAAACAGCCTATCGTTACTGTGATGGTGCCAATTGTCCTCGCTTGTCCGGGCTGCTTTGTTGCCTGACGTTTATGATCCGAAGCAAAACTGATATCCACCGCCTGCCCCCGTCCTTGCTTGTCACGGACGCCTTGGTAGACGATTAAATCGCCATTTTGCGGTCGTCGGTTACGTTTTTTAAAGGCCTTGATATGTACAAATAAGCGCTCGCCGCCTCCATTAGGCTGCACAAAACCAAAGCCTTTATCGTCATTCCATTGTTCAATCTTTCCCTGATACTTCATCTGCTCTGTTTCCCTACTTTTGTGCTCCAGGTATCCATTTTTCCAATGCTTCACTTAAGTATTCACTACGCCAAGGCTGCAAGATATCCGGCGCCATTAAAATTTGACGCTCATCGTCCGTCAGCTTCCAATTCCAGCTAATAAGCTGGTTGATTTGCTTTTTACTGGCAAAGACATCAGCGGGAATATGAGTGGCTTTACTCACCGCGGTGATCTTTTGCTTAATCTCCTTGGCCGCCTGCTTATAGCCGCGATAGTCCATCAAACGCATCACCCGCGGCGGTAGTTGCTCGTCGCTAAGTTCCTTGGCGCGCTCAATACAGGCCAGAATTTCCCGGCCCGAGCGATTCACTTCCATGGCATCCACGCCTGGAATATTGCGCATGCTGTTCAAAGAGCTGGGACGACGTTTGGCAATTTCCACCATGTTCGCCTCTTTGACGATAAAATTCAGCGCCAGGTTCTTACGCTGGGCTTTTTCTCGTCGCCACATGGCCAGCTCACGCAGTGCCGCCAAATCCCTTGGCGATAATTGCCAGGCACCCTTCACGTCGCGGTACAAAAGATCATCAGGGGTAGAAAAGGCGCGCTTTTGCGAAATAAGTTGAGACTCGGCAATAACAATATCGAACCAGCCCTTGGCATTGATCTCTTCAACTATTTGCTCGAAACAAGGCAGCAAGTGGGCAACATCGGCGGCGGCATAAGTCAGTTGGCTTTCGCGCAAGGGCCTTTGCAGCCAGTTGGTGCGCGACTCGCTTTTATCAATTTCAATCCCCAGGCGCGCATTGACCATGGCGGCAAAACCCATGCAGTTGCCTGAGCCTAAAAGCTGCAGGGCAAATTGGGTATCGAATAAGGGGGTGGGCACAAAGCCGGCAAAGTTTTGAAATACTTCGATATCTTCCGAAGGCGAGTGCAAGACCTTTAACACCTCGGGCTTTTGTAATAATGCCCACAAGGCACTGAGGTCTAGCTCCGCCAGTGGGTCGATCAACGCCAGATGCTGACCGTCAAACACCTGTAAAAGTGCTATTTCTGGGTACAGTGTACGCCTGCGCATAAACTCGGTGTCTACGGCGAGCACCTTAGCCTTGCTGATTGCGCCGACAAAAGTGTCCAACGCCCCTTGCTCAGTAATTAACTGATATTCCACCTGTACTCCTTAAAAAACAAACCGGCTATTTGCCGGTTTGTTCATCGCTATTTTTGTTCGTCTTTTAATGCGCGTCGCAGTATTTTCCCGACGTTGGTCTTTGGCAATTCATCACGGAATTCAACCAACTTGGGTACCTTATAATTAGTCAGGTTATCACGACAATGCTTTATTATATCTTTTTCCGTTAAAGACGGATCTTTTTTAACGACAAATACTTTAACTTGTTCACCGCTGACCTCGTGGGGCACGCCCACAGCGGCCACTTCCAGCACGCCTTCGTGATCGGCGATCACTTCTTCAATTTCATTCGGGAAGACGTTGAAACCGGAAACCAGGATCATATCTTTTTTACGGTCAACGATATAGAAGAAGCCTTCGTCATCGTAAGTAGCGATATCACCGGTGGCAAACCAACCATCCTTTAAACACTCGGCAGTGGCATCGGGACGATTATAATAACCCTTCATTACCTGCGGGCCTTTCACCCAGAGTTCACCGGGCTCGCCCTTAGGCGCTTCTTCACCATTATCCAGCATCAACTTGATGTCGGTGCTAGGAGCAGGCAGGCCAATTGAGCCATTGTAGGCTTCAAGGTCGTAAGGACTGACGGTCACTAAAGGCGAACATTCGGTTAACCCATAGCCTTCCACTAGGCGGGTGCCTGTCACTTTCTGCCAGCGCTCTGCCACCGGGCGTTGCACCGCCATACCGCCGCCTAAGGACATTTTTAGGCTTGAGAAATCGATATCGGCAAAACCATCTGTGTTAAGCAGACCATTGAACAGGGTATTTACCCCGGTCACCACGGTAAACTTGTTGCTTTTCAGCTCCTTTACAAAGCCCTTCATATCACGCGGGTTGGTGATCAACAGGTTCATACCGCCGTACTTCATAAAGGTCAGGCAGTTCGCCGTTAGCGCAAAGATGTGATACAGCGGCAAGGCGGTAACCACGATTTCTTTACCGCGCTCTAAAATATTATCCAAACAGCCGGATACCTGCTCCAGGTTGCCCACCATGTTGCCATGGGTCAGCATCGCCCCTTTTGACACACCGGTTGTACCACCCGTGTATTGCAAAAAAGCCAGGTCATCCAAGGTCACATGCGGGCGTTGATAAGTAGCCGCATTGCCCTTTTTCATCACCTCGGTGAAAGCAATGGTGTTTTTGAGCTGATAAGCCGGCACCATCTTCTTGATATATTTGACCACAAAGTTAATCAGATGCTTTTTCAGACCGCCGACCATATCACCCACTTCGGTGACGATCACATGCTTAACCTGAGTATGCGCAATGGCTTTTTCCAGGGTATGGGCAAAGTTGGCAAGAATGAAAATGGCGTCTGCCTCTGAGTCATTCAACTGATGCTCAAGCTCGCGCGCAGTATAAAGCGGGTTAACGTTGACCACTACACAGCCGGCGCGTAATACGCCAAGAATACTCACAGGTGTTTGCAGCAGGTTGGGCATCATCACCGCGACTTTAGAGCCGGGTTTAAGACCTAGGTCGTTATTAATGTATGAGGCAACCTTCTTGGTCGCTTCGTCAAGCTGCTGATAGCTCAGCGCCACACCCATGTTTTTAAATGCGGGTAGGTGGGCAAAATCATTAAAACTTTTTTCAAATAGTGTCAGTAAAGAGTCGTAATGAGCGGGGTCTATGGTTTCTGGACAACCCTTTGGATAACGCTTAAGCCAGATTTTCTCCACACTAGGCTCCTATTAATTTGTTCTTATAATGGTTTATCTTAGAAGTCATGAGTCTCGGCGTGATCAGGCACGACGCCAAACTGAATGTGCGTCTAGCCCCCCTCTTCGGAAGTGACTTATCGCACTACTAACCTTAATCTAAGTTGTAATTTTTAACAATTGAGCAAAAGCTCTAATTTTTGCGATATTCCCATAATTACGGCAAAGTTACAATTATCTTGCGCCACTTTGACGCAAGTGTGCACCAATAAGCTGCGCGCACTCAGAGGCGCTCTGCATATGACAATGGTGGCCGCCAGCTACTACTTTAGCACTTAACTGACTGTAATGATGAGCAAATTTATGCTCATTTTGGTGCACCATAGAATAGCCCGCGGTGCCTTTAATAAGCAGAGTCGGTACCTCTATAATATCGAGCAGAGCATGGGCCTGAGCCTCACTGTAGCGAAAAGCGGAATAATGCTTAATACGCGGGTCGGTGCGCAGCCGCACTCCCCCTTTGGGGCCTGGCTCCATATTACGGGCCATCAACTCATTGCCTACCGACTCATCAAAATCGCTCATTGCCAGGCGTCGGGCTATTAAGTCAGCGGCACTTGGGTATTCACGTATCTTTTCGCCCCGAGCCCGTTGTGCTAAGGCGCGTATTAGCAGAGCCTTGGCCTCTTCGGGCTCGGCATACACCAGGCCGATACCTTCAATCAGGGTCAAGCTACTGATGTGCTCTCCAAAGCAGGCCGCATATAAAGAAGCCACCATGGCGCCTAAAGAATGGCCGACAAGATGCACCCTTCGTGCCTGACACTGACTTATTACCTGATGTAAATCATCCACATAATCAATAAAGTAATAGTGTGCCTGAGGGTGGCGCCACTGGGATAAACCATGCCCGGCCCAGTCAAAGGCATAAAATGGCAGGTTCAAAGATAACGCCCGCATCAAGGGTGCAAAACTGCCGCTGTTATCCTGCCAGCCATGACAGGCGATCACTACATCGTCCTGATGCAAGCCCATGGCCTGTTGGCTATTGCTCAGGCCGCACAGGGTCAGAGCGCGGGTATTTATTGAAAATGTATGCAAAACAGCTCCATTTCACCGCAAGGCGGTTTATTTTCATAATCTAGGGTATAGAATGGCGGCAACTGACAATAGGACTTTGACATGAAACCAACATTTTCTTTGGCTGCCCTTTCCTTCGCCAGCTTTTTTGCCAGCGCCGATGCGCCAACACCAAAAAATATAATATACATGATTGGCGATGGCATGGGACCTGCCTACACCACAGCTTACCGCTACTATCAGGACGACCCAAGCACAGCCGCTGTTGAGGCCACCGTCTTTGATTCTATGCTCACAGGTATGGCGCACACCTACCCGGATGATGACACTGTGGTGACCGACTCTGCCGCCGCTGCCACCGCATTGGCAACGGCAACCAAGACGTATAACGGTGCGGTTTCCGTAGACGCCCAAAAGCAAAAATTAAAAACCATGCTCGAAATCGCCAAGGAAAAAGGCATGACCACGGCTTTGGTGGTGACATCGCAAATAAACCACGCGACGCCCGCCAGTTTCACCGCTCATAATGAAGCCAGATACAATTATGACGCCATAGCCAACGACTATATCGATAATAAAATCAACGGCAAACTACCGGTAGATCTTATGCTTGGCGGCGGCACCCAGTACTTTATCCGTGAAGACCGAAACTTAGTCAATGAGTTTATCGCCGCCGGTTATCAGTACAGCGACAGCTTTGCCCAACTAGAGCAAATCGAACAGGTACCGGCCCTGGGTCTGTATGCCGCCAAAGGTCTGCCCTTTGCCCTTGATAGTGACCCGCTACGTTTATCTAAGATGGCTCATAAGGCCCTGTCTTTGTTAGAGCAAAACGAGCAGCCATTTTTTATGATGATCGAAGGCAGTCAAATCGACTGGTGCGGCCATGCCAATGATATCGCCTGTACCATGGCGGAAATGCACGACTTCGCCGAAGCCATCAAGGTCGCCAAGGACTTTATAGCTAAAAACCCCGATACCTTATTGGTGGTTACTGCCGATCACTCCACCGGTGGTTTAACCATAGGAGCTAAGGGTCAGCGTAAATGGCAGGCGGATGTGATTAAGGGCGTACAAGCCACCGCCGAGGTGATCGCCGAGCGCCTCATGACCAGCGACAATATGCAGGAGCAATGGCAGGCCGACACAGGCATGGCCTACACCAAAGATCATGAGGTGTTACTCACTCACGCTAAACAAGTGGATGAAGAGGCACTGGTGTTGACGGTGAAAAAACTTATCAACGAGGCCAGCTTCACCGGTTGGACAACCTCAGATCATACCGGCGTAGATGTGCAGGTGTTCGCTCATGGTGTGGGTCGCGAGCAATTTAACGGCTCACAAAATAATGTTGATATCGCCATAAAGTTAATATCATTTATTAACAAACAATAACAATGTTGATATCTATGTAATATTGGGTTACTGTTGAACTTGCTTGTTAACATAGTTTAACAACCCTACTGAAAACTGAAGACTCAAAAGCCGCTCATAGAGCGGCTTTTTTACTTTCGGTGGCAGGTAAATCCTGTTTGATTGGCACAGGAGTCGCCGAACCCTGCTCGGCAAACTTAAGTATTGCCTGCTCCAACGTCAGTGGGCGATCAAAGTAATAGCCCTGTAACTGCTTGACCGGTAAAGGGGTAATAAAATTGGCATGAAAGTCTGTCTCTATGCCCTCGGCCACTACCTCAAAACCCAGCTTATGACACAATTGCGTCAGGCTTTGATAAAGAATAATGGCCGGATCATTCTCATCAGTGGGTAACAGGCTACGATCGAACTTAATGGTGTCGACATTGAGTTTACTGAGCAAACTCAAACAGGAGTAGCCGGTGCCAAAATCATCCACTGCGCAGCGGATCCCCTCGCTACGCAATTTCGCCACTATCTCCTGGGTGCGGCTAAAATCATCTACATAGGAAGACTCCAAAATCTCCACTTCCACTTGTTCGGGAAACTTGCTGAAAGCGCGGATCACCCGCTTGTAGCGACGATAGATCAGGTTGCGCGGAGAAATATTAAAGCTGATTTTAGGCGCCAACTGGTAGCGATGAAATTGCTGCAGATCCAACTCCAATTGGTCAATTACAAAGCTGTCGACCACATCCATCATTTGAAAACGGTCCAGCACCTCGATAAACCAGGGGCTGATAATGGTGCCATCGCTTTGTTTATGGCGCAGCAGCGCCTCAAAGCCAAGGATGCGCTTGCTCCGCTTACAGATTTTAGGCTGATAATACAGGCATAAGGCACCCTCTTTCAGGGTTTCTATGACCTCGGTCAGGCGCTTTTGCTCGGCAAATTTTTCGCTGTCTCGTTTGGCAAAATGAGTCTCCGCCTGGCGCTCGAGTTGGCGCCCGGCACTCACCCTTTTAACCAGCATATCCAGTTGTCGACCACTGACATTGTGCTCTCTATTGGCCTTTACAAAGGGCAGATAGATTAACGTGCTTAACGCAATAAGCAGCGCCTGCCAAAGTACCCCAGTTATACTGCCGGTGGCCAAATAGCCACTCATAAACACAGGTGTAAACCAGGGAATATCCGCCCCGGCAACCAGAGGCAACCAGCCTTGGCCGATCATCAGGTTACTCAGCAAGGCATTAACCAAGGGCACCAGGATAAAGGGCACAACAAAATAGGGGTTTAACACTAAAGGCAAGGCGTAAACCAGGATTTCGCTAAGGTTAAACAGGGCCAGCGGCGAGCCGGCCTGGCAATACTGGCTTCATGAGTACCCCGCCCCTGCATTAGGCAGGCAATCAGCAAACCCCAGATACAACCGGAGCCACCGAGCAAAACAAAGGCATTGAGATAACTTTGCCCGTCCATAGCAAAGCTCAACATATAGTCGCTCATCTGCGGCGCTGCCATAATCTGATAGGCATGGTCGCCATGAATGCCAAATAACCACAGCACATGGGCGCTCAACAGCTGCATGGTGAGCTTTTCATTGCCGCTCCACTGACTCTGCAGCTCGTTGAGCTGACTAAGTGCCGAGCCAAGCATGGAATCAACCATGGGGAACAGCATAAAGGTGGCAAGCACCACCAGAATATAGGGAAACATTAAATTCAGGTGCTTGACCAAAAACAAGCTGATATTGCCAACGGGCATAATACGCAACCAGCGCGCACGCAAAATGGCACGCATGGTATAGCAACAAAAAATGGGCATTACTATGGTGTAGAACACACCGGCACGATTGTTAATCCCTATGCTGCCATCATCGAGCACATAAATATAACCTGTGGCCAGGGTAAAACAGGTAAGCACCAAAATAGGCACGGCTATGCTGTTTAGCTTGAGGTTTTTGGCCAGGTAATAACTAAAGGAAAGCAAGGTGGTCAGGGGAAACAAGGTCCAGACCAAGACATTAAACGTGCTCAAAAATGCATAGCGAGCGCCCAGGTCTTCATAATTCAACCAGTGCGTAACCAGGGTTACCAAAGCTGCCATCACAAAAAATGGGATCAGGGCAATATACCCCTCTCGCAAGGATAAAATGACCGTATTGGCGGCTAGTTTGGCTGCTCCACGGGTAAACACGGCAAATACGCGTTGGTGCACAATAGTACTAACTTATTATTATTTTTTATTTGTTCTTAAAGTAACCCTTTATGGTGATATTGTCCACATATTAACAATGTATTATCACAATTCGCGAAATGTAAATATGCTTAAGTGATAACCGTTGCCATCGGTGAAAAGCCGACGTTTTGAACTTACATGCACAGAGGGTCCAGGGCTTGTACTTCTGCACGGCCTTGTAAAAAGACATATTCAGGGTAAGGAACAATGGCGACGCTGTTACGCGCCCCACTTTATTGGTGCACAAGAATGCGCGCACCTGGGGTTAAAGCTGATGCGCACTTGGTGAAGCTTGGCTGATAGGGCAAATGATCTGTGTTGGCTTATGACAAAAACCAGTTTTTAACAGTGATCAAGAGCCCCTGGTTAGCGCAATAATTATTCTCGACCCGGTAACTTCTTCCAGGTTACTGTGTCGCGTACATACACTGGCTGCGCCGACGCCGCATCGGCGACATTGCCCTTGGCGAATTCACTCGCCAACAGAGGCAACATATAGCGGCTATCGGGCAAGGTGATCTCCTTATCCACTTCAACCTGGCTCAAACTTCCGGCCAGCTCAGTATAGGTTTGCCACCCCGTACCCACGGCCACTGCAGCGCTAAATGGGCTGGTCACGGCAGCAGGTTCTAGCACCTGTTGTTCACCAACTAACTGAGCTAAACCGTCTTTTTCCTCATAGGCACCAAGATATACCTCACCCATGCGCGCATCTATGGCCGCCAATACTTTGCTGGCACCACGCTCGCTAATTGCCTGCTGCGCCATCATAGCCAGCGATGAAACACCTATCACCGGAGTCTTGGTAGCAAAAGCCAAACCTTGGGCAACAGAAACACTGATACGAACCCCGGTAAAACTGCCTGGACCCTGACAATAACCAATCACATCCACATCCTGAATATCGCAATTTGCCTGTTTGAGCAGCGCATCGATTTCATCGAGAATACGCTGGCTGTGCTGCTGCGGGCACACTTCAAAAAAGTGATAGAGTTTATCCTGATGCGATAAGGCAAGCGATAAGGCTTCGGTCGAGGCGTCAAGGGCTAGGATGGTTTGGCTCATAGTTACTCTATAGTTTGTAAAAAGGCGGTCACTTGATTCATGTCGCGACAACGACGCATATTGGGCAGGCTTTGTAAAAACACCTGGCCATAGTCTCGGGTCACAACGCGGTTGTCACATAATACTAAAACACCACGATCTTGGCTATCGCGGATCAGACGGCCAACCCCTTGTTTTAGGGCGATCACCGCCCGTGGTAATTGAATTTGCGCAAAGGGATCGCCGCCACCACGTTCGCATTCCTGCATGCGTGCCTGCAACAGGGGATCATCCGGGGCAATAAAGGGTAGCTTATCGATCACCACACAGCTAAGGGCACTGCCGCGCACATCCACCCCTTCCCAAAAAGAGGCGGTGCCCATTAATACCGCATTACCATGGCGGGTAAAACGTTCCAGCAACAAGCGCTTCGACATCTGCCCTTGAACAAAAACAGGATACTCCATTTGCTGGCATAACACCTCGGCCACCATGTACATCACCCGGTAGGAGGTAAACAACAAGAAGCAACGGCCCTTGGCCGCCTTAATCACCTGCTGGCAAATTCCCACCAAGGCACGCGGCATTTCCGGGGAATTGGCAGGTGGTAAATAGCGAGGCAAACAAAACAGCGCCTGTTGCTGATAATCAAAGGGACTGGCCAACATCAACTGATGCGATGGGGACAAGCCCAGGGCATCGCTAAAATGGGTCAAATTATTGTTGACCGACAGGGTTGCCGAAGTAAATACAAAACCGGCCTCGCGCTCGGCCAGCATGGCTTTAAACTTGGCAGCAATATTTAAAGGCGTGATATGAATACTGACATGGCGGCGGCTGGCCTCATACCAGTAGCTATAACCGCTTGGGGCAACATCGAACACCCGTTCGAATTGTGCTATCAGGCTCATCAATCGCTCTAACAAGGGCTCCACCAGCTCACTGCGTTCCAGGCCAAGTTTAAGCACCTGGTTTAAAAACTGCAGATCTTTACTGACTCTGTGCACCGCATCACACAAGGACTTGTTGCTTAACGCCTGCCGCCAGTCGCCGCGTCCGCCGTCATGGGGTAATTGCAGGCGCAAATCCAGGGTTGCCGCTTCAAGCTTATCCAGGGTTTTACCCAGTTGCAGCATATCCCGTAATTCGGTGCGATAGAGCATGCGGGCGTCGGTGATAAAGGCAAACACCTTTTTCGTTGATACACTTTCGCCAAAATAATCGCTGGCGATATCCGCCAATTGATGGGCTTCATCGAAGATATAACCATCGGCGCCGGGTAATAATTCGGCAAAGCCGCTTTCTTTGACCGCCATATCGGCAAAAAACAGGTGATGGTTAATGACCACAATATCCGCCTCGGCGGCACGCAGGCGGGCTTTGCGAATAAAGCAGGCATCGAAGTCCGGACATTCCTTGCCCAGACAATTATCTGCGGTGGAAGTGACATAGGGCAGCACCTTGGCATCGTCCTCTATGCCCGGGCAGTCGGCGATATCGCCGCTGCGGGTTTCCCCGGCAAACTTAGCCACCATGGCCAGTTGATGCATAATGTCAGTGTCATCGCTGGGCACATGAGCGACATGCTGGTTCAGACGATAATGACACACATAGTTGCTGCGCCCCTTAAGCAGAGCTTTTTTCTTGGCACTGCCAAGGGCCTTGTAGACCGTGGGTAAATCGCGGTGATAAAGCTGCTCTTGCAGGGCCTTGGAGCCGGTGGAAATGATGTATTTGCCCTTGTTGGTCAGTGCCGGCAGTAAATAAGCAAAGGTTTTGCCTGTACCTGTTTCCGCTTCAACCACCACCTGCTCAGCATTTTTAAGCGCCGAGTCACACACTCTGGCCATATCAATTTGCGCCTGGCGGGGACGATAGCCCTTAAAGGCCAGCGCCAAAGGGCCTGTGGGTGAAAAAAGCTGCTCTATGCTCATAGTGGGATTAAATTAAAGGCGCCAGCAAAGACAAAATAGGCGCCGATCATAGCCGAAAATTAAATCTACTCCAAATTGCGTCTCAAGACTTGGCTTTGTACCTGTTTTTATGTACCCTAGCGCATGTTCAATTTATAAACTAACAGTCTGAACTAAAAGGATTTATCTATGAACAAAATGACTATCACCTGTGCCCTTGCGGCGGCAATCACTTTAGCTGGTTGTGGCAGCACTCCTCCTCGTGTGGCACAAGAAAAAGTGGTGACCATCAATGGCGCCGAGATGACTTTTGGCGGCGTCTACAATGTCGATAAAAATAACCTGGAATTAAGCATTAACGGCGAGCCGGTGATGAAAGGTCGCTTCGCTCCTTATACCCCAACGCTTAACCTAAGCACAGATTATCAAGGTGAAGATATCAGCAGCTATTGCTACTTTGGCTCTGTATTACAAGAGCGCGGCGGCAAGTTTGGCATGATAGCCGGTATGATCCAGGCCTCGCAGCAAAAATCTGGCGACAAATGTGAGATCAAAGTAGCCGGTGAAATCAAAGAGCACCTGTACTTCTAGGCGCTAGTTACGCCCAGACATCAAGGCGAGGAGAAACATCCTTGCCTTACTCCCGCCCCCATGTACATCAAGTCGCTTTCTCTCATTCAAAAACCTTAGCAAACTGCTCATCCTTAACCTCGAAAAGATCAAATAAACCCTGGCGTTACACTCCTTATCACTTTGATAATACTGGTTATATTATCAAAGGTTATAGATTAGACTTTAACGCTATAAAAAAATTAGTTGCAACAAATGCAAACTCTGTGCTTATCTATAAGCGAACTCAATCACCTTATTTCAGTTTAGCAACAACACGAGCGCAAACATGACTTATACACTGACAACTACTATTCATCATCATCGCCACATCATCGAATAGCCTGTCAGGTATTTCGCTGGGGGGTTATTCCTAAAAGGAACCTCCGGCGCGACTAAAAAACCAGATTCATTTTCGCCCCGAGGATCCCTCGGGGTTTTTAGTTTTTTAACTTAGGAAATGAATTATGAGCAACACCAACCGTTTACGTATCGCAATCCAAAAATCAGGGCGCTTGTCTAAAGACTGCCAAGAACTGCTTAAACAATTAGGCATCAAATTAAATCTGCGCGAACAACGCCTTATCGCCCACGCTACCAATATGCCCATAGATGTACTAAGAGTACGGGATGACGATATTCCGGGTTTAGTAATGGATGGCGTTTGCGACTTGGGGATTGTCGGCGAAAACGTACTCGAAGAAGCCCAGGCCGAGCGTGCCCGCGGTGGCAACAAAGGTTCGGTGAAAAAGCTGGCCAAGCTCGACTTTGGTTACTGTCGTCTGGCGCTGGCCTGGCCACAGGAGCTTGGTAAACAGGATAAATCCTGGTTTGCCGGCAAACGAATTGCCACCACCTACCCCGAGATCCTAAGCAAATACCTCGAGCGCGAAAACATAGATGCCAGCGTGGTGATGCTAACCGGCTCGGTCGAAGTCGCCCCACGTGCAGGTCTGGCCGATGCCATTTGCGATCTGGTCTCGACCGGCGCCACCTTGGAGGCCAATGGCCTGATGCAGGGCGACACCATTTTAGAGTCCAACGCCTGCTTGATCCAAAACGAAAACCTAGCGGATGCAGACAAGCTGGCACTAATCGACAAACTCATGCCTCGCCTTCGCGGTGTAAAACAAGCCAAAGAAAGCAAATACATCATGATGCACGCCCCTAAAGCCAGGCTTGATGAGGTGTGCGCCCTGTTACCCGGCACGGGTCAACCTACCCTACTGGCTTTGGCCGGCAGCGAAGAGTACGTGGCCCTGCACATGGTCAGCAGCGAGACTCTGTTTTGGGAAACCATGGAATCGCTAAAAGCCCTCGGCGCCAATTCCATCCTGGTTATGCCCATAGAAAAAATGATGGAGTAACGGCCCGTGATTGACTGGAATACCCTTAGCCCAGCAGCACAAAAAGTGATGCTACAGCGCCCGGCGGTGAGCGCCGCCGATGACGTACGCCCCGTGTGCGAGGAAATACTCAAGCGCGTACAAAGCGATGGCGACAGCGCACTTCGCGGCTATGCCAACCGCTTTGATGGCCGTGCAACCGATGCACCGCTGCTTTGCAGCGACCTTGATTTTGCCGACGCCGAGCAAGCGCTCGATCCCGAACTAAAGGATGCGATAAAACAGGCGTACAATAATATTCGCCGTTTTCACTTGGCCCAGGTGCCAAAGAACATCAGCCTAAGCACCCAGCCCGGAGTGGCCTGTGAGTTGCGCTACCAGGCCATCGACGCCGTCGGCATATACGTGCCAGGCGGCAGTGCGCCATTGCCTTCCTCGGTATTGATGCAAGGTGTGCTGGCGCAAATTAGCGGCGCGCAGACTGTGGTGCTGGCCACCCCGGTCAAGGGCGATGCTGCTATTGCCCCGGCCATCCTCTACGCGGCAAGCCTCTGCGGCATTAAGCTGGTGCTGCAAATCGGTGGCGCACCGGCCATTGCCGCCCTGGCCTACGGCACGGAGACCGTGCCCCAGGTGAATAAGATTTTCGGCCCGGGCAATGCCTATGTGACCATGGCCAAGCAATTGTGCGCCCAGCAGGTGCCCGGGTTAGCCATAGATATGCCCGCCGGACCTTCGGAATTGTTAGTCATCGCCGATGCACGCGCCAATGGCGAATTTATTGCTGCGGATCTGCTATCTCAGGCGGAGCACGGCCCAGACTCTCAGGTTATTCTCCTTAGCGACAGCGCCGAGGTGATCGCAGCGACAGAAAAGGCACTGGCAGAGCAATTAAAAACCCTGCCACGCGCCCAGATTGCCAAAGCAGCCCTTGAAAACTCAGCACTGTTCAAGGTGCAAAGCATTGCCCAGGCCGTGGAAGTCTCCAATTTATACGGGCCTGAGCACCTGATCCTGCAACTTGGCGAAAGCGCCGAGTTCTTGCCTAAGATTAAGAATGTCGGCTCGATTTTTGTCGGCGATTACACCCCTGAATCGGCCGGTGATTATGCCTCTGGCACCAATCACGTCTTGCCTACATACGGCTACTCAAAGGTGTATTCAAGCCTGAGCCTGCTTGATTTTTATCGCACCTATACGGTGCAAACCGTCACCAAAAGTGGTTTGGCCGATTTGGCAAAAGCAATTATTCCCATGGCTGCAGCAGAAGGGCTCGACGCTCACGCCAATGCCGTTCGCATCCGTTTAGGAGAAAAACAGTGAGCACCGACGTAAAACAAAGCGATACCCTGACGTTGCCACAAGGCCTACTGCCGAAAAATATTGCCGACCTCAGTGCCTACAGCTCGGCAAAGAGTGAAAAGCTCAGCGGCTCAACCTGGCTCAATGCCAACGAAAGCCCTTATAACCGCGAATATCAACTCAGTGGTCAGGCTCTCAACCGCTACCCGGATCCGCAGCCGCAGCAGGTGATCCAGGCCTACGCTGACTATGTGGGCTTAGCGCCAGAGCAGGTGGTGATGACCCGAGGCGCCGATGAAGGCATAGAGCTGCTGGTACGCACCTTCTGCCAGAGCACAAAAGACAGCATCGCCATTTTTGCACCCACCTATGGCATGTATAAAGTCACCGCCGACACCCATAATGTCGCGCTCAATACCCTGAGCCAGGAATTATTGCTCCAAGGCGAGGTGGATGAGATTTGCACCCAGGTTGGCGATGCCAAGCTGGTGTTTATCTGTAACCCCAATAACCCCACCGGCGCCTTGGTAGGCCAAGATAAAATCGCCGCCATTGCCACGCGCCTAACAAGCAGCGCTCTAGTGGTGGTTGATGAAGCCTATATCGAGTTTTGCCCTGAGCAAAGCGCGGTTTCTTTACTGGCTGACTACGCCAATGTGGTGGTGCTACGCACCCTGTCCAAAGCCTTTGCTCTGGCGGGTCTGCGCACAGGTTTTACCCTGGCCAACACCCAGGTCTTGGCACCACTGCGCAAGGTCTTAGCGCCCTACCCGGTTTCCACCGTGGTGGCCGACATCGCCGCACAAGCGCTGAGCACTGCAAACATAGCGTCAATGCGCCGTCAGGTGGACACTTTAAATGCCCTTAAATCACGCTTGCAACAATGGCTGGAACAAAGCGATGCGGTCACACGGGTGCTCAAAGGTGAGGGTAACTTTGTCACCTTGCAGCTAAAAGACAAAAACGCCATTGCCATTGCCTATCAGCGGGGCCTGGTCATGCGCCCCTTTACCCTTTATGGCCAGGACGATTGGCTGCGTATTTCCATCGGCAATGAGCAGGAGCTCGGTGAGGTCAAAGCCTGGCTGGACTCATTAACCGACTCCACTGCAAACTAATAACAAGGCACTTTTTAGGAACTAATATGAGCAACCCCTATTTATTTATTGACCGCGACGGTACCCTGATTGAAGAGCCTATCAGCGATAAGCAAGTCGACAGCCTAGAGAAATTAGCCTTGTTACCCGGTGTTATCCCAGCGATGCTCGCCCTGCAAGCGGCCGGCTATCGCCTGGTGATGGTGTCTAACCAAGATGGTTTGGGCACGGACAGTTTCCCGCAGGCGGACTTCGACGCGCCGCACAACAAAATGATGGAACTATTTACCTCCCAAGGCATTCACTTTGAAGACGTGCTGATCTGCCCGCACTTCGATGGCGACAACTGCCAATGCCGTAAACCAAAAACCGGTTTGCTGGTCGACTTAATGCGCTCAGGCAAGGTCGATATCGCCAACTCCTATGTCATTGGCGACCGTCAGACCGATATTCAACTGGCCGAAAACCTCTGTATGCAGGGCATCTTGTATCAGGATAACTGGGCGCAAATAGTCACTCGCTTGACTACCGCCGACCGCCAAGGGGCCGTCAGCCGCGACACCAAGGAAACGCAAATTGCCGTGGCGCTGAACCTGGATGCCAATAAAAGTGGCGAAATCAGCACTGGGCTGGGCTTTTTCGACCATATGCTGGATCAGATCCGCACCCACGCCAATATTTACCTGGATATTAAGGCCAGTGGCGATTTGCACATAGACGAGCACCACCTGGTCGAAGATGTGGGCATCGCCTTGGGTCAGGCGCTACGCCAGGCTCTCGGCACCAAGTCGCAAATTGCCCGCTATGGCTTTGCCCTGCCGATGGATGAATGTAAGGCCGAAGCGCAAATCGACTTATCAGGTCGCGCTTCGTTTGTGTTAAATGCCGATTTTAGCCGTGAAAAAGTCGGCGATATGGATGTACAAATGGTCGAACACTTTTTCAAAAGCCTCAGCGATAACGCCGCCCTGTCGCTGATTTTAAGTGTCACGCCTGGGAATTGTCACCACCAGGTTGAGGGCCTGTTTAAGGCCTTCGCCCGGGCGCTGCGCATGGCCATCAGCAAAGACAGCTCGCAACAAATGGCCAGCTCCAAGGGGGTTTTATGATAGCCATAATCAACACCGGCTGCGCCAATATCAATTCGGTGCGCTTTGCCTTTGAGCGTTTGCATACTCAGGTTGATGTGATCACCGACGCCGAGCAACTAAGCCGCTATGAGCGCGCCGTATTACCGGGAGTGGGCCATGCCAAGGTTGCCATGGCGCGCCTGATTAACGGCGGCTGGCAAGAAGCCATTAAGGAATACCAAAGGCCATTACTGGGCATATGTTTGGGCATGCAGTTGCAGTGCGAGCACACGGCCGAGGGCGACACCCCCTGTTTAGGCATCATTCCCGGCGCCGTCGGCGAGCTTGAGGTGGGGAATTTAAGTGCCCCGCACATGGGCTGGAATACCCTAAAGATCACCAAAACGCACCCACTGACCAAGGGTGTTAAGGATGACGATCAGGTGTACTTTGTGCACAGCTTCGCCCATGGCTGTAACCAGGCAACCCTGGCCACCAGCGAATACGGCCAAACGTTTTCGGCCATGGTCGCCCAGGACAACTACGCCGGCATGCAATTTCACCCGGAGCGCAGCGCCAAAGTGGGCGCGCGCTTACTGCAAAACTTTATTGACTGGCAGCTTTGAGGACGCATTATGATTATTCCAGCATTAGATGTATTACAACAACAAATCGTGCGTTTATTTCAGGGCAAATACGACACCGCCCAGTTCTATCCCTTTGACTTGGCCGAACGGCTCATGGAATACCAGCAACAAGGCGCACAAAAGCTGCACCTGGTCGATTTAGAAGGGGCGCGAGATCCAAGCAAAAAGCAATGGCGACAAATTCAGGCAGCCACCAAGGCGCTCAAGGTCGGCTATCAAGTCGGCGGCGGTATTCGCACCGGCCAGGATGTCGAGCAGTGGCTCACCGCCGGCGCCGCACAGGTGGTGATTGGCTCAAAAGCGGTCAATAACCAAGAGCAAGTGGCAAGCTGGATAAACCAATACGGTGCTCCGAAATTTGTCATTGCCCTGGATGTGAATAACACCGAAAAGGGCTGGATGCCCGCCACCCATGGCTGGTTGGAAAGTGGTGATGTCTCCTTGTTTGAGCTTATCAACTTTTACACCGAAATTGGGGTGAAAGACTTTTTATGCACCGACATCAGCAAAGACGGCACCATGAGCGGCCCTTCCTTTGCTTTGTACGAGCAACTGCAGGCGCATAACCCCAGTCTGCGCATTCAGGCCTCCGGTGGCGTCAGCTCAATAGCGGATATTCGTCGCTTAAAAGAAATTGGCACCCAAGGGGTGATCTTGGGCAAATCCCTGCTTGATGGCGCCTTTACGGTTGAGGAGGCACTAGCATGTTGTCAAAACGCATAATCCCTTGTTTGGATGTGAAAGACGGCCAGGTCGTTAAAGGCGTACAGTTTAAAGGCCATGAAATCGTCGGCGATATTCTTGAGTTGGCCAAGGCCTACAGCGATGCCGGCGCCGATGAGCTGGTGTTTTATGAAATCAGCGCCAGTGTAGAAAAACGCCTGCTTGATGTGAATTGGGTCGAGCATATAGCCCGACATATCGATATCCCCTTTTGCGTTGCCGGCGGCATCAAGTCCGTCGCCGATGCGGCGCGGGTGCTTGAAAGCGGCGCCGATAAAATCAGTATCAACAGTCCGGCCATTGCCCGTCCCGAGCTTATTCGCGAGTTACACGACGAATTTGGCAAACAATGCGTGGTAGTCGGCATCGACAGCTTTTTCGATGCCCAAACAGGCGAGTATCTGGTCTATCAGCTTACCGGCGATCCCAACAGTTCATCGCGCACCCACTACAATACTCTGGAATGGGTTGAGCAAGTGCAGGCCCTCGGCGCCGGTGAAATCGTACTAAACTGTATGAACCAAGATGGTGTGCGCAAGGGCTATGACATTGAACAATTAGCCAAAGTACGGGATATCTGCCATGTGCCCTTGATTGCCTCCGGCGGCGCCGGAAAAATCAGCGACTTCAGTGAGGTCTTTAAAGAAGCCCAGGTAGATGGGGCCCTAGCCGCCAGTGTATTTCATAAGAACTTGATAAATATTAACGAATTAAAACAACACCTAGCCTATAACAAGATAGCGACTCGATTATGCGAATAGATATTAGCAATGTAAGCGATGTGAATTTTGCCAAGTGCCCTTTGATCCCCGCCCTGGTGCAGGACTTTATTACCGGGCAAATTCTTATGCAGGGATTTATGGATCAGGCGGCACTCACCCACACCCTGGAGCAAAAGAAAGTCACCTTTTACTCCCGTTCAAAACAGCGTCTGTGGACCAAGGGCGAAAGTTCCGGTCACTTTTTACAGGTTGAAGCCATCTACACCGACTGCGATCAGGATTCCATTCTGGTCATGGCCTACCCCCAAGGCCCCACCTGTCACCTCGGCACCCAAAGTTGCTTTGGCGATGCCAAGCCGAGTTTGGGCTTTTTAGCCGAGCTGGAGCAAATCATTATCGATCGTAAGGATGCGGATCCACAAACGAGCTACACAGCATCACTGTTTGCCAAGGAGCTTAGCCGCAGTTGCCAGAAGGTAGGCGAAGAAGGGGTGGAGGTCGCCTTGGCAGCGATGAAAAACGACAATAACGAGCTCACCGATGAGGCCGCCGATCTCCTGTATCACTTAATTGTGTTGCTGCAGCGCCAGGGTTTATCCTTAGGAGATGTGGTAGCGCGGTTGCAGTCTCGGCATTAGCCGGGTCAGCGCCCCAAAAAGGGCCGCACTTGTAAGTAAATAGCTGTTTAGGTGGGCAATTATTCACTCTCTGGGTGTTTTACATTGCCACACCGCCCAGAGATTTTGTATGCTTAGGCTACTACAAATAAGGACCTGTTTGCCATGAAAGCAATTTACCCAGCATTAGCGGCCGTTATTCTCCTCGCCGGCTGCGCCAGCCCAGCGCAAAAACAGCAACAAACCTATGTCGATAACCTTTCTTCCTGCGACAAAATCCAAGCCTTGATGTCGGCCTATGACAATCAGTTTGATGGTTTGAAAATGGCACGCACCCAGTCCAAGTTTATCGACAGCTGGCAGGCCCGTTATCACCTGGTGGGCGACAGCTGCCACATCAGCGCCCTGCACGAGCGCACCTATGCCTATAGCTGCCAGCAAACCTACGCGGATAAAGACGGAGCCCTGGCAATCCACCAAAAAGCATCGGATTTTACTCGCCAATGCTTAGGCGAAGGCTGGTATGAGCAACAAAAAGAGTCTGAAAACTCACTGCGCACCACCTTCGTAAAAGACGACGAGACTCCGTCTGTGTCCATCCATACCGGCAAGTCGCTGTCGCGCAAAACCCCTTGGATGACGTCGTACGATATCGGCAAGGTAAAGAAATAACGCCTAAATGCACAACAGAAAAAAGCCGAAGTCAGTCTTCGGCTTATCGAAATAACAAAGGAAGTGTTTCAGGATGAGAAAGGATATCTACAATAACGGCAAGCATGCATTAGTCATTGCTGCAGGCACGGCCATTTACCAAACCATAGTTGCCACGCACACACCCATCGATTTCTATCGCCCCATCTATATCGGCCTTATTGCCTTTATTCTGCTTAGTATTGGCAGCATCATTAAAACACTGCTACTTCAGCGAGCGTCGCGACCATAAGCGTTATTCCGCAATTTTACGAGCCTTGACCCCATACACCAAGGGCACTTGCTGGCCGTTATGTAACTTCTGATAACCACGACCGGGCACCGGCTCTAACCCCTCAAAACAATTGTAGGGGCTGTAGGGATATTCGTTAAAGGCTTCGATGCTTAGGCCCGCACCTATTAAGGCGCTCATCACCTCGCTGAGCGAATGCGACCAGCACACGGTCGTTGAGGTGGTGCCATCACAATTTTCCGTGTAGGTGCCTTCTTCCTCCACATCGGGCTGCTCACTTGGAAAATAGGCGTAGCCGCTAAGCACATCGTTAATGGGATGAAACTCTACCAGGTGAAACTCCCCGCCTACTTTCAAGGCTGCGGCTATGGTCTGGGCCCACAGGGTTAAATCCGGTAACCAGCAAATGGTGCCGTAGGAGGTAAACACCAGATCGTACTGCTGGGTATTTTCCTGGCCAAAGCGATAGATATCCGCTTCGATAAACTGAGCGTCCAGCCCTAAGGCATGCTTCAAGGCGTTGGCCTGGGCGATGGCTTGCGAGGATAAATCGACCCCGGTCACCTTTGCCCCTAGGCGTGCCCAGGACAAGGTATCTTGACCAAAGTGACATTGCAGGTGAAGCAGAGACTTACCGGTCACATCACCTACCTGTTCACGTTCAATGGGATTAAGGGAACAGCGGCCATTTTTAAAAGCCTCAACGCCGTAAAATTCAGACGCTATATGCACCTGAGTTCTTTTATCCCAAGCGGCCTTATTAATTTGCAAATAATCCATGGTGTTTCCTGTTGTTATATTTTCACCCGTTTGCTTGCCTCAAATTAGCTCGCTATCGACTCAAGAGTTTTTTACTGTGCGGACCAACTCTCACAAAAGCGCATAAACTGCTTAAGTAACGGGCTTTGATATTTTTCTTTATGGTATAACAGCCAATAATCCCGTGTAAGTGTGATTGGCAAGTTCAATATGCTCACCCGCTTTAACTGTTCAGCCTGGCTCAAGGCTCGGCGTGACAAACAGGTAATGCCGAGCCCGGCGGCGGTGCTGTTAATAATGGCCGAGGTGCTATTGAGCTCAAACGCCAGTTGCCACTTGCTTAATCGGGCGCCAAGGTGATTTAGAAAGTATTCCCGGGTACCTGAGCCGGGCTCACGTAACAACCAATGCTGCTGCTCCAGATCCGCTAGCGTGGGTGCCGACAACTGCGCCAGTGGATGCTGCGGATGGCAGGCCACTACCATCTCATCGCCCAGCCAGGGAATACTATGGAGCTCACCATGATGAACCCTGCCCTCTACCAGGCCGATATCGAGCTCAAACTCACACAACTTCTGGCATATCTGCGCGGTATTGGCGATATACAAGCTCTGCTCAAGATGACCCGAGGTGGCACGAAAATCTCGCAATAAAAACGGCGCGACCTGATTGCCTAGGGTATCACTGGCACCGATGTTTAACTTGCCGGTGATCGCGCCCTGTTGACTAAACAAATGCTCAATATCCTGGCTGCGCGCCAGCAATTCATCCGCAAGGGGCAATAAACGCCGCCCCTGCTCATTGATCAGTAAGCGGTTATTGTGACGATCAAAAAGCTGCTGTCCCAGTTGCTTCTCAAGCTCACTCAGCGCCATGCTGACCGCCGGCTTAGATAAACATAGCTTGTCGGCGGCGCTGGTGATACTGAGTTCCTGAGCCACGGCCACAAACACCCGCAATTGTCGTAACGCAATATTCATGCGCCCCCTGTTAAGTATTACTTAAAGATATGCTAAATATTTTAAAATATATTAAACCAACATTTCCCCTTACACTAGTGCCCAAATCGCGCGACTCGCCGATGGAATAAACACTCAAAGGGCTAAGCATGACCATAAGTGAACGACAATCCAGGTTAACCAAGGTACCTACTCCCTTATCAGGGTTAGCCCTGGGGATAGCCTCATTGGGCTGGTGTTGGGAGAACGCCGCCGCTTTGAACGGCCTGGCGCAAGCCTCGGGGGCCTTAATCGCAACGGCGTTATTGCTGCTGGTACTGGCCAAGTTTCTCACTCATCCCCTTACCTTGCGGGAAGACTTGCGTCATCCGATGACAGGGAGCGTGTTGCCCACCTTTACTATGGCCACCATGGTGGTATCGAACGCCTTGGGCGCGCTCACCCCTGCGCTCGCTCAAGGACTCTGGCTAGTGGCCGTGCTGTTGCACTGCGTGTTCTTCGCACTGTTTGCGTACCACCGTTTAAGCGACTTTCAACTTCAGCACATGGTGCCAAGCTGGTTTATCCCGCCCATCGGCATTATTGTTGCTGACGTCACCTTTCCCGGCGGCACGCTGCGCCCTTTAGCAGAAGCTTTACTGATTTTTGGTATGGCCATGTATGCCCTGATGCTGCCGCTTATGCTCTATCGCTTACTCTTTAAAGAACAGGTTGCCGATGCCGCCAAGCCCACCCTGGCCGTGCTGGCGGCACCTGCGAGTTTGTCACTGGCCGGTTATCTTTCCTTGGTTCACGGTCCTTCGCCGCTGGTGATAGGTGTGTTGCTCACCCTGGCGGTACTGATGACATCCGTGGTGTATCTGGCATTCTTTAAGCTCCTTCGCCTGCCCTTTAGCCCAGGTTACGCTGCCTTTACCTTTCCGCTGGTGATAGGTGCCACGGCGCTGTTTAAAGTCGCGGATTGGATGACAGTCACAGGCTGGCAAGCAAAAGAAATTGGCTGGGTAATATCCTTGGCCCAGATTGAATTAATGGTAGCCACCTCGATTGTTGTGTATGTCTGTGGCTGCTATTTACACCATTATCGCCCCCAGGCAAGCGAGGTGAAATCTAGCGCAACGCCCATTTAATGCCCGTCATCGGGAAGCGCCATGGCGCTAATAAACGTGGGTGGTGAACAGCACTAAAAAAAGCGCTCCTAAGAAAAGGAGCGCTTTAACTGAGGACAGTGATTACCACCACTAAGGAATAAGTACGGTGTCTATAATGTGCACCATGCCGTCTGCCAAGCGATTGTCTATGTTCACTAGGCCGGCTTCAGAACCATTGGCAATGATCAGGCCACTGTCGAACATAATGGTGTTGCCATCGAGCATGGTTAACTGTTTCGCTCTCACTACCGAGCGAGAATTACGCACCCCATCGGTCACATGATAGGCAAGCACCCCGGCCACCCCTTCAACACCCAACAAATTTACCACGGCGTTGTAAGCATCCTCGTCATTGTCCGTGTTAGTGAGGTTGTAAAATGCCTGGTCGTTTGGCGCAAATACGGTGAAGTCGGTGCCATCGAAAATTCCTATGGTGTTGGTATCGATCAGCGCTGCAACCAGGATATCGAAATCACCACCATTGTCATCAAAGTCAAACGGGCTGCCAGAAGCGCCAACTGCAAATTCAACTATGCTGGCTGGCGACTTATCGGCCCACTTGGGGGTATCGGCCATAGCCGGCGACGCCAAAGTAGCGCTCAGCGCTGCGGCAATAAGGGTGGTGTGTAAAGAGCGGGCTAGAGAATTCATGGTCTGAGTCCTTATACATGTCTGATAAAGGGAGATTCACATTCACTACAGCCATCTCTACGTGTCTATTATTCAATCAGATCACATTTTTCTTTTAGACCTGCTTCCCCCCCATAACACTATGGACACTCAGACCTTTAACGTAACCACCCTGTCATCTCGAATACACAGCTATGACTTATTCCTATCCCATACTGGCGCCAAGACAATCGGTGGAGAGCATGATGATCCCCATTTATGTGATTAACCTCAAAGGCAGTGACAATAGACTGCAACGGGCGACGCAACAGCTAACCGCACAAGGGTTAACCTTTGCACGCATTGATGCGGTGAACGGCCGCCAACTATCTGCAGCGCAAAAGCGTGAAGTGGTGGATGACAAAGCCAATCGCAACAAGTTCTACCGCCCTTTAAGCGATGGCGAAATCGGCTGTTACCTTAGCCACAAAAAATGTTGGCAAACCCTGCTCGATAGCCAAAGCGAGTATGCCTTGGTGCTTGAAGATGACTTTTCCCTGGTCGGGGATCTTAAGTCCAGCCTGGCGTCGGTGTTAAATCACAAGTTCCCGGTAGACATCATCAAGCTTTGTAATTATCAAGGGCGAGAGCGCACCAACAAGTTCAGCACCGAGCTGGATAGCACACACAAATTAGTGATCCATGATAAGCCGTTAAGCGGCTGCTGTGCCTATGTGATCAGTCGCTTCGGCGCAAAGCAGATGTTGGCTCATGCAAATAAGATTTATCGTCCGGTGGACACGGACATTCAGCATACCTGGGAGACCGGCGTTTATGTTGGTGCCCTGCATCCCTACCCCATAGCCCAGGACAACTATTTTGACAGCGATATAGCCAGTAAGGGACGAAATAAGCCCAAGGCCTATCCGCTGCAAAAGCAGTGGCTGGCCTTGCACAATTGGACGCCTGCTTACAGGGCACGACGCCATTTGGTTGCCCTGCTGAGAAAGCAGGGCCGTAGAGCTTACCCTATCTCTGCAACCACCGCCTAAGTGCGTTTTAAAGGAATAACCCTAGGTGTCGGTGCTCTACGCCGACACCTCAACAACGAAAAATAAGCTAGACACCCATTCTAAAACAACCTCTAAGGTAGGTGTCTAGGTAAATACTAAGGTGGGTGTCTAGGTAAATAATTGGCTCTATTATCGTTAATTGTTGAATAAGTAACTATGTAGGTGTAGATATCCGTATCGACGTAAATCTTACTTAGTAAAAATAGCTTTGAAGAACTCTTTAATTAAGTCAAACATACCAACGGTAGTGTTTACTGGATCAATAATCTCTGAGCCGTTTTGACTTTGTTTATCTTTATTTTTATCTGGAACGGTTGTAGGTTTCGGTTGGTTGTTTTGTATATTGGTTTCCATGTTTAGTCTAACCTCCTGTTTTTTTATTTAAATAATAAATGACTGAGCCACATTATCAATCAGCATAAACCCCATGTGGATAAGCTAGATTTTCATTAACTAAGTAGTCTATTTTGATTTCCTTATATTTATCAAGTTTGCTATCCATCATTCTCATCCACCCAAGGTAATTTGGTAAGTATTCTGTTCCAACGCCATTAAATCTGCGCATCCAGCCCCTTAAACGACTCATATAGCCATTTACGTTCTGTATATGGAACTGACCACCGATCACACGCTCACCCTTACTTACAATGAAATAACCAAGACACCCACTTTAATTTAAGGTGGGTGTCCGCCTAATTATTAAGGTGGGTGTCCGCGTAATTAGTCGCCTAATTCAACGCCCATCCAGGCTTTGAATAGCGCCTGTTGCTGCTGTGTAGGTGCCTTCACCGGCTGTACTTTGGCATCCTTATCATAATCCTGCCCAAGGATAAGGTTCACTTGTTGTAAACGGTCGCGACGGAAGAAGCTCACCGATACCTTATCACCCGCACTATACGCACTTAAGGTGGTCGCCAGGTCGGTACTGATGCGACGACCATCAATGGCAACGATCAGGTCGCCTGCTGTCAATCCGGCCTGCCAACTTGCGCCGCCACGACGCACATGATCCAGCTTAAGCAAGCCCTTGTCGGTGCTGGTATTTACATCCAACGAGGCAATCTGTTTAGCATCTTCAGGATACACGCGCTCCAAGCCCACGCTAGTGAGTAAGGCGTCAAAGTCCAAGTTCATAGGCGCTTCCACATTCTCGGCCCACCATAAGGAGTAATCCTGACCGCTCAGCTCGTTCAAGATGGCAATCACGTCTTGCTCATTAAAGCCCTTGGGCAATTTATGCCTGTTAAAGAGCTGACGGTGTACATCGCGGTAGCTCACCTGGCCGTTTGAATCACTCAGGAGTTTTAAATCCAATGCCATAGACAGCAAAGAGCCCTCCGAGTAAATATTGGTGCTGTAGTTGCGACCATGATCACCGCCTTGATTGATCCATTTGTCAAAGCTGGTATGGGCGGCACTTTGCACCTCACGTCCCGGCGTCTTAAGGTGGGTGTTAATACGTTTACCCAGGTCCTTAAAGAATTCCTTCTTGGTCATTAAGCCCGAGCGTAGCAAAAGATGATCTTCCAAATAACTGGTGGAGCCTTCCGCCAGCCATAATAAACGCGTGTAATTCGGCGCGACATAGTCATAGGGCACCATGCCTTCGGGGCGATAGGCTTTAACGTTCCAGGTGTGAATAAACTCATGCGCGGCGGTGGCAATAAAGCCCAAATAGTCTTCGCGCTTGGCAAACTTATCACGGTGGCGCTGAATAATGGTGGAGTTAAGATGCTCGGTAGCACCACGCGCGCCAGAGGTGGCATGTACCATAAACACATAACGCTCATAAGGGTAGTCATCCCATACCACATGACCGGTTTTTACCAGGGTTTTCAGGTCGGCCACCATCTTGTCGCTGTCGAAGTTGCCTTCGCCCCAAATAACCAGCTCATAATCGCGGTTATCGACCGAGAAGGAGTGCAGCTCATTGATACCCGTTTCTATGGGTGAGTCCACTAAGACATCGTAATTTGGAGCAACAAATTGATGTTGGTTCTTGCCCTTGTTCATTCCCGACACCGAGCGCCACCCCTTAGGTACTTCCAGCTGTACAGTCACAGGCTCATTGCGCGTCGCCTCGCTGTACATAAAAAAGCCGGAGGCATCGATAAAGGCATGGGTGTCATCGATATGGCGGGCACGTAAGCCCAATTCATTGGCATAGACCTGATAACTCAAGGTCACGGCGGTGGGCTCGTTTAAGAAAATACGCCAGGTGCTTTTATCAATTTTTTGCCATTTCAGGGCTTGGCCCTGCGCGTCGGTGGCGTTGAAGTAACGCACGCCGTTAGCCAAATTGAGGATGTCATAACGCCCGGTGCGCCAGGCCGGGAACTTGGCATCTATATAACTTTGCCCGGTTTTGGCAAAGCTGACACTGACATCACCTAAGTGATGAGCACCCTGGTCGATGGAAATTTGATAATTTGTGGCGGCCTTTGCCACCGAGGAAACCAGCAGCATAGCCGCCGCAACTAGGATTTTTTTCACTGCACACCTGTTGTCTTGGTAGTTTGCGCGCAGCCTAACAAAGCACCGAGGGCGCCACAAAATTTTGCGTTCAACTGCCGGAAAACTATTGCTTATTCACCCAAAGACTTTGCCCCTACACAAACCAAAGCCAAGCCATTAACCCCTAAATTTTCGACAAAAACCTGATACATAATCAGTATTTGCAATAATTATGTTGTACACTGGAAAATATAATAACGAAAAAGGATTGCAGGGCGTGTCACTACAGTTTGAGACTATAAAAAGAAAGTCACATTCAGCTATTTCAGAACACCAGACCATAGAAATGACGCGGCAGGAACAGGCCGTCACCCTTGCACAATTTATCGCGAAGTTATCGCTCACCTGCAAAGGAATCGCTCGCGAGCTGGATTATCCATTAGCCAGTATTCGTGAGCAGTTGCAGCCCGACGACCGTATTCAGGAACTCGGCTCCATTATTTCCGAGCTCACCGCCCTAAAAGCCTTCGGCCACGATCCTTTAGTGGTCAAGAAATAGCCAAGTTTAAGTAAAGGAGTAGGCTATGAAAATACAGCTCAACCCAACTGGGGTACTCAACTTACTTTCGCAATTGGAAGTAGATTTACTGGAACAATCAACCACCGACCGCTATCGGTTGTTTCGCAACTGTGCGTTGGCGGTGCTTAACGTGGGCAGTCATACCGACTCCAGCGCCGAGATTTATGACAGCTATAAAGACTTTAATATCAGTTTGGTGGTGCGCGAGCGCGGCATTAAAATAGAACTAACCAATCCACCGCAGACGGCGTTTGTCGACGGTGATATTATTCGCGGTATTCACGAACATATTTTTTCTGTTATCCGTGATATTTTGTTTATTTGTCAAAGACATCACACTATGCACGAAGCCGATCCCAGAGCCATCACGCACATGGTCTTTGATATGCTGCGCAATGCCAACGCCCTGGAAGTAAACACCGACCCTAACATGGTAGTGTGCTGGGGCGGCCATTCCATTAATGAAGTGGAATATCATTACGCCAAGGAAGTAGGTTATCAGCTTGGTCTGCGCGGCCTGAATATTTGTACCGGCTGTGGCCCAGGTGCCATGAAGGGGCCGATGAAGGGCGCCACCATAGGCCATGCCAAACAAAGGATCTCCAACCCACGTTACTTGGGGTTGACCGAACCGAGCATTATCGCCGCCGAGCCGCCCAATCCTATCGTCAATGAACTGGTGATCCTACCTGATATCGAAAAGCGCCTTGAGGCCTTTGTACGCGTGGCGCACGCCATTATTATTTTCCCTGGAGGCGCCGGTACCGCCGAAGAACTGCTTTATTTGCTCGGTATCTTGCTGCATCCGGAGAACGACAAACAACAATTGCCGGTGATCCTCACCGGGCCCGCAGAAAGCCGTGCCTATTTTGATGAAATCGTTACCTTTGTCGGCGATACCTTAGGTCCGGAAGCGCTGGACAAATTCGAGGTGATCATCGACGATCCTGCGCTTGTCGCCCGCACGGTGAAACAAAGCATGCAGGATGTGCGCGACTACCGCCGCCAGCATGGCGATGCCTATTATTTCAATTGGACGCTGCGTATCGACCCCGAGTTTCAGGCACCCTTTGTGCCCAACCATGACAATATGGCGGCATTGAACTTGCACCTCAACCAACCCAAACAGCAGTTGGCAGCGAATCTTCGCCGCGCCTTCTCGGGCATAGTAGCTGGTAACGTTAAGGACGAAGGCATTCGCGCCATAGGCCAGCATGGGGTGTTCGAGCTATGCGGTGACCCTGAGCTTATGGGTAAAATGGATGCCCTGCTTAGCGCCTTTGTGGCTCAGGGTCGAATGAAGCTGCCCGGCAGTGCCTATATACCCTGTTACACCATCCAGACTTAGGCCCAAACCTGACAATGCAATTATTACTGATCGATGCGCTGAACCTCATTCGGCGCATATACGCCGTATGTGAAAGCCAATACGGAGCCCATAGTGAACAAGCCATAGAGCAGGCCATTATCCGTGTGGAGCGAGCGTTAGCCAAACTAAAGGCCCAGCACAAGCCCCAGTATGCGTTGGCCGCCTTTGACGGCGACAGCAGTTGGCGCTATGAGTTTTTCTCTGCTTACAAGGCCTCTCGTAAACCCATGCCCGAGGCACTGAGCAAACAGCTGCCGCGCTTTATGAATGCCATTAACGCCCAGCAAATAGCCGTGGTGCGCGCCATCAACGAAGAGGCGGACGATGTCCTCGCCACCTTGGCCGCCAAGGCCAATAAACAAGGTATCGAGGTGGTGATAGTCTCCACCGATAAGGGCTACCTGCCACTCATTGAGCAGGGGGTTATGGTGTTCGACTACTTTACCCAAGCCGAGCGCACCGTCGCCGAGGTGCAACAAAAATACGGTATAGATGCCGCGCGCCTGTGGCAGTATTTCGCCCTGGTGGGCGATAAAACAAATGATATTCCCGGAGTCAGCGGCATAGGCGCCAAGTCGGCACAGGCACTGCTAAGCCAATATCCCAGCGTCGCCGATGCCCTAAACACTGAGCCCGATGGTAAGATTCAGCAGCTTTTAGCTCGGCATTTGCCAGACTATGTACGCGCCTTGGCCCTGGTGTCACTGCGTACAGACATAGATTTGGGTATCTCCTTAAAACAATTACGCCTAAGCGCGGATGCGCCACAAATTACGCTGCATACATCGCAAATTTAGCATTGCCAAAATGAACTAGGTATACTGGCCCAAGGTGTTCGGCTTTAAGGGTAAAAACTGATGTGGACTAAGGTCTTAAAATACATAATTCTCGGTATCGGCGTATATGCGGCAATAGCCACCTTGGTGATGAGCCTGTATAAGGATGATCCCGGTTCCATGGTGTGGCAAGACAGAGAGGCCTATAACAAACGTTTTATTGCCAAGCTCGACTCCACCTCGCCTATGCATATCGAAGAAGTGCTGGCCACCTTGGGCACCCCAGATCTTACCTTTGTAAAGCGCCGCGGTGAGGATATCTACCAGATAGTGTTTTATCGCACCCAGCATGTAAAAGCCGATGGCATTACCACCAAAGACGAGTGCACCGGGTTGTTGTTTAAAAACAAAAAGCTGCTCGTTTGGGGGCAACAGGCCGAGCTGGCCTATGACAAAGTCGACTTACAATCCTAAGCAGGACCAAGGCGAGCTGAGCACCTAAAATTGTTTGTTCGCATTCTTCCCTATAACTAGATTCAGCCCTTATTTTTAATAGCTGAAAAGCGGCTGTAACCCCCAGTACAATTCATCTTATTTATAATGGAAATAACATATATTTAAATGCCATATACTGGAAAATTAGGGGTTTAACTGCTATAAATCGCCCTGAATTCTCACGTAAATTTCCGCCACCCTCATCAGCTTTCTAATTACCCACAACAGCTTTGTGCGGCTATGCTATTGGTGTCGGACTCATCTATCAGTTTTAAGGAAATTGTTAAATGGCTAAGCAAACCATTACTGTCATCAAAGGCGATGGCATAGGTCCCAGCATTATTGATTCAGCTCTGGAAATTCTAAACGCCGCCGGTTGTGACTTTGACTACGAATTTGTTGATGCCGGTCTGGCCGCACTGGAAAAAACCGGTGAGCTATTACCGCCAGAGACGCTTGAAGCCATTGAACGCAACAAGATCACCCTAAAAGGTCCATTGACGACTCCGGTTGGCGAAGGCTTTACCTCAATCAACGTCACCCTGCGTAAGCAATTTAACCTGTATGCCAATGTGCGTCCGGTTAAATCATTTGCCGGCACCAAAGCACGCTATGAAGACATCGACATCATCACGGTGCGTGAAAACACTCAGGGCATGTACTCGGGTCTTGGCCAGGTAGTATCGGACGATGGCAACGAAGCGGAAGCCATGTCAAAAATCACCCGCGAAGGTGCAGAGAAGATAGTCACTTTCGCTTATGAACTTGCCCGTCGCGAAGGCCGTAAGAAGGTGACCGCGGTACACAAGGCCAACATTCTAAAATCGACTTCCGGCCTGTTTTTGAAAGTCGCCCGCGAAGTAGCAGAGCGTTACCCGGATATCGAGTCGGCTGAGATGATCGTTGATGCCGCCTGTATGAAGCTGGTTATGAACCCGGAAGAGTTCGACGTAATAGTTACAACCAACCTGTTCGGCGACATCCTCTCTGATCTGTGTGCCGGTCTAGTAGGTGGTTTGGGTATGGCACCAGGTGCCAATATCGGTGAAAATGCCGCTATTTTCGAAGCAGTTCACGGCAGTGCGCCGGATATCGCCGGTAAAAACCTGGCCAACCCCACCTCGGTGATCCTAGCGTCTATTCAAATGCTTGAATACCTGGATATGGGTGAGACCGCAGAGCGCATTCGTGCGGCCGTGGCCGATGTGATCAAATCAGGTGACCGCACCACGCGCGATCTAGGTGGCGAACACGGCACCACAGACTTCACTGCGGCTGTGATCGAACGCCTATAACCCCGCATTCAACATAAAATATCTAAGCCAGCGTCAGCTGGCTTTTTTTCGTTCCAAAATCGGCACAAAAAGCAAGAAATAACCCTAAAAGGCAGATTAATATTCACTATAAGAATATTTTATCCAAAAACCCATTCATCAGGGTTGACATAAGTTGCCCAAAAAACTAACAATAACTAGGTCACCTTTAATTTATATCTAGGTAATACTATGTCGTTTATGTTGGTTCTCGTGGTTCTACTCGTGGTGGTCTTTAACCAGACTGCGGGGTAGGCGTGAGCCAACGTCTAGGCTAAACAACCCCCGCCCTTATGCGGGGGTTTTTTTTTGAGGAATGAGGATGAGTAAGCAACAATACAACGGCGGTGAGCTGGTTGTCGAAGCACTAAAGGAGCTAGGCGTTAACTATATTTTTGGTTACCCCGGCGGCTCGGTGCTGGATCTCTACGACGCACTGTTCGAACAAAATGATATCGAACATATCCTGGTGCGCCATGAACAGGCAGCCACCCATATGGCCGATGGCTATGCCCGCGCCACGGGTAAGGTGGGCGTGGTGCTGGCCACCTCAGGTCCAGGTGCCACCAACTGTGTTACCGGTATAGCCACCGCTTATATGGACTCCATCCCCATGGTGGTAATCTCAGGCCAGGTCCCCACTCACCTTATTGGCGATGATGCCTTCCAGGAAACCGATATTGTTGGTTGCTCTCGCCCCATAGTGAAACACAGCTTTAACTGCCGTCGCGCCGAGGAGATCCCCACCCTGCTTGCCAAGGCCTTTTATATTGCCAGCAGCGGCCGCCCGGGCCCGGTCGTGGTTGAGCTCCCCAAGGATGTACTTAACCCGGCGGCCAAGTTTGATTTTAAAATGCCCCAGGATGTGGCCATCCGCACCTATAACCCAAGTAAAAAAGGCCACCCGAAACAAATAAAAAAAGCGGTCGAGGCCTTGCTAACGGCACAAAAACTGGTGATTTATTCAGGTGGCGGGGTGATCCTCTCCAACACCAGCGAACAGTTGACCGAACTGGTGGAAACCCTTAATGCCCCCTGCACCAATACCTTGATGGGGCTTGGTGCGCTGAGCGGTGAGCACCCGAACTTTATCGGCATGCTCGGCATGCATGGTACCTTAGAAGCCAATAAGGCCATGGCCCATGCCGATGTTATATTGGCCTTGGGCGCCCGTTTTGATGATCGTGTTACCAATAATGTGCAAAAGTTTTGCCCCAACGCCACCATAGTGCATGTGGATGTCGACCCCACCTCCATTTCCAAAACCATCAGCGCCCATATTCCTGTGGTCGGCAGCCTGGACATGGTGTTGCCGCAACTATTAAGCGCCATCGCCAAGTCGGGGCAAAGCATTGACCGCCATGCCCAGGAAGACTGGTGGCGACAAATCAATCGCTGGCGCGAGCAAAAGTGTTTGAGCTACAGCCCGGGTGAAGAAAAAATCAAACCGCAAACCGTGATCGAAAAGCTCTATCAGGCCACCAATGGCGACGCCTATATCAGCTCGGATGTGGGCCAGCACCAGATGTTTGCCGCCCAGTACTACCCCTTTAAAAAGCCGCGTCAATGGATCAACTCAGGCGGTTTAGGCACCATGGGCTTTGGCTTACCGGCAGCCATGGGCGTGAAGCTGGCGTTTCGCGACCAAGAATCAATCTGCATTACCGGCGATGGTTCGATTCAGATGAACATCCAGGAGCTGTCCACCTGTTTGCAATATAACCTGGCGGTTAAAATCGTTTCCTTGAACAACCGCTCTTTAGGCATGGTCAGACAGTGGCAAGACATGCTCTACAGCGGCCGCCATTCCTCTTCTTACATGGAATCCTTACCGGATTTCGTCAAGCTTGCCGAAAGCTATGGCCATGTGGGTATTCGCGTCGATCACCCCGATGAACTCGATGCCGCCATCGCAAAAATGATGAGTATTACTGATCGCCTGGTGTTTCTCGATGTCCGCGTCGATGAGCTTGAACATGTTTACCCAATGCAGATTAAACTCGGTGCCGTTGATGATATGTGGTTGAAAAAAGGAGTAAAAGCATAATGCGTCGTATACTTTCCATCTTACTTGAAAACGAACCCGGCTCCTTGTCACGTATCGTCGGCCTGTTTTCCCAGCGCGCCTATAATATCGACAGCCTGGCGGTAGGCACCACGGATGATGCCTCGCTCTCGCGCATCACCATCACCACTCAGGGGGGCGATCGGGTGCTGGAGCAGATCCTCAAACAGGTGAATAAGCTGGTCGATGTACTTAAGGTGATAGATTTAACCGAGCAAAGTCATATCGAACGCGAGCTGCTCTTGGTTAAGGTGATAGCCCAGGACGAAAAAACTCGCGCCGCGGTGACCCGGGTTGTGGATGTTTTTGGTGGCGCCATCCTGGATATGGGCCGCATCAGTTATTCATTGCAACTGGCGGCGAGCACGGAAAAGCTGGAGTCCTTCCTCGATACCCTGCGCCATGAAACCGATATTATCGAAATGGTGCGCTCCGGCGCCATCGGCTTAGGCCGAGGCGATAAGGCATTAAAAGGGTAGGTAAAAATCGAAGCGGTACGTTCTGTGCCGCTTTCTATATGGCCAATGTCGAAGAGGTATACAGTTTCATACCTAAACTGTGCTAGGGGCTGTTTATAAGATCAGCTCTGTGTCATTTTTGGACGGTAGTAACACCCCATCCATAATTGCCTTGTTAGGTATTTTTTTTACCAAACGAAATTAGTAGAGTATAGAAAACAACTATTAAGCCAGTATTAGCTAGAAATATATTCTGCACTGTAAAAGTATTTAAGAATATCAAAAAATAAGCTGATACCGCTGCGAGCAAGGCTAGGTAAAGCTTTGTGAACCTAATATTTCTTTCGCTTACTTTTTCCTTTCTGGCATCAAAGGCTATACCGAAATAGAGACTCCAATTAAACACAAATACAATCCCTGCTAATACGTACTTACTTCCTTTACCATGTTTTAAATATTGAAAAACCGGGTCTATAGTCTCTGGGCTATAAATCATTAGTAAATAAGGAATAGCAGGAATCAATAAATAGACTAAATATCCTTTTAATCTACCCATAATCATAAATACCTAACGCCCCAAGCAGGGGCAATAACACGTAGGCTAAAATACGGAACGAAGTGACGGGAGCCTACGTATTAGTGTCCCGCTGACTTGGTTTGTTAGGTAACCTTTAATACTTCATTTGCAACTTTAATAAAGTCATTTAGCTGTGCAGGGTCAGCACTGGAACCGTCTTCGAGTAAACCAATAAAGCTAACTAAATCACCAGTTAAAAGTACACCTCGCTCATGAAACTGAAGTAGAAACTTTTCCATTATTTCATAGGCTTGCTTTAAAGATACTTTTTCTTGAAATTCCGTATCATTTACAGTTTTCACTTAACTTCCTTGGCTTACCTAACAATTTGATATCGAGCGATTGGGTCGTTTTTCTACCGCAACCTGTCTCGTTTTTGTACTATGACCATTGATAGCAGATTCAGGAAGTGTTTGCCAGAACTTAAGTTTCTCGAAGTTTTAGAGGCGTGAACAAGACAAAAACGACCCATTGGTTCGTTTTCTTGACTATAAAATAACCAAGACACCCACTTGAAAGATTAAGTTTTTGCAACGGAATGAGGGGAGATAGATTTTAAAGCGAGTATTGCCCAGTTTGAACGTTTTTCGACGATTTACCTTTCGTTATTATTATTTTCGTGAATTTTTGACGTACGAAGCCTGCTTCTCGCGAACCTGGTCAAGAATAGAGAGGAAAGAAGCGTTGCCTAAGCAAACAGCGCTTGGCTGTTGCTTAAATCCACACGTCGTTGTCGGTGTTGATGCTGGCAATAGGTTGTTAATGCTTGCTCCTTACCCACCGCACCGTGAAAAACCTTAGTGAATGAGGTGGTCAGGGACAGCCAATTTACTGGGCTAATATCGAGTCGTTCAAGTATTGGGGTTGCGTCAGATGCAATATAACCTGGTTTATCTTCTCGCATACAGCGGCCCGTCCATTCAACCAGCTCTAAGTAACTGCGTAGCTCAAAAGGCAGGCCTTTCGGCATAGGCTTACGAGGGTGTCCAACAAAACGCATTAAGGTAGAGGGTTGCTTACCCTTCTTTGCTGATTCGATTCGGGCTTTCACGCTCGTATAATCGGATTGCTCGGGTAAATCAGCAGCCTTGGCGCGAATCGGGTTTAAATCCACATAGGCTAAGCAGGCAACAAGGGCTGCTTCATCAAGAAGCGCTTGAGATTTAAATCGGCCCTCCCAGAATCTGCCGGTGCATTCATCTTCGCGATTAGCTTGACGGGCAATCCCTTCATTGAGCACTCGCATAAACCAGCTGATATCACTAAGGCGCTCCCGATAAATCAAGATTCGACCTTGTAGGGCAGCCAATTCGGCCGTATCTAACGACTCCCCTTGCACAAAACGTTGACTGAGCAAGGTGCCTTTAAATAGTTTATGCCAACGCAGCACAATGGCTTTATCCGTTAAGCGCTGGGCTTTGCGCCTATCCACATGCAGCACCACATGGGTATGGTTGCTCATCACCGCGTAGGCACACACATCTATGCAGAAAATACGGGCTAACTGTAATAATTTGCTTTCAACCCAATCGCGGCGATGTTCATAAGAGCGGCCGGTCAGTGCATCTTCACCACATAAAAAGGCGCGCCGTACACAGCGAGAAATACAGTGATAATAAGGGGTGTCAGCCAGACTGATTTGGCTTTTCCGAGGCGTTGCCATGATTCACTCCTCCTTGAGTAGAATCCTCAAAGTGTAGTCAAGGAGTCCGGAAGTGTGAAATCTTGGAGTGGGTGTCTTAGTCAATTTTTTTGAAATGGGTGTCTTAGTTAATTTGCTGTATCTGCCACCGTCAGTTATTCGCTCTCAGCAGCCTTGGATTATAAATATGAATACTGACCCATAACAGTCTTGTTTTGCCAAAAAACAGGCATAAAAAAAGGGCGTTAACGCCCTTTTTCAACAGTATTCTTTACTATTAAGAATTAACTGAATCTTTAAGACCTTTACCTGGCTTGAAGCTAGGAATGTTCGCAGCCGCGATTTGGATTTCCGCGCCTGTTTGCGGGTTGCGGCCTGTACGAGCTGCACGCTCTTTTACAGTGAAAGTACCGAAACCAACTAGCGCAACAGAGTTACCGTCTTTCAAAGAGTCAGTTACTGCACCAGTGAATGCATCCAGCGCACGGCTCGCCGCTGCTTTTGAGATTTCAGCATCGTTGGCGATTTTTTCGACTAATTGAGCTTTGTTCATTGTTTGATTCCTATTCGTTATTTTTTTTGCCTTAGCAAGACCTATATTTAAGTATTTTTATTGACTTGGCAACTGCAAACCACACATTTTTGAGAAAAAACTTCATAAAAATGGGCTATTTGTTAACGTTTTTCGATAACTAGCGTGATTTCGCCAACTTCGACTCCAAACTTATCAATTGCGGTACGGTTGATCAACCTTGTTTCGGTGACAAGAAACATCCAGTCATCAAGGGCTACCGTGATGGTGTCATCGCCATAGGGGATACGCAAACTATACTGCCAGTGCAAGGCATTACCGACCACTTTCCCCTCGGCCTGCCCCACCACATCATCGGCGCGGCCAAAGACCTTTCCATTTTCGCCCAGTTCCAGATACCAGACCCGCGTGCTCTGTTCACCATCTTGGTAATAAAACTGCTCATCAAGAATGCCCTTATTGCCATCCCATGAGCCCTGCATATCTACTTTGAAACGCCGGGTGACCATACCGCTGTAGTCCTGGACTATGCCATAGGCCACCAGCTCGCCGTTAAAAAAGCGCTTAAAGTCGAATTTCGGCTCTGTGCCTTCATAATCCTCTATGCTAACGCTGCAGGACACTAGCAGTATTAACAGTGGCAGTAATACTAGGTGTCTCATGGACGCCCTCCCAATAATTGCGCCCTAAGCCCGGGCTCTGTTGTCTGTGGCGATAGCCAGATTGAGGTAAAAGCGTCGCTAAACGCTGGGTCGTCAACCCGCTGCAATAACTCACCATTGAAGTAAAAGGCCCCCTGGCCGTTGGCATCGGTAACAAAGCTTAGCGTATCGCCCGAGCGAACATCAGGCCATAAGCCTTTGAGTAGCGTTTTGTAGGCCCGCACATACTCGGGTCTATCGAGCTTACGCCATTGGTCCAGTGTGGCTTTGGTGATGTCGTCGCCTTCAATATCTCGCAAATAGGTCAGCGACAAACGCATGGGGTGCTGCCCCTGGCGATAGTCACCGGTATCTGTCGCCAGTTCGGCGCGGTAAATATCCCAAAATAGGTAGCGCATCACGCCTTCGCCCACACCCTGCCACTTATCTGTGGTCGCCGTGGCCGGAAGCGCAAGCACAAAGGCCGATAACAGGATTACACTTTTCCAAGCATTCATAACGGTGCTCCTTATCAACTCGTATGTGTCACTACGTGTTTAAGGTGCCGATTGATCACTACCATAAGGGTAAAAGTAACGGCCCAGAGGCCACCATAAAGAAGATAGAACTGCCACCAGGACACCCCTAAGGCAAAGATCTCAAAGTGCGCGGCGGTAATATAACTGGACGGGGCACAGAGCCAGCACAGCAGCAAACATTGCCACCAAGGCAGGCGTTTAATAAAGGCCAAGGAATGATTGATGGTGAGGATCAGGGCCAGCCACAGTAATAAAAGCCAGGCCGGAACTGTGGCGTCGGCAAATTGCAGCAGCCCAAACCATTGGGCCAGTGCCTCACAGACAAAGGCCAGCACCAGGGTGCTACATAAATAGAGGTCGCGGCGGCGATCTGACGACAGCCACAACATGATGAGCAGACACAGCGCCATTACCGGCAGTGCCCGCTGCTGAGCATAAAAAGCTGCCCACCAGCAGGTTTGAAACAATAAAAAGTTAGTAATGCAAAGCCAGCGCTGCGTCATTGGTTTTAAACCCTTGCTTGCGGGCAACTAGGTGCACAGTGCTGATAGCCCGCTGACGAAATGCGCCTTCACAATAGCCCAGGTAGTAGTGCCAGAGACGGTAAAATTGGGCATTAAATTTTGCCCCCTGTAATTGTGGCCAGGCTTTATCGAAGCGCTCACGCCAATCGGCCAGGGTGCGAGCATAATGCAAACCAATATCGTGCAGTTCGTGCATCACCAACTCGGTGCCTTGGCGCAAATGACGACTCATCTCATCAATACTGACCAGGCAACCTCCGGGGAAAATATACTGCTGGATAAAGTCGGTCTGTTTGACGTAAGTATGATAACGCTGATCGTTGATGGTGATGGCTTGAAGCAGCATGGCACCATCGGGCTTCAGCAGGCTGTTACATTTAGCGAAGAAACCACCGAGGTATTGATGGCCCACTGCTTCAATCATCTCGATGGATACCAGCTTGTCGTACTGCCCCTCGAGTAAACGGTAGTCCTGTTTCAGCAGGGTGATCTTGTCTTCAAGGCCCAAGGCTTTAATCTTATTCGCCACATAATCGTGCTGCTCTTCGGAAATGGTGGTGGTGGTAACATGCACGTCATAGTGCGTGGCGGCATAGATAGCAAAGGCGCCCCACCCGGTACCAATCTCTATGACTGTGTCGCCATCTTTGAGCTGCGCGCGCTCGCAAATCAGCTTAAGCTTATGCTGCTGCGCCTGCTCCAGACTCGCTTCCTTGTGCGGATACACGGCACAGGAATAGAGCATTTCATTACTTAAAAAGGACTCGTACAGCTCGTTGCCTAAATCGTAATGAGCGACGATATTGCGCTTTGAGCCAGCACTGGAGTTACGGTTGCGCACATGCTTAAGGCGGTACGCAAGTCCGCTCAGCAGCGCAAAGCGACGCTCAAAGGCATCCAGCTGTGCCTGGTTTAATACAAATATTTCAATGAGTTTGGTGAGATTGTCACATTCCCAGTGACCTTCAATGTAAGACTCCGCCGCGCCTATGCTGCCGGAAAACGCAAAGGCCTGATACATCTTGGCGTCAACAACCTTGACCACAGCCTTAGGCTGCGCTGACTTATCTCCAAAAGCATGCACCGGCTCGCCACGCTCATGAATCTCAATACAGCCGTTTTCCAGCGTATTGAACGCGGCAAACACCAAACGCTTGGCTAACTTGGTTTTCCAGCTTAAATTTGAATTTATTTTTACCTCGGTAACTCTATCCATCATTCTTTCCCAGGGTGAGCGTAAAAAGGCACTCGTTTCAAAAATAGTTTAACTGCTTGCCAGTAGATCCCTTTGACTATGCTCAGGCTCATCGCTGGAAAGCGCTTGAGCAGACACTCACCGCCTGTTTTTCCAAGGCTCGGCGTTGCAGTCGCATGGTGGCATCGAACAACAGGGTTTCCTGGCGCTTGTTCTCAATATGGATAAGCAAGGACTTGGGTAGCACTTTAACCACCCAGTGATAATGCATATCCAAATTCATAAAAGGAGATACGTGAAAACATTTCTTAAAGTTCACTTTAGTCTGGAGATCAACTAAATAATAATGGCGCTCGTTCCAGGGCGTATTACTGACCTCTGCCATCATATGGGTGAACCCACTGGCGCCGCGCCGTTGAAAGAAATAGAAATTGGCTGGCGAAAAATACACCCCAAAACAACGCAACTGCCCAAGCAAAAACACGGTTTCAACCTCGATACTGCTATCTAGCGTATGCAGTTGCTTGATTGCCCGGGTGGCTATGTCCCCTTGTTGCAATGGCACATAATCACTTTGCTTAAAGCGCAGTAACTTGGCTCTGCCCGAGCCCAGTAGAGGATGAACGCCGTCCAGTTGCTCCGGGTGAGCGAGGTCGACCCACATCATATAAAGCGGATAAAGAAATTGATGAGACTTGGGCTCAAAGCGCCGATGACGTATATCGCCCAGCATAATGGCGCTTTGCCACAAAGCCTGCTGCGTTAATTCGGTCGTATCAAACGCCAGCGCGCTAGTCAAAATCGACTCCTAGTGCTTTGGCTACATCCACGGCGCTGCGCACGCCGTCTTCATGAAAGCCGTTATACCAATAGGCACCGCAAAAATACGTGTGCTGTTTACCATTGATCTCGTCACGACGTTGCTGAGCACGCAAACTCTGTTGGTTAAACACCGGATGATGATAAGTAAAGTGTCGCAAAATATGTTCCTCGGCGATAACCTCATCACCATTTAAGGTGACACACAGAGGTTGCTCAGAGCTAAGCCCTTGAAGAATATTCATATTATAGGTTACCACCGCAGCTCTATCGACATTATTGTCTAAGCGGTAATTCCAACTGGCCCAGGCCGCAGGGCGTTTGGGCAACAAGGAGCTGTCGGTGTGCAGGACCACGGAGTTGGCGGTATAGGGTATAGCGCCGAGCACCTGCTGCTCTGCCTCGCTGGCATCAGCCAGCAGGGCGAGTGCCTGATCCGAATGGCAGGCAAAGACCACGGCATCAAAGTGCTCGCTACGGCCATCATTAAGGTGAATGACTACCCCCTGCTCTTTGCGCTCTACCCTGTCTATATGGGCACCGAGTTCTATCTGCTCTTTAAAAGACTCGGTTAAAGGCGCTATATATTCGCGGGAACCACCGGGGATCACGTACCACTGGGGTCGGTTGGTGATATCCAACAAACCATGGTGGTAGAAAAAGCGCACGAAAAAGTCGATGGCAAAATCATTCATCTGCTTCAGGGAAGTGGACCAAATTGCCGCTCCCATGGGCAAAATATAGTGCTGGCGAAAGAAGTCATTAAAGCCGTGGCGATCCAAAAACTCCCCTAGAGTATCCCCCTGCTGAAAATCGCCCGACTTATACATGTCCTTACAAATGCGATTAAAGCGCACTATTTGCCATAACAAATGCCAGAACTTGGGGCGCAACAGATTGCGGCGCTGGGCAAACAAGGTGCTCAGGGTGTGACCATTGTATTCAAATCCCGTGTCGCAATGATGCACGCTAAAGCTCATTTGCGTCGGCTGCCGACCAATGCCTATCGAAGCCAGCAGCTTTTCAAATTTTGGGTAGGTGCGGTCGTTAAATACGATAAACCCGGTATCAACGGCCAGCGTTTGGCCGTCAATGGTTACATCCACGGTGGCCGTATGTCCGCCTATATAGTTATTTTTTTCAAACACCTTTACCTGGTGTTTTTTGGCCAACAAGTGGGCACTGGTTAATCCGGCAATACCACTGCCGATGATGGCGATATTTTTCACCGTACCATTCCTTTTGCTATTCGTAACCACAGCGATGTGGGCAAGGCCCGCAGCGCTTTCAAAATAAGGGTAAAACGTTTGGGAAAATGAATCTCCGCCTGGCGCTTGTGCAGGCCGCGAACAATGCGCTTAGCCGCTTCTTCGGAGCTGATGGCCATGGGCATGGCGAAGTCGTTTTTGGCCGTTAAGGGCGTATGCACAAACCCAGGGTGGACCACACTCACATCAATATCTGGTAAATCAACGGCCAAAGTGCGGGCTAAATAGGTGGCCCCGGCCTTGGCGGCGCCATAGGCCTCGGAGCGGGTAATGGGTAAGTAGGTCACACTGGAAGAAACTATGGCCAGCTGACCACCGGATTTAATCTTGGTCAGCAGCGCCTCCAAACAATAACCCAGGCTCAGCAAGTTGCCGCGGATCACCCGCTCAAATAGGGCGCTATCAAAATGTCGGGCATCGTCTATGTATTCGCATACCCCGGCATTGAGCACCACTAAATCCAGATCTTGGACGTCGGTGGTGACATCGGTGATTTGCGCCAAGTCCGTAACGTCGAAGCACAGCGGCGTAATCGATTCATGCTCGCCCAAACGTTGCAGTGCCTCGGCGTTGCGACCACAGGCATAAACCTGATGCTCCTTGGCATATAACAGCGCCAGGCTTTCGCCAATTCCCGAGGTAGCACCGGTGATCAATATCTTCATACGCCACTCGCTCGCTTTTCAATAAACTTAATCAAACCGCCTATCACCGGCAGGTTGCGATAAAGCAACTGGCCGACATCAAAGTAGTCGCGATGCATAATCACCTGCTCACCTTCAAATCGCAGCAGACTATGACCATTTACCAACACCTCGCGCCCGCCGTTGATACGGGGATGGCTAAACGCCATGGTCCAGTACAGGAAGGCCTGCTCTTCGCACTCAAAGCTGTCGCTGATGGTAAAGCTGCAGTCCTTGATATTGGCGTACAGATTGGCGAAGTATTGATGTAATTGGTCGCGGCCATGCAGCTCATGGAGCGGATCGATAAAATGAATATCCTGATGATAAATCGTATCGAGTAACGCCAGGTTATCTTTATCCAGACGCTGGTACATGGCGATAAAATCGGCAATGCGCTTACTCATGCTCAACCTTAAACCTTGCGAGTGCACGCGCACGCGCACTTTGGTGATCGACGATTGCCGGCCAGTAATCAATCCCTCCCACTTTTGCCATATACTGGTGCGGGAAATGGATCTCTTTAGTCGGCACCTTTTCTAGCTCTGGTAGATAGTTACGAATAAACTCGCCGTCTGGATCAAAGCGTTTGCTCTGGGTTATGGGATTAAAAATACGAAAGTAAGGCTGCGCATCGCAGCCGGTACTGGCCGCCCATTGCCAGCCGCCGTTGTTGGACGCCAAATCGCCATCGATCAGATGACGCATAAAAAATGCCTCACCACGACGCCAGTCGACTAACAAATGCTTGGTTAAAAAGCTTGCCACCACCATGCGCAAGCGATTGTGCATCCAGCCGGTACGCAGTAACTGGCGCATCGCCGCATCGACCAGGGGATAACCTGTTCGGCCCTCACACCAGGCCTTAAATCCGGCGTCATCATCCTGCCATTGCAGTGAGTCATACTTGGTGTTGAAATTTTTATACTTACAGAGCTGTGGGAAGGCGACCAGTAAATGGCGGTAAAACTCACGCCAAATCAACTCGTTAACCCAGCTAAATAAATTGCTTTTTGCGCTTTGCAAAATATCAGGGTGCCGTGATTGCAGTTGCACCAACAATTGCTTAATGCCCACTATGCCCAGGGCTAAATAGGGGCTCAATCCGGAGGTGCCTTTGATGGCGGGGAAATCCCTGTCCTCACTATAGTGTGGTAACTTCTCAGCGATAAAACGCTCGACGACTCCGGCAAGCGCCTCATCGTCCACCGGCCACTTGTGCGAGCTGCCATCCCAAGTTAAGCACTCGGGTCGCTGCCATTGGCCTTGAGTCTCAGTGCGAGGCCAAGCGGGCAAGCTGAACTGAGTGCATTCGTACTGCCGTAACCACTGGCGTTTAAAGGGCGTAAAGACCTTAAACATCTCATTATTTTGCGTCGTGACCGTGCCCGGCGGGGCAATCACATCGCCATCAAAAAAGTGAAATGCCACATCCATCTGCGCCGCGGCATCAACGCAGGCCCTGTCTCTTGCGCGCTCATTGACTTCATACTCGCGATTGGCATACACACTGCTGCAAGACAAGGTTTGGCAAAGGTCCATTAACGCCGATGGCACCTCGGCAAACGCGGGGACGGCCAATACATGCAGTTGCACGCCATAGCCGCTCAGTTGCTGACCCAGGTAATCGACCCGACGCAATAATAAGTCACGCTGTATGGGTGCCATGTCGTGCGCTTGCCATTGCTGTTCGGTGACAAAAAAAACCGCATGCTCGGCACCTTGTTCGAGAGCGGCTATCAGTGCTTCATTACTAAATAGGCGCAAGTCGCGCCGAAACCAAAAAAGAGGTGTCATTAGATCCCGTATCTTAGTTTTAAGTCGTTGGGGTGAGGGTTAAAGTACACCTGCTGTGCCAAATAGGGGTTGGGATGCACGTTAAGCTGGTGTTTCAATAACGTCAGTGGCACATACAAGGGCACCAAGCCCTGGCGATAATCCTCGATGGCAGCACGCAACTCCTCTTTTTCGCCCTTACTGAGGTGACGCTTAAAGTAACCCTGCAAGTGCATCAGGGTGTTGGTGTGCGCCTTGCGACTGGCCGGCTTTTTCAACGCCGCCATCAGACCACTGATGTATTGCTCGGCGATGGACTCCAGTCCTTCACCTTGATGATGCCCAAGCAGTCGGCCTAAATCACGATAGGCCTGATAGTTGTGACTCATCAACAAATACTTATGCATGCCGTGAAAGCGCGTCAGCCGGTGCACGCTCAAGGGCTCGCGGCATAACTGCCGCCAGCTGTGATAGACATAAACGCGCATTACGAAATTCTCTCGCAGATGCATATCATTAAGGCGGCCATTTTCCTCACAGGGCAGTAACGGATTTGCTGCCATTATTTGGGCAGCAAAAAAGCCCACGCCCTCAGCGGTGTTGCCTGTTCCCTCTTCGTTAAACACCTTAATGCGCTCCATGCCGCAGCTCGGACTTTTGGCACAAAAGATAAAACCGTCGAGCTCAGAGCCATATTTGGCGCCGATACGCTGACCGTACTCGGTCAGTTTATCGCCTACATCACCTGTGCCATCGGGACGGCACACAGTGATTACGTCCCCTTTACGCACCTGCCTAATCGTCGGTCTGGGTATGGGCAGACCAATGGCAACCTCGGGACAAAAAGGCACGTATTGCACATGCCTGGCCAGCTCATCCATACAAAAGTTAGAACGTTTATGGCCGCTATCGAAACGGACTTTTTCGCCGCTTAAGCAGGCACTGATGCCAATTTTTATGTCTTGGTTCATTAGTAGATCAGCTCACCAATAGGATTCAATAACTTACTCAGGCCCTTATTGAAGTGCAGCGCACTGTTCACCACAGCCAGACACAAACAACCGTGCTCTGTGTACGGAGTGTGCTGATGCCGGTGATCAAGCCACATAAAATCGCCGGGCTCATAAGTCCCCTGCTCATCGCTAAAACTGCCATCGAGCAGCAAAGTCAGCTCGAACCCGGTATGGGTATGTTCGGGAATAGTGCCGCCGGGGGCGATATACAACAGGCTGGTGCGCATGCTGCCCTCGTCCAGTTCCAGGCGAGAGCGCGCCAGTTTACCCGCTTGCATAAAACGACCCATGCCAATATGGCTTAATGCCCGCGGCAAGGTGATGGTTTTGTCGCCAAAGCGCAGCTCCTTGGAGCTGGCAATACTGAAATCGTCACGCAGATCGTCGGCGGTGATGTCCGCTAGCATGGCGGCGTACTCGTCGCCCAGCGCATCCTCATTATGGCTTTGCTCATACGCGAGCTCCGACGCCTCAATTTGCTCATCGGCAAACGCACTGTGGGCACATTGCTGCTCAAGGGTGTCAGTGTGTTCGGCGCAGTGAGCACAGAGCTCCAGGTGCGCCGCAATCGCCACGCTGATGGAAGCCGGTAACGCCCCTTGCACATATTGCAGGAGTAATTCTGAGTTGGGGTGATACTTAATCATGCTCTGCTCCAAGGTAAGTTCTAAGCTTAGCTAAAGCCAATCGTAACCGTGATTTCACGGTACCCAACGGGACGCCTAGCTGCTGCGCCATTTGCTCTTGAGAGAGCTCTTGAAAATAAATCCCCTGCACCACTTCGCGCTGCGCCAGCGGTAGTTTGTCCAGGTGTTTTAGTAACAACTGAGTTTCGAGGTGGTCATCAAATTCAGCTGGCTCGATGCTTTGCAAGGTCGGCCAAATGTCTTCACTGAGGTTATCTTCCTTGTTGCTACGCATCTTACGCAAAGCGTCGAACGACGCGTTACGCATGACGGTATAGACCCAGGTGGTCGCCGCGCCCTTGTCTGGATGATACAAGTGCGCCTTACGCCACACCGCGGTCATGGTGTCCTGCACCAATTCCATGGCCGCCGCCTCGTTATTAAACTGTTTAAAGCCAAACCGCTTAATCTTGGGTGCAAAATATTCAAACAAGCTGGCAAACGCGGCTTTATCGCGCTCAACGGCTACCTTGACCAAGGCATCGCTTAGATGCTCGGTTGACGACATCATGTTTTGTCCTTCACCTTGGCTTTCTTCCACCTTGTGGGAAAGCAGTGAGTATTGCCGCCGATTCGGGACATTGGACGTTATTTGCAAGGCCATCTGCTATCTCAGTTAAAGGATTGATAGCGACCAATACGTCCACTGGCGAGCAATGGATCACTTATTTATTAGATACTTACCAGTATGGCGAAGAAGCTGATATTGAGCAAAGGCAATGAACAAAAAATCCATTGTTTATTGTTAGTAATCAATAAGTAGGAAATTTAGAAAGGATGTGAGTAAGGCTTGGTTTGACTATAATTGTGCTCGGCCTAGAGGCAAAGGGGCCGCCCTATAGAAGACACAAAGGATTTGCCGAAAAGGGCTCGGTGGTAGGTACTACTTAGCCCACCAACCGAGTTGACGACAGAAGCTTAAGCCCAGGTAAGTGCCAAATAAGCTGGCTACGGGCAATAACATCAAGCCTAACAGTGCCAAATTAAGCGTCATGGTCATCACCTTTTTTTGGCGCTTCAGGTTGCGCTTGTGATTTCGCTTCGCCTTGACTTTGCAGCTCTTGCACATTGCTTTCAAACATGGCTTGAGTTGCTTTACTCAGCGCCGCCTTTTGCGTGCTGATCAGAGTTGCAAATGCCTCGTTGGCCGCCTCTTTAACCGCACGTTCAATATCGTCGGTTAGGCTGTTGGCATGAGCGCCCATACTTAGGGTTAAACTTGCTGCTAGGATTGCTGCTTTAGTAAATGTGTTCATAATGGTTGTCCTGTTGTGTGCCTGTTAACGTGTCATTAAGTTAGTCGCAATATCTATTTCAAAGGTTGTGCCAAGGTAAAAATATTTTTTATCTTGTTGTTTTTTAATAATTTAAATTTATTTTTCTAAATACGCGGAATTGACAACCAAACTGAATTGACCAAAAAATAGCTTTTTTAACAGGTGACTTTGTGTTTTTAACCACAGTGGATTTGCAATAAATTTTCGGTGTACAAGTGTACGCTCAATAGTTATAGTCTGGCTTGTACCCATCGAACCCAGCGAACAAAAGCAAAGTGAGCCCTATGCAAATAAGCAGCTACTCAGCAGCAGAAGAAAAAATTAACTGGCTTAGTCATGGACTTGGCGCCCTGTTAGCCTTGGGCGCCCTGGTGGCCATGTTGATGATCAGTGAAAGCACCACGGCAATCATCTCCTCGACCATTTACGGCGCCAGCTTATTGTTGATGTTTGTCAGTTCCACCTGCTATCACGCCATCAGTCGCAGCAGCATTAAGGCAATTTTAAAAAAGCTGGATCACAGCGCCATTTACCTATTAATTGCCGGAACCTATACGCCCTTTTTGCTGTTGGCGCTGGGTGGCTATTGGGCCTGGGCGGGAATGTTGTGTATTTGGGGTCTGGCATTATTCGGGGTGATCTTTAAGCTCTGCGCCAAGGTGCCGCGCCCTCGGGTGTCACTGGCCACTTACTTGATCATGGGCTGGATAGCACTGGCTTTCGTCTACCCCTTGTATCTGGCCTTGCCGGGACCGGCACTGTGGTTGCTGGTACTGGGTGGGGTGATCTTTAGTCTGGGCACGGTATTTTATAGCGCCAAGCATCGCCAATACAGCCACGCTATTTGGCATGTTTTTGTGCTTGCCGCCTGCCTGTGCCACTTTCTCGCCATTTATTTATATGTGATTTAGGGGTTATAGCTTCCAGGCGAATTTGGCCATGCTCACCTTGCCATTAGTAACCAGCACACCTTCGGCCAACAGCGCTTGTTGTTGGCGCATAAAACCATCGCTGCCTTCTGGAAATGAAATCTTACCCTGGCTATTGAGCACCCGGTGCCAGGGAATACGTGAACCACAGGGCAATGTCTTTAGCGTATGACCCACAAAGCGGGCATAACCGGGTAAACCCGCCCTTTTCGCTACCTCGCCATAGCTGCATACTTTGCCCTTTGGAATGGCAGCCACCACCTGATAGATCATGTTTTTTTTATCCATGGGCAATGGCCTCCAAACGTTGCCATAGACTGCGAGCCACCGGGCCATGATGCGCCGAGTGACGTCGAAAGGCGCGGATCTGCGCTCTAAAGGAGTGCTCCCTGTCACTGAGCGTCAACACCTGTAGTTGCCCTGAATCTATTTCCTGACGGCATAAATCCAAGCACATCAGCGCCCAACCAGCGCCGTTAAGCAAGAGCGAGCGCAGCGCGAAAATGTCATCAACCTTAAGCTTGGCGACCTGGTTTAAAAACGGCATGCGCCCATGCTCAAAGGGCATATCGCTTTCATACATGGCGACACAAGGGTATTGCTGTAATTGTTTGTAGCTAAGGCGCGGCTCGCTGATAAGCTGTGGCGAGGCCACCAGCCCCACCTGAATTTCTCCCACGGGTATGCTTTCCAAATCGCCAGTGGCATGGAAAATATCGAACCAAGGGCCGATACCCAAATCCGACTGACCGCTGTTGACCTGCTCCAGGGCACTGAAACGCTTACCACTGTCGATGGCAAAATCGGTGTGGGGGAATTCATGGTAACAGGCTTTAAGTATGGCACTAAGGTCCTTGCCGACACACACCTGCTCGTAGCTCAAACGAAGCAAGGGCTCATTGCCATTGGCCAGCTCACTGCCAAATGCACTGAGCTCCTGTAAATCGCGCAGCAGGTACTGGGCACGGCGACAATAAGCCTGTCCCTGCTCGGTCAGAGAAAACCTATACCCGCTTCTGTCAACCACGGCAAAGCCCACCGCTTCTTCGATTTTTTTGACCGTCATGGTCAAGGCTGGTTGGGTTTTATGTAATTGTTCCGCCGCCTCGCTTAAAGAGCGGCTGCGCGAGAGTACGTCAAGAACCTGGAGCCATGCTAACTTCATAAGTAAATCTAATCTTGTTCAAAGATATTTATAATTTTAATTTTATCTTATCCTGCAGTAGTCTGTGTAGCAATAATGGCCACAATTCCAATCATTAAGATCATACTGGGAGTCTAAAATTTATGCGGCGTATCCTTTCTTTCACCCTGCTAGCCCTTAGCGCAGCACTTGTTGGCTGTAGCGAACCGACCGAGCAAAGCAAGCAACCCGCGCCTGTGCGTCCAGTTAAACTACTTACGGTGGGTCACAGCGATGAGAGCATGATGCGCAGTTTCCCCGCCGAGGTGGTGGCACACCAGGGCTCTTATCTGGCCTTTCGCGTAAACGGCGAACTGTTAGAGTTTCCTGTGCTGGCTGGTCAACAGGTGCAAAAAGGTGAGTTGCTGGCCAAACTCGACCCTCAAGACTTCCAACTGCAATACGATGAACGCAAGGCCCGTTATGATCTGGCAACTTCGCAATTAGAGCGGGTGCAGGCCTTATTCGACAAAAACATTGCCAGTCGTGCCGAGCTCGATCAGGCCGTGGCCAACGCCCGGGTGGCCGAGTCGGCTTTTAATATTGCCAAAACCAATTTAGAGAATTCCGAGTTAAGGGCGCCCTTTGCCGGCACAGTGGCCAAGGTGTTCGTAAAAAACTTTGAAAACATTCAGGCCAAACAGAATATTTTACGCCTGGAAACTCGGGATCTGATGGATGTGGAAATTCAGGTGCCGGAAAAGCTGGTCGCCCGAGTCAATAAAGACACTCTCTATCAGCCAACGGTGATTTTCGATGGCTTCCCCGATAAATCCTATCAACTGAGCATCAAGGAATACGATACTCAGGCGGATCCTGCCACCCTCACCTACAAGGTGGTGTTTTCACTGCCGGTGCCAACAGACTTTAATCTGCTGGCGGGCATGACGGGGCACGTGTATATCGATGTCAGCAAGATCACCAAAGAAGTGAAAGCCTGGCATAAACTGCCCGCCGAGGCGGTGTTCTCAGACCCTGAGCAGGAAGCCGAGGACAACAGTTATGTTTGGGTTTATAACAGCGAAACCGCACAGGTGCATAAGCGTGCCGTGGTAGTCGGACAAATGCACCGCGACGGCATAGAAATTCGCTCTGGCATTGCATCCGGTGAGCAGGTGGTCGCCGCAGGCGTGCACTACCTGCAAGAAGGCATGCAGGTACGCCCTTGGCAAAAAGAGCGAGGGCTGTAAATGAATCTGGTTGCACTGGCCATCGAGCGCAAAGTTATCAGTTGGATGTTTGCGCTGTTTTTGCTGCTTGGCGGCATCTTTTCCTATTTATCTCTGGGGCAATTGGAAGATCCGGAATTCACCCTGAAAAAAGCCATGGTGATCACCGCCTACCCGGGCGCTTCCCCTCGTCAGGTGGAAGAAGAAGTCACCTACCCCATAGAAAATGCGATTCAAGAGCTGCCCTATGTGGATTATGTGACCTCCATTTCCTCCAATGGCAAAAGCCAGATCACGGTGGAGATGAAAAGCACCTACCGCAAGGAAGACCTTAAACAGATTTGGGATGAGCTACGCAGAAAGATCAATGACTTATCCTCATCCATGCCACCGGGTGTATATCCCAGCAAGGTGATCGATGACTTTGGCGATGTCTACGGCGTAACCCTGGCCTTAACCGGTGATGGCTATTCCTACGACGAGCTTAAAGACTATGTCGACTTCTTAAAACGTGAACTGGTGTTGGTGGAAGGCGTGGGCAAGGTAACGGTTGCCGGCGAGCAACAAAGCCAGGTGATTGTCGAGATGTCGACCCATAAACTGGCCCAGCTTGGACTTAGCCCCAATCATATTTACTCCCTCTTGCAGGCGCAAAATACCGTTTCCAATGCTGGCCGCGTTATGGTCGATGGTGAGTCTATTCGCCTGCACCCCACCGGCGAATTCGATGATGTCGCCGAGCTTGAGCACCTGCTTATCTCCAGCCCAGGTGCCAGTGAGCTTATTTATCTTGGCGATGTCGCCCGGGTGTACCGCGAATATGCCGAAGTGCCCAGTCATATAGTGCGTTACAACGAGAAACAGGCGCTGCTTATTGGCCTTTCTTTTACCAGTGGTGTCAATGTGGTCGATGTCGGCGCGCGTATTGAGCATCATCTGCAAACCCTAGAATACCAGCGTCCACACGGCATGGAAATCGATGCCATCTACAATCAGCCGGCAGAGGTTGAAAGCTCGGTCTCAAGCTTTATTCTCAGCCTGTTTGAAGCTGTGGTCATAGTCATAGTGGTGCTGCTGGTGTTCATGGGCGTAAAAAGTGGCCTGCTGATCGGTGGCATCTTGCTGCTTACCGTACTCGGCACCTTTATTTTTATGGCCCTGTTCGACATTAACCTGCAACGCATTTCCCTTGGCGCCTTGATCATTGCCCTCGGGATGCTGGTCGACAACGCCATAGTGATCACCGAAGGCATTCTGATTAACCTTAAACGCGGACAGACCAAGTTGCAGGCGGCGGTTAACATAGTCGGTCAAACCAAGTGGCCCCTGCTTGGCGCCACCATAATCGCCATTACCGCCTTTGCGCCTATCGGTCTGAGCTCGGATGCCAGCGGTGAATTTGCCGGCAGTTTGTTTTGGGTCTTGTTTATCTCCTTGCTGCTTAGCTGGGTAACCGCCATTACCCTAACGCCGTTTTTCGCCGATATGATGTTTAGACAAAAGCAAAGTGACGATAATAGCGCCGATGACCCTTATCAGGGTGTGCTCTTTAGCGCCTATAAGTTTGTTCTTAGCCGCGCCATGCATTACGGTAAAACCACCATAGTCTTAATGTTACTCTTACTGATAGCCGCCTTGGTGGGCTTTAAATCGGTTAAACAATCCTTCTTCCCGGCCTCGAATACACCCATGTTTTATATCGACTATTGGCACTATCAGGGCGCCGATATTCGCACCACAAGCCAAGGGGTGGCCAAGTTGGAGCATTTCCTGCGCAGCGATGAACTGGTCAGCGAAGTTACCAGCACCATAGGTCAAGGTGCGCCGCGTTTTATGCTCACCTATGCGCCGGAAAAACAATACCCGGCGTTTGCCCAGTTAATCGTGCGCGTGCGTGACCGCGACGCGGTCCTCACCATGATAGACAGGGTGCGTGCCTATGAGCAGGCGCATATTACCGATGCCAAGCTTAAACTTAAACGCATGGAAATCGGCCCCTCCACCGATGCTAAAATCGAGGCACGCTTTTCCGGGCCCGACCCTGTAGTGCTGCGCCAACTAGGCGAGCAGGCCAAGAGCATCTTGGCGGCAGATGGCGGTGCCTTCCATATTCGTGATGACTGGCGTCAGCGCTCCAAGTTGATCCGTCCTATTCTGAACGAACAAAAGGCGCGCCGCCTAGGTATTAGCAAAAGCGATCTCGACCAATTGCTGCTGACCAGTGTCAGCGGTAAAACCGTGGGCCTGTATCGCGATGGCACTCAACTATTGCCAATTATTGCCCGCAGCCCCGCGGAGGAACGCCTTAATGTGGAAAGCCTGCGCGACCTGCAAATATACAGCCCGGTACTAAGGGTGTTTGTGCCCATCACCCAGGTGGTGGACGACTTTGTGGTGCATTGGGAAGATCCCTTGATCATGCGCCGCGACCGCAAGCGCACCCTGACCGTGATGGCGGATCACGATCTCCTTGGCGATGAAACTCCGGCCAAACTCTTTACCCGTATTCGCGGCGACATCGAAGCCATTGCGCTACCTAAGGGCTATGAACTGCAATGGGGCGGCGAGTTTGAGTCTGCCAGCGATGCTCGCAGCGCCATCTTCGGCTCCTTGCCGCTGGGCTATTTGGCCATGTTTGTGATCACGGTTTTATTATTTAACTCGGTGCGCAAGCCCCTGGTTATTTGGGCCACTGTGCCGCTTGCCATCGTCGGGGTCAGTGCCGGATTGCTGAGCATGAATGCATCCTTTGGCTTTATGTCCTTGCTCGGGTTATTAAGCCTGTCTGGCATGCTGATTAAAAACGGTATCGTGCTGCTCGATCAGATAAATTTAGAGCTGGCCTCGGGCAAAGACCCTTACCAGGCGGTATTTGACTCCGGCGTCTCCAGGGTTCGTCCGGTAGCCATGGCAGCGATCACCACCATATTGGGCATGATACCTTTGCTCTTTGATGTGTTCTTCAAGTCCATGGCGGTGACCATAATGTTCGGCCTTGGTTTTGCCACAATACTCACACTGATAGTGATCCCCGTGTTGTATTGCAAGTTCTTTGGCATCCATAGCCATAAGCGCTAAACACGATAAAGCCAGCCCTCGGGCTGGCTTTTTAATTGCGCTGGCGTTTTTCCGGCGTTACTTGAGCTGGCTCAGCCCTGCGGCAATGACCCTTCCCAGCCAGCATTTTTACAAAAAAATACACAATATTCTTGTATTAAACAGGTGTTCTTGTTGTATAAGAGCTATATAATTCAGACATTAAGCCAATTAATTTCATCAAGGATTATTTGTTTAATTGACGTTATAAGATTTAAGCCTAAATTAAATAAATTACTTTTATTTATATGAAAAAAATAAAACTGTTAGCGGTTACACACCACAATCGAAAAAACATTAATCCTATTCGCCCTGAAGCGTCACAAATAATTGGCCTGCACCACAGTGGCGCTGTTGATGTAACGGTTCTGTGCAACCCAGGCTCAACATTAATCCCTTACTTTGAACAGCACGGGATCAAGGTCATAACCAACGCTTTAGATAAAAAAGTATCTTTAGAGACTATCAAGTTAATCAGGGAATATATCAAGGCTAACGATATTGATATATTGCATTTGTTTAACAATATTGCCTGTAGTAATGGCGCCACAGCAGCCATTGGCACTAAGGCCAAGGTGATAGCCTATCGCGGTCAGACGGGCAACGTTTCACGTTGGGATCCGACTGTCTACCTCACCATGCTTCACCCTCGGCTGGATAAAATTATCTGTGTCGCGAATGCGGTGACCGAAGATTTACAGCAACATGTATGGGGAAATAAAGACAAGGCGATCACCGTTTATAAGGGTCATGACCAGTCCTGGTATCAAAACACTCCGGCGGATCTCAGTGGCCTGCCATTGCATGACGACAGTTTTAAGATATCTCTGGTCGCCAACCTAAGACCTAGAAAAGGATTGCATGTTTTAATGGATGCGGTTCACTTACTGCCCGATGACTGTAATCTAGACATCCTGTTGGTGGGTGCCGACCCCGAATCGCAAGCGATTCAAGAGATGATAAAACGAAGTGGAAAGCCGCAAAGAGTCCATGCTCTAGGCTATCGTGAGGATGCGCCCGAAGTAGCAGCAGCCTGTGATGCTGTGGTATTGCCAACAACCAAGCGCGAAGGCCTATGCCGCGCCGTGTTAGAAGCCAATTCCTATGGCGTGCCAGCGATAGTTTCGGATACCGGCGGCAATGCTGAGCTGGTAGCAGATGGCGTTACCGGAATCGTTGTACCGCCGTCGGAGCCGCAAGCCTTGGCAGACGCCATTATGACCCTGTATAAAGATCGCGCTCTGTGTAGCAAATTTGGTGTTGAGGCGAAAAAGCGCGTTATTGAAAAGTTTAATGTGCAGCAAGGTGTCGATAAGACACTGGAGATTTATCGAAGCCTACTGGAAGATTAATAGTGCCCTTCATAGACATCACGGCAATGCACTTGATGTCTATGAATCGCAAAGTCCAGCGATGGCTTTAGCAGGTCTTGATAAAGCAAAAATGCCAAAGCAGCTGTTGTATTTAAACTACTTTCTTGCGATAGCTATTTCGGTCTATATCTACCACTTCTATTGTTATAGACGCATTAACTAATGGTATGGACTCCAACTTAGACATCACACTGCTAGATAGCAATTCTTTATCACTGTCGCTGCGCCCACAAAGGATGCGTAATGTTACATGGATAAACGCGTCTTTAGCCGTTCCGGTCTGATAATGCTCATAAGCAATACTTCTAACTTTTATATCGCGGCCATCCGTCTCGAATAAACGAGACTCTAAAGCACCTAAAAATACTTTTTGATTCAGATCTTCTACCTCGATAGAAGAAGAATGCTCAATAATGCAATGAGGCAAATTTTTCTCCTTTAATCTATGCAACGGCTTCGGCTCCTGCGCCGCTATGCAGGCAACAATTTGGCTGGCTATAAAGTTATCTTGCTACCTTAATCTTATCAGCGATGGCCTCGGCCAATAGCTTGTAACCCTTGTCGTTCAGATGAATTTTATCCGACTTATATTGGCTGTCGCCGAGCAAATCACTAAGGGTCTCGGCAACCAAGGCGACCTGATATTGCTCTGCCAGCTCTTGATACAGGGGCGCATCGCTAAGAAAGAGCGATTTTTGTGGCACCGCCACCAAGATCACCTCTATACCCTGCTGATGTGCCAATTCAATCATGGCCGCCAGGTTGCTTTTAACCGAATGCGGCTGTTTATTACGCAGAAAATCATTACCGCCTTCGAGCAACACCAAAACCCGGGGCTGATGTGTAGCCAGGGTATCACCAAGGCGAGCCAGACCCTGATGGGTTTGCTCACCGGAGACGCCACTGGCTATCACTTCTAAACCGGTAAGTTGCGCCAATTGCTCAGGATAACTGCTGTGCCTGGCTCCCACCGACACGGTGAGGCTATCGCCAAAGGCCAACACCTTGGCATCGCTGTTTAGCTCGAGTCGCGCCGGCTCGGAGCAAGCGCTAAGCAGTAATAAAAATAAGGGCACGAGCCAAGGTTTCATGTCTATATCCTTATTTCTTTAAACTGAGCGTGCCGCCTACACGACGCTTTTTCGGCGCCGAGCCCGCTCCGCCTTGATTGGTTTTGGCGCCATTTGCTGGCTTTCCGGCAGGCCTGCCTGTTGGCTTGCCAGATGACTTACTAAGAGGCTTACTGGGCGATTGGCCATAGGGCTTACCTTGAGATCTGTTTTTCCCACCGGGCTTTGTATCGTGAGAAGACTTTGCACGGGGGGCTTTTTCTCCCTCGCGGCGCTGCTCTTGGCGTTGTCGCGCAGGCCTTTGTCCTGACTCGGCCCTTACTTCTTGCTTTGGCTGTTGTTGAACACTTGAAGCATGCAGAGAATGCTCTTCGGTTTTACCCGAGTCGGCGATCAGGGCATTGATTGTCGCCATTTCGCTCTCGCTTAGGTGGCGCCATTGGCCGGGCTTAAGACCGCTCAAAGTCACGTTCATTATGCGGGTGCGCTTAAGCTTGGTCACTTCATAACCCAGGTACTCGCACATACGGCGAATTTGTCTGTTCAGGCCTTGGGTGAGGATAATACGAAAACTCTGAGTGCCGGTTTGCTCCACCTTACACTTTTTGGTCACAGTACCAAGAATGGGAATGCCCTGTGCCATACGCTCGACAAAACGCTTATTCAGTGGCTTGTCGACCACCACCTCGTATTCTTTTTCATGATTGTTGCCCGAGCGCAAAATCTTATTGACTATGTCGCCCTCGTTAGTCAAAAAGATCAAGCCTTCCGAGGGTCTGTCCAAGCGGCCAATGGGAAAAATGCGCTCGGGATAATTAATGGCGCTAACGATATTGCTTTTGATCTTACGCTCTGTGGTGCAGGTCACTCCCACCGGTTTATGGTAGGCAAGATAGACCCGCTTAGGTTTGGCTTTAAGCGCCTTACCGTCCACCAATATGTCATCGGCATCACTGACCTTATCGCCCATTTGCGGCTGCCGACCGTTAACGGTTACGCGTCCTGCAGCGATCAGCGCATCGGCCTCACGGCGCGAGCAAAAACCGGTTTCACTAATGTATTTATTAAGGCGGGTAGCTTGGCTCATGTTTACTTCAATCTAGCTGATATTGCCCCTATTGTAATCGACTCACCGCGAAAAATCCGAATTAAAGTAGTGCTCAAGCAGGCTTTGTACAGCAAAGGGATAGCTTTCCAACTCCTTATGCTCGCTGCGGCTGAAATCCTTAAAATCTACATGCAGCCAATTGCTCGGATCGACCAGGGGTTTAATTTGCGCCACATTGGTTTCATCGGCTATGGCCAGCTTAAAGCGAATATGACGCTCCAGCAGCTGCGGCTCGGCGAGCCGCTCATGGTCGTAAATCACCACCAACGCCCAGGCGGCCATTAAAAAGTGACCGCCTACCGAGGCACTTAACTGCTGGGTTTCAATGCGTTCTAAGGCCTCGGGTAACCAGTCGAAACCTCCGATAAAAACATTGCGATTAATACTGCGCCCGGCCAATACGGCGGCCTGGGCCGCACCCATGGCCATGCCATCCGAGGCGCTCCAAATCACCTTGGCATAAGGATAACGACGCAGTAGTTGCGCCGTTTGCTGCGCCGCCCGTTCACTTTGCCACTGCGCATGCACCAGTTGCTGCAGCGCTATTTGTTGCGCGCCAAGATAATCATTTAATCCCTGCACCCTGTGGTCGGTTTCGGCGCCATAATGACCGCCTATAGCCAGCACATCGGGTCTGGCTATCCCACGTTTACGGGCCATGGCAATTAAGCTTTGCGCCAATTGGTAACCGGCATCCCGGTTATCATGGCTGATCTCATACAACCAATATTTAAATGAGCTGCCAGGCTCGCCTAAGGCGGCACGCTCGTTAACCGATAACGTTTGCTCTAAGGTAATAAAAGGCACCTTGGCGGCTTCTAGAATGCGCATGGTTTCGCCGTTGCCACCGGGGTAATTAATTAAAATGGCATAATCCGGGGCGGCATCACGCTTGAGGTAAAGGCGCAGATTTTGCTGTTGATATTCACGATGGGCATCGCCGTAAATCACATTCAGCTGTATGTTTAAATCCCTTGCGGCATACTGGGCGAAGGTTTGCACCTGATGCCAAAAAGGATCTGTTTTTGTAGACGGGTTGATCAGCAAGACCCTGGTTTGCGGCTTTGCCGCGTGTTGCATCGGTGATTGTTTCAATAACTGCGCAGATACCTGCGCGGAAAACACCATAGCTGTCAGCCATAGCGTTACCCATAACACTGATTTTAGCCAGTTCATCTCACCCTCCCTAGTCGATTTGCGCCGTATGGCTGGCATTCCTTGCCATACTAATTAGTATTTATTTTCTTATTCTTATCTCGATACCAATGCCGCCACAGCCACTCCGCAGGGCCTTGCTTAAAGGCGCGCAGATACAGGGGGCAAATTATCAAACTGACCGCGCTCACTAAGGCGGACAACAACAAATAATCCCGCAACTGAAATTCGGTTGCCATTTCGCTCCCGAAAAAGTGGATCAACACCACCATAAACAACGACTGGCTTAAATAACAGCTCAGGGACATTTTCCCAACACTGGCCAGCGCCCGAGTCAAAACATTATCGGCAAACGACCAAAGGTACAAGAGATGCACCGCAATCAGCGCGGTGCAAAAACCACTAAAAGAATTGGCAACCAGAGCCAACACATCGTTAAAGGCGCTGACATCATGCCATTGCCGCGAACTTAAATAGGCGCAGCCAAGTAGAGCGCTGATTAATGCCAGGGTATGCACCAGCGGCCAGGGTCTTACCAGCCACCCGCTGCGCCAGGCGGCGACGACTAACAACACCATGCCCAATTGCTGCCAAAGAATCGCCAGCATTAACGCTAGCAGCATCAAGACGCTGTTGCCGGCGTTAGCTCCCCGCGTGCGCCAAAAATTGCCATCGAACTGAGCTAAATAGGCCTGATAGTGAGAATCGGTAAACTGCACCTGGGGCTCATTGCTTAAAGCGGCCAGCACCAACAGCATGGCACTGCCAAAGACCAGAAATGCAATGCCCTGTAGAGTGAGTTTATTTCTCGGGTTAGCCAGCATGGGCAGGGCCAGCAAACCGGCAATCGCATAACCGATAAGAATATCGCCGGCCCAAATAAACAGGCTGTGGGCGAAGCCAAAACCCAGCAACACCAATAAGCGGCGCTGTAATTTAGGAATGGGCGCTTCATGTTCATAACAGCGTTGCCACTGGATCACTAACCCTAAAGCAAACAACACCAAGAACAGGCCACGAAAACGCCCTTCCAGCGCGATATCTGAAAGTCGAGTCAGTATCGCATCGCCCTCGGACAGTGGCAGCGGTGGTACATAACCATTGGCAAAGTCGATAAAATACGGGGCATTAAGAAAGAAGATCCCCAAAATCGCAATGCCCCTGAGGATATCCAAATCGGGGCGGCGCCCCTCGCCTACCAGAGCATGATAGGGCCCAGAGGATTGAAATAAACTCGATGCAAACACAGCTAACTCCGACGCCATTATCTGGTATATAAGAATTAAACTAAGGCTAACATAGGCTTATGCCTATTCAGTAGTTAAATTTAGTGTGATATTAAGTGGCGTCTTGCAGTGCATAAAACCACCTATTTAGCCTCAACTCATGCCTAACCTTGCGCAAAATTGTCTTTAAAAGAGCTAAAAAGTGACACAGAGCCGAGGTATTTACGACAAAATGCCCGTAAATACGGCCAAGTCACTTGTTGTTGGGCGTTATCCGCAGTAATGTGGTGGTTTTAGTGCATGGATGTCGGCGCCATCGAAACTATGCTTTCTTAGCTGTTTCCTCACGCAACTGACACGGTCATTATTGCGGGCATAACCGGGCCTTAATCGCGATTTATCGCCTACCGCCATGCACCGCTGTACCAGCGCACCATAACAACACAACCTTAACAACATTTGGAGTAAACAATGCGTTTATCCGTTATTGCTGCCGCCCTGAGCGCGACAACATTATTGGCCGCCTGTAGCGAGCAACCTAGCAACAACCAAACTCAAGCCGCGGCTAAAGCTCCGGTAACACAGCAAGTAGCTCAAGAAAACCTATTCCTAAGCAAAAGCCCATTGCCTTACATGGCACCAGAATTTGATAAAATTGGCACCGAGTTATACGAGCCGGCTTTCGATGCCGGTATCAAAGAGCAACGCATTGAAATCGATGCCATTGCTAACAATCCAGATGCGCCTACATTTGAAAATACACTGGTGGCGATGGAGCAATCGGGTACTATCCTAAAGCGCACCCGTGCTGCGTTTTCTAACCTGTCTGGCCTTATCTCTGACGACGAATATCAGCGTATCAACACCAAAATGGCGCCTATTTTCGCCGAACACCGCGACAACATCTTCCTAAACAAAGCCCTGTTTGATCGCGTTGCCGCTGTACACGACGCTAAAGACGCACTCTCAAAAGAAGATCAGCGTCTGGTTGATTACTACTACAAGCAATTTGTACGCGCCGGTGCCAAGCTAAACGAAGAGCAAAAGCAGCGCATGCGTGAAATCAACGGTGAGCTATCTAAGCTAAGCACACAGTTCTCGCAAAACATCATGAAGTCGTTTAAAGAAGACACCATTTTGGTGAGCGACAAGGCCGAACTTGCAGGCTTAAGCGAAGATGATATCGCCAGTCTTAAAGCGGCGGCGGAAAAAGCCGGCAAAGAAGGCTATATGATCACCCTGGTAAACACCACACGCCAGCCTATCCTTACCAGCCTTGAAAACCGTGAGCTACGTGAAAAAGTATGGCGTACTTCGTCTGAGCGTGCACAAAAAACCAATGGCCCTATCGCCATCGAAGAAGCGCAGCTACGCGCAGAAAAGGCTCAGCTACTTGGCTTTGAATCTTGGGCGCATTATCAGCTTGACGATCGCATGGCAAAAACACCTGAAGCCGTGTTCACCATGCTGGATGACCTGGCACCAAAAGCTGTGGCCAAAGCCAAACAAGAAGCCGAGCTAATTCAAGCGGCAATTAAGAAAGACGGTAAAGACTTTGAACTACAGCCTTGGGATTGGGCATACTACGGCGCCAAGGTACGTGCCGAGTTGTACGATATCGATGCCAGCCTGGTTAAACCGTATTTTGAAATGAATACAGTGATCAACGATGGTTTGTTCTTCGCCATGAACAAGCTATACGGCATCACCATGAAAGAGCGTAACGACCTACCTACCTATCACGAAGACGTGTTCGTATGGGAAGTATTCAACGAAGACGGCAGCTCTATCGGTCTATTCTACCTTGACCCTTATGCGCGTGAAGGTAAGCGTGGCGGTGCCTGGATGAGTGCTTATGTAGGTCAAAACCACCTGCAAGGCACCAAGCCAGTTATTTACAACGCGCAGAATATTCCTAAGCCTGCCGAAGGCCAGCCTACGCTGATGACCTTCTCTGAAGTAACCACCATGTTCCATGAATTTGGTCACGCTATTCACGGCCTATTTTCTGACGTGAAATACCCGTCATTGGCCGGTACAGCGACCGCGCGCGATTTCGTAGAGTTCCCATCACAGGCGAACGAAGACTGGAATATCGAGCCTAGCGTGTTGGCCAACTATGCCAAGCACTACCAAACAGGTGAGCCAATTCCTCAAGAGCTGTTAAATAAGCTATTGGAATCACACACCTTTAACCAAGGTTTCGATACCACAGAATACCTTGCTGCAGCCCTGCTTGATATGGAATGGCACTCAATCGCCCCAGGTACCAAAATCGATGATGTGGCCGCCTTTGAGAAAAATGCACTGGCCCGTCACGGCATCGACTATTACCCGGCCCCGGCACGTTATAAGAGCTGTTACTTCAGCCATATCTTTGCCGGTGGCTACAGCGCTGGTTACTACGCCTACCTGTGGACCGAAGTATTTGCGGCCGATTCATTCGCCCATATGCAAAACGAAGGTGGCCTAAGCCGTAAAAACGGTGATCACTACCGTAAAGAAGTGCTATCACGTGGTAACAGCCGCGACTTGATGCAAAGCTACATTGAGTTTCGTGGTCAACAACCAACCACTGACGCACTACTTAAACGTCGTGGCCTGGTTGATGGCAACGCCGAATAAGACCTAGCTCAGATGTTAGCTTGACAAGTAGCCAAGCTAAATTTACAAAACGCGGCCACCCGGCCGCGTTTTTTTGTATTTACCCACAAGCATATCCATCACCCTGTTGTTATACTATAGGGCGTTGATTCTTCTGGTGTTGTTATGCTTAAAAAGTCGTTCGTTTTTATCAGCATTATCTCCGTACTGGTCACGGGGATGATTGCCTCGTATCTGATTTATTATCTTTATCAGCACAAATTTGTGACCCTAGATCCGCAATTAAGAGAAGTCTCCGGCATCGAATTCGATAAGCGTGGACGCTTGTGGGCCATCAATGACGGCGGCGACGGCCCATTTTTATATCAGGTCGATGAACAGGGTAAGGTGCAGCAACGCATCGAAGTCACCAATGCTAAAAATATCGACTGGGAGGACATGACTCAAAACGAGTTTGGTCACTTCTTTTTAGGGGATTTTGGCAATAACGAACATAACCGTCGTTGGCTGACCATTTATAAAATTGAAAACCCTATCGACATCAAATCCGGTAAGGCCTTTGCGGAGATCATTAAATTCACCTACAAGGAGCTGTGGGAAGAGCCGCTGACCCCGGAGCGGAAAAACTTCGATTTAGAGGCATTTGTCGAATACAAACATAAGCTCTACTTATTTACCAAAAACCGTACCCAGCCTTTCGATGGTAAAACCAATCTCTATCGCATCGGCAATCATGCCGACAATTACGAGGCTGAGCTTATCGGCTCCTTTAAAACCTGCACCACGGCGGAGAAACTCTGTTGGGTCACCTCGGCGGCCATGAGCCCGGATCGCTCTACCCTGGCCCTGCTCGACTCGACCGATCTTTGGTTGTTTAGAAACTGGCAGGGAGATAATTTTTTCTCCGGCGAGGTAGAAAAAGTAAACCTCGGCATAGTCACACAAAAAGAAGCAGTCACCTTTTACGACAACAACACGGTTGTAATAGCCGACGAAGAGTTTAAGGGCATAGGCCGTAATATCTATATATTTAAGCTCGATGAGCAAAAACTTGAACCCATGGATATAGACTAATAAATCGGCTTGGCTCTTATTGGCCTATAATACAAAAATAAAAGGATACGACTTTGTTAAATAGCCCTTTTTTCGAAAAGCTCACACAGGCGCTAGAGACCGTAGTCTTTAGTTACGGCGGCTCAGAATTCACTCTGGCCAAGCTGATCCAAATTCCACTGATTATTTTAGTGGTGTGGGTTTTGGTACGCTATATCGGCAAGCTGCTACAGAGAAAAATCAGCAATAAGCGTATCGGCCCGGATGCCGCACTGCTGTTTAAACGTATCTACCTGGTGCTGTGCGTTGTTATCATCGTTTTCACCACCTTGGAAGTGCTCAACATTCCGCTTACCGCTTTCGCCTTTGTCTCAGGTGCGGTGGCCATTGGCGTCGGTTTTGGCGCCCAGAATATCATTAACAACTTTATCAGCGGCTGGATTTTGATTTGGGAGCGCCCCATACGCATCGGCGACTTTCTAGAGGTGGGTGATGCCAAGGGCGTGGTGGAAACCATCAATACCCGCTCTACCCGTATTCGTCGCAGCGACGGCGTGCACATGCTGGTGCCCAATAGCCAACTGCTTGAAAATACAGTGACCAACTGGACGCTGATCGACACCATGGCCAGAACCCATGTACGAGTCGGTGTAGCCTATGGCAGCGATGTGGTTCTGGTCGCCAAGTTGCTCAATGAAATACTAAGTGAAACCGAGGCGGTGCTGCAAACCCCAAAACCCACGGTAATTTTTGCAGACTTTGGTGACAGCGCTTTGATATTCGATGCGGTGTTCTGGGTTAACGCCGAGGCCGAGGCCAGTGTACGCAAGGTAAAAAGCGATATTCGTTTTGCTATTTGCGCCAGTTTTGCGGCCCATAATGTAGTGATCTCTTTCCCACAAAGGGATCTGCATATCGACGGTGAGCTAACCCTCAAACGCCATTAGCGCTTAAACTTGGTCTCCAAAATCACCGAGGAGGTGGTGCGCTCTACACCATCAAGATTGCCGATATCATCAAGCAGGTGACTCAGTTTTTCTAAACTTTGCGCCTGCACCAGGGCGATAAGATCGTATTCCCCACTGATGGCATAGAGTTCGGTAATGGCATCAATATGCTTAAGTTCGATATTGGTTTTGGTGGTGAGCTTTTGTTTGACCTTGATAGACACATGGGCGGACACCATGGACGATAAATAGGCATCACCATATTCGACACTGTAGCCCTTAATTACCCCGCTTTCCTCAAGTTTTTGCATCCGGCTTTGCACCGTAGAGCGCGACAAATCTAAGGCGCGGGCGAGATCTGAGATGCTGGCACGGGCGTTGGTTCTAAGCATGGCCAGGAGCTTCTCATCTTGTTTATTTATCATTATGGTTGCCGATTTCGTCATTTTGATAGAGATTATACGCAAATTTATCAATATGACACTGCAAATTTAATGCTTAAGTAGTCAATATAAGGGCCATAATAATCGACTATAATTAGCGGCCATCCATTTTCGAGCCGCTCTCTCATTTTAAAGGTGTGTCATGCAAGTAAACCGCGAACTATTTAATGAAGTAATGGTACCTAACTACAACCCGTCTGAGGTTATCCCGGTTAAGGGCGAAGGCTCTCGCGTATGGGATCAGCAAGGTAACGAGTTTATCGACTTTGCCGGTGGTATCGCCGTTAACTGTTTAGGCCACTGTCATCCAGCTTTAGTTAGCGCCTTAAAAGAGCAAGGCGAGAAAATCTGGCACCTGGCTAACGTGATGACCAATGAGCCTGCGCTGCGCCTGGCTAAAAAGCTAACCGATGCCACCTTTGCCGAAAAAGTGTATTACGCCAACTCAGGTGCCGAAGCGAACGAAGCGGCGCTAAAACTGGCTCGTCGTTGGGCACTGGATAAATTCGGCGCACAAAAATCTAAGATCATCGCCTTTAATAAAGGCTTCCACGGTCGTACTTTCTTCACCGTAACCGTAGGTGGCCAAGCCGCTTACTCTGACGGCTTCGGTCCTAAGCCAGGCGATATCGTGCACTGTGATTACAACGACCTGGAAACATTCAAATCACTTATCGATGACAACACCTGTGCGGTGATGATGGAACCACTACAGGGTGAAGGCGGCATCATTGCCTCTGAAGCAGATTTCGTTAAAGGCGTGCGTGAACTGTGCGATAAGCACAATGCCCTGCTTATTTTCGATGAAGTACAAACCGGTGTTGGCCGCTTAGGTCACCTATACGCTTACCAAGGTCTAGGTGTAACGCCTGATATCCTAAGCACGGCAAAAGCCTTGGGCGGTGGTTTCCCTATCGGCGCCATGCTGACCACTACCGATATCGCCGAGCACCTAAAGCCAGGCACACACGGCTCTACCTACGGCGGTAACCCGCTGGCCTGTGCCGTTGCTGAAGCCGCATTCGACACAGTAAACACCCCAGAAGTGCTCGAAGGCGTTAAGGTACGTGAGCAACTATTCCGTGACGGCTTGGCTGCCATCAACGACAAATACAAGGTCTTCAGTGAAGTACGTGGTCAGGGCCTATTGCTAGGTGCAGTACTGAACGAAGATTACAAGGGACGCGCCCGTGATTTCCTTAATGCCTCTATGGACAACGGCCTAATGAGCCTGGTCGCTGGCATGGATGTGGTACGCTTTACTCCTTCTCTTGTTATTCCAGAAGCGGATATCAAAGAAGGTCTGGCGCGCTTTGAAAAAGCGGTTGCTCAGGTTGTTGCTGCTAAATAACAGTAGCTGGCGACGACTAATCTTATGCTAGTTTTACGACCTATATGCGGTGATGACTTCGCCGCTTTAAAACAAATTGCCACCGAGTCAGGGCACGGCTTTACCTCCCTGCCAGTGGATGATGAGCAGTTACAGGCTAAAATCGCCCGTGCCGAGGCCAGTTTCAACAAGCAGGTCAATGGCCCTGGGGATGAAGGCTATTTGTTCGTGTTAGAAGATACCTACAGCGGCCAGATAGTTGGCACCACGGGCATTGAAGCTGCGGTGGGCATGTCTGTGCCCTTATACCACTATCGGCTGTCAACCTCAGTGCATCACAGCCCCAGCCTAGGTGTTTACAACTCGGTTGAAACCCTGTCCATGTGTAACGATTACACCGGCTGCTCGGAAATTTGTACGCTGTTTTTGCGCGAAGATCACCGCAAAGGCTTAACCGGGCGTTTTCTATCGCGAATTCGCTTCTTATTTATGGCCGAGCACAGTGACCGCTTTAGCGACACCATAATCGCCGAGATGCGCGGGGTGAGCGACGAGCAAGGACATTCGCCGTTTTGGCAATGGCTACAGCAGCACTTTTTCTCCATTGAGTTTCCTCAGGCGGATCACCTGGTGGGCTTAGGGGATAAAACCTTTATCAGTGAGCTGATGCCGAAATATCCGATTTATGTCAGCCTGTTAAGCCCAGAAGCACAAGCCGTGATCGGTGCAGTGCATGAAAACACAGCCCCTGCCCTGCGCTTATTGCAGCGCGAAGGATTTGAGCACCGCGGCTATGTTGATCTGTTCGATGCGGGTCCAACGGTAGAAGCCAAGCTAGGCAACATAGCCACGGTGCGCCAATCCAAGGTGTGTCCGGTATTGATCAAAGAAGATTTGCGACCGCAAGGCATCACCTGGGCGATATGTAATGACAAAGTCAGCGAGTTCAGGGCTATATTTAGCGATGCCGTACAGTATTGCGATATCAAACATCAACTTTATTTAAATGCGCAAACCGCACAAGCGCTTGGGGTGTCCCAAGGTGATTCAGTGCGCTTTTTCGCGCTCTCTAGTCGTTAAGGAATGACTATGCAAGTGCAATTAATTAATAACCAATGGGTTGCGGGTCAAGGCCCGGCGTTTTCATCCATCAACCCAAGTAAAAATACCGAGATCTGGCAAGGCCAAGGCGCCAGTGCCGAGCAGGTAGACGCAGCGGTAAAAAGCGCCCGTGCGGCGCAATTCGACTGGGCACAAACCGAGCTTGGTGAGCGTATCGCGCTACTAGAGCGTTTTGTCGATCAGCTTAAAGCAAACAGCGAAGAGTTAGCGACCACCATAGCCGAAGAAACCGGCAAGCCACTGTGGGAAACACGCACCGAAGTGGGTGCTATGGCAGGCAAGATTGCTATCTCAATCAAGGCTTATAACGAGCGTACCGGTACGGTTGAAAACCCCATGCCTGGCGCTCAAGCCTTTATCCGCCACAAGCCTCATGGTGTGGTTGCGGTATTCGGCCCTTATAACTTCCCAGGCCACCTGCCAAACGGTCATATTGTACCGGCTATTCTTGCGGGCAATACCGTGGTGTTCAAGCCTTCAGAACTGACTCCTAAGGTTGCACAGCACACGCTTGAATTGTGGCTCAAGGCCGGCCTTCCTGCAGGTGTGATTAACCTGGTTCAAGGTGAGATAGAAACGGGTAAGGCCCTGGCCTCACATCAGGATATCGACGGCCTCTTCTTTACCGGCAGCTCGCAAACCGGTCACTTACTGCATCAGCAGTTTGGCGGTCATCCGGGCAAAATTCTGGCACTGGAGATGGGCGGCAATAACCCGCTGATCATTAAAGGGGTGAGCGACATTGGCGCCACGGTACACGATATTGTGCAGTCTGCCTTTATTACTTCTGGCCAGCGTTGTACCTGTGCTCGTCGTCTGTTTATCGAGCAAGGCGACCAAGGCGATGCCATTCTTGAGCGCTTGGTAGCAGTGACTAAAAACATCCAAATTGGCGACAGCTTTGCCGAAGAGCAACCATTTATGGGTGCCATGATCAGCAAAAAAGCGGCGGCGGGCATGCGCTCGGCCTACGAGCAGCTAGTAGCCCAAGGTGCAACATCACTACTAGAGATGAAACATCTAGATGAGAACACCGGCTTTGTCAGCCCAGGTATTGTCGATGTCTCTAACATCACCCTGGCCGATGAAGAACACTTTGGCCCACTGTTAAAAGTGTATCGCTACAGTGATTTCGATGCGGCCATTGATGAGGCCAACAACACCTCATTCGGTCTATCTGCGGGTCTGCTTGGCGACTCGCAAACCGACTATGACTATTTCTTAAAGCGCATTCGCGCCGGTATTGTTAACTGGAACCGTCCAATCACTGGGGCCTCAAGTGCCGCCCCGTTTGGTGGTATCGGTGCCAGTGGCAACCATCGTGCGAGTGCCTACTATGCAGCAGATTACTGTGCTTATCCTGTGGCTTCTGTGGAAGCGCCGAAAAGCACTCTACCAGAAAAATTAGCGCCGGGCTTAATGCTTTAATAGAGAATAATTCACGCGCACATGCGTTAAGGAAAAAACATGCATAACGATGTAAATACATTATTTGAAAAGCTGTGGGACAACTACTTAGAAGTAACGCCTTCAGCGGTAAAGGTTCACGAGCTATTAGGTTCAACGCAGCAAGATGATGTGATCAACGATCATATTGCCCTGCGTACCTTCAACCTGCCTAAAGTAGGCCTGGAAAAACTAGCCGCCCATTTTTTAGCCGTGGGTTACAAGGAGTGTGGTGAGTATCACTTCGAAGCGAAAAAGCTGTACGCTAAGCACTTCGAACATGAAGACCCAACTCAACCTAAGGTGTTTATCTCTGAGCTATTAGTTGAACAGTGCTCTGAAGAGCTGCAAAAAGTCGTTCATGAGATGGTTGAGCAAATCGATGAAGCCGCCGTGACCGCCGATAACTTCTTGTACTCGGGCACTCATTGGCAGGTAAGCCATGAAACATACAAGGCGCTGCTTGCCGAAAGTGAGTATGCGGCCTGGATGGCGGCCTGGGGCTATCGTGCCAACCACTTCACCGTCAGCATTAACCACCTGGCTCAGTTCGACACCATTGAACAGGTGAACCAGAAACTAAAAGATGCAGGCTTTGCGCTTAACACCTCAGGTGGCGAGATCAAAGGCTCTCCGGAAGTGCTACTTGAGCAATCATCCACCCTTGCCGATGATGCCAAGGTGCAGTTCAGTGATGGTGAGTTCGCGGTGCCAAGCTGCTTCTACGAGTTTGCTTTGCGCTATTTGCAGCCAAACGGTGAAATCTACACGGGTTTTGTTGCCGCTTCTGCGGACAAAATCTTTGAGAGCACCAACGCTCGTTAATTCAGACGGTAATATGCAGACTTCAGAAAGCCCCATTAGGGGCTTTTTTTATGATCTACATCAATATTTGTTACACCGTATTACAGCTTCTTGTGTCAAGGTGCTCACCTCATCCTGGGCATAAATCCTCTGTAAGTCAGTATAAACAAAGCCTAAGGAGAAAGTATTAACTTTAATACCCATTATAGAAACTTAAAAATGCGCTAACGCCCATCAAAGCTGGCTTGCGAATAGTCCCAGCTCTTCTAGACTTTAAGCTAATCACCTCACAAATGCATGGTCTCATAGCTAAGGGTTTAGTGTGAGTAAGCGCAATACAACAACGATCCACATGGAGCGTGATGTATTGGTATTAAATTTTACCGATGAAACATGCTTAAATAACTCACGGACGAACTTACCCAACTGGCATTTTATCCATGCCAACAGCTTGGATTGTGCCTATAAAATCCTCGAGCAGCATAACTGTTACGTTGCTATAGCCTTGGTCGGACATAGCCAACAGCAAGCGGTGCTCAAAGCCGTAAAACAGCTGTCGGCCAGCCAGGACTCACTGTTATGGTTAGCGCTGTTTCGCGACGGCGACAATCTGCTAGACAATATCAGTTATTGCTTTACCGACTACTTTCTTGATTATCATCACCTCCCTGTAGACTGGGCACGGCTGGATCACACCTTGGGTCATATTTATGGCATGGCGCAACTTAAATTGCGCTCAAAACTAGGTACGGCAGCGAGCAAAGCCAACAGCATCTGCTTTGGCGAATCCAAAGAAATGCAGCGACTAAAAGAGACCCTGGATAAGGTTGCCTGTACCGATGAAACCATATTAATCGGCGGTGAAACCGGCACAGGTAAGGGCTTGTGCGCCCAATATATACATTCCTTGTCGCCACGCCGCAATGGCCCCTTTATCACGGTAAACTGTGGTGCACTGCCGCCCACCCTGATCCACTCTGAGCTTTTTGGCCATGAAAAAGGCGCGTTCACCGGTGCCAATAAGCAATATATAGGACGTATAGAGCGGGCCCATAAAGGCACCTTATTTCTCGATGAAATAGGCGATTTATCATTGGAATTACAGATAAATTTACTGCATTTTCTTGAGGAAAATTATATTGAGCGCATAGGTGGCAATCAAACGACCGAGGTAGATTGTCGCATTATTTTTGCCACCCATGTAAATTTAGAAAATGCCATCGAAGAAGGCCTTTTTAGAGAAGATTTATACTATCGAATTAACATTATTCAGTTGGAGATCCCAAGTCTTAGAAAACACATTAGTGATCTTCCCCTTCTTGCCAACGACTGCCTCACAAAACTGACGCCCCCGAATCATCAATTCAGCTTTAGTGATCAGGCATTACAGGCAATGGAAGCCTACTCTTGGCCTGGCAATATCAGGGAGCTTAAAAACCGTATCCAACGTGCCATTATCATGAGCGAAAACGATATTATCACCGAGCAAGACCTGGGTATAAGGCTGCCAAAAAAATCTGACTCAAAGTCAGAGGTAATAGATTTAGTAAAACATAGATCAGAGATAGATACAGAGTTAATACTTACGGCCATTAGAAATAATGGCTACAACATCTCAGCAGCGGCAAGAGAGCTGAATATTTCGCGAACGACTTTTTATCGCTTAATTAAGAAGTGCAAAATAAAGCTGTAACTAAACCTAAGTTGCAATCCAGAGGACCACACAATGTCAACATTTATACCCAAGTATATAGTTTTAATAATTGCCTTATTCTTACTCAATGGCTGTGATGCTGAGGCACAAGACACCAAAGAGAGTAAGCTTGAACAGGAACTAAGTGCACTAAAACAAGAAGTGAGTGAGTTAAAAAAACAACTGGCGACCATAGGCACTCAGGTCAAAGAAATTCACAATATCGCCACGGCCTCACAACAGCCGAAACACAAGACCCTGACAACACAAGAAAACTTTGCTGGCGATGAGGCATTAGCAAAACTCGGTGATGCGAGTGCCGGCCTAGCCATTGTCGAATTTTCTGACTACCAATGCCCTTATTGCAAACGATATGTAGACACCACCTTCAGCAAGCTTAAAACCAACTTTATTGACAGCGGCAAGGTAAAGTATATTGCTCGCGACTTCCCACTGGGTTTCCACAAACAAGCAAAAGGCGCGGCGGTAGCCGCCAACTGCAGCTTGCAACAAGGAGCCTATTGGCCCATGCGCGAACAGCTGTTTAACAATATGCGCCAGCTTGGCGACGAGTTATACCAAAGCAGCGCCGAGAAACTTGAGCTGGATATGGATAAGTTTGCGAAATGCCTTGAGGATGAAACGGTACTGGCCAAGGTAGAGCAGGATATGAGTTATGGCTCATCTTTGGGTATTCGCGGAACGCCCAGCTTTTTGGTAGGCAGAGTTGAAGACGGTCATCTAGTTAACCCAACCTTGCTGGTCGGTGCCCAAAGTTATGAAACCTTTGCCGCGGTGCTGAACGAACTAGCTAGCGCCCCTGCCGAGCAGTCCGGCGAATAATCCATCCCAGATAGTGCGACCCGCCAACCCAGGCCAAGGTCGCGCTATTTTTACTTTACTTAGCCTTACCTGAAAATAATCACATCACGCCTGTGTAAGCCCTCTGTATTTTATTCTCTTTCTTTATGCCAAGGCCTTGCTACACAGGCCTAATTGTCGATATCAACCTACTGCTATCGAGTCTCACGCTTCGCGAAAAAGTGTTCGTATCTGTTCACCACCGGTTGAACAATGACAAAAAAAATAACATATTGATATTTATAATATTAATTTAATTTTGTGAGACTTTGGAAGATGATTTTTTAAGCAAAGTGTTACACCTGTGCAACACCCACCCCGGAAAAGCCCCCATAAATAAGATCAAAAACATTTAAAAACAACTAGATAGCACACTGGCACAAAGCATGCTCTATAACGCTACTAGATAGGATTCTGCGCTATGGACACCACTTAAATATGGGCCGCCATAGACAGTAGCTAGACACGGCAAAAACGCCGAAGCAAGTAGTAAAAAGCAAAGTGGACACTTGAGAGAAATCCAGCCTTATTCCGCAGTTAAAAGTGCCGCACTTACATACGTTTTATCAATATTAACGATTGACTGAGGTCATGATTATGAAACGATTTAACTGTAAGCAGCTTGTCAGAGCCCTGGGTGTCGCCCTGATAAGCACCGCTAGCCTATATGGCATTAGCACCACACCCGCACACGCATCCTTCTTCCCGCAGCAAAATAATGAGGCCTGTATGGCCGAGCAAGCGGGATTTGCCCTTAATTTACCGCCAATGACGTAAGGGTCAGTAAGGTAGACAATGTTAAAAACCTCGATGGCACCACACCTGTCACATGTGAACTCGGCGGCGAATTCACCTTCATAGCGGATGTGACCATCACCACAACGGCCACTAAACGATACGACTACTCGGTTTATTTGCCTGAGGGTGCCTGGAGCGCCCAGGAGTTTAACACCTCCAACACCTGTTCTGTTCTGCTTGGTCAAAATGATGATCCAGGGGTCGACCTTGAGGACGGTCTAGATGCCTGTGCCGATATCGGTAAAGGCAAAGGTTTAGATGAGACCCATTTGTATGAAGAAGAAGTTATAACTATGTTTTGCCGCGATGATGATGACTCCGGTAAGGCCGAGTTTAACTATTGTATGGCCTGGCACAATAAAGAAGATGCCGATTGCTCAATAAATGATCCCGCAGCACCTGGCACCCCATCCAAATGCCGTTGCGATTCCTTCGATATTGATGTGTTTATCAAACCTAAAGCTCCTGCCATCCAAAAAACGCTTGTTGGCACCAGCACACATACTGAACCTGGCGGGGTATTTACTTATACCCTTAGTTTTACCAACCCTAATACCACACCGGCACCTGGGCAATCTATATTCCTAACTGAACTTTCAGACTGGATAGACAAAGATGCCGACGGCAGCTATGAAACAGAGATTGACCTGTGGGGTGCTACCACTACGGTTGATGGCGATACTGCTGAGGGTGTTTACCTGACAAGTAGCACTTGTCAAAAGCCGGCAGAAGGTGAGAGTGAAGTTGAAGTGTTCCCAGGCAGCACCTATAGCTGTGCATTTAGCGTGCATATTGTTGACGGCAGTTTGCCGACAATTCCAACAGCTCAAAAGTACAACGATCTTATCGCAGCTAGCTTGGAAGACAAAAATGGCGCGGTCATAACCGATGGTGATGAAGATCCCACCAATGACTCTTGCTATGACAAGCTAGCTGCTGCGCAATATGCTGCTGGTGATCACTGTAGCCCAGAAAGGCAGGTGACCATAACTAACCTACCTCCGACTATCAATGTCACTAAAACAGCAGATGTAGAGCAAGTGCCTGAGTCAGGTGGTGATGTTGTATTCACTGTGGTGGTTAGCAACACCTCAGATGACTGGGATTCTCCGGTTACCCTAACCTACCTCGTAGACGATATGTTCGGCGACTTGAATGGTAAGGGCGATTGTGCAACCGGTGGTACTATTAGTAATACCACAGATTACACTTGTAGCTTTACCGAAAATCTCGATGAACTTGATGCTAACTCAGATGATGGTGATCCTCTTGCACATACCAATGTGGTCACGGCTAAGGCAACAGATGATGAAGGTGACGAAGCAACGGATTCTGATTCCGAAACTGTGATGATAAGTAATGTTCCATCAGAGGTCGACCTGCAAAAAGATGCCAACCCAGAGACCGTTGCCGAAACGGGTGATGATCCCACCATCTTTAGAGATATTGATTACACCTTTACATTTAGCGTTGCTGCGAGCGGGAATGATACCGTGACCTTCGACGAGTTAGACGATGACATGTTCGGGGATCTCACCGATAGCTGTATTGTAGATATGTTTGATGATGGTGAGGGTGGTGGTCTACAACCCATTGCTGACGATGCGTTGAACGACGGCTTCGATCTAGCGCCAGGACAAAGCGCCAGCTGTACTATAACTCTACAAGTACAGGGTCTCGATGGTGACTCTCATGTAAATTTAGCAACCATATATGGTACCGATGAAGATGGGGACGATGTGAGTGACTCTGATGATGCAACCGTTACCTTCACCCCACTTGATGCAAGTGCGGCTATGAAGTTTGTCACCAGTTCGCTAGTTGTCGTTGAAATTAATAATGGTGGTGTTCGTAATGCCAACCTTACTTCTCTGCAAATCTGGGATGGTACAGATATAGCTTCTAAAATGTCAGTCTTTGCCAATCCGGACGTAGTAGATGAATTCAGAGTACTTAATAATGGTGGTTCACACTTTGGACATGTTTACCTTCCTTGCGTCTCGAATACTCTACTAGGGTACTCCGGTATAGCTACAGGGACTGATACATACACATGTGCCTTTACCATCGAATGGTATCCTGATCTCGAGGACGCAGCGGCAATTGACATAACAAAAGCTATCGAGGCCGTTCTTACCGACACAGCTGGCGACACTGCCGAGGCGCAAGTCAGCATCAAAGTTATCACTGTACAATAGGAGTATTAATAGCAGTTTTTAATAAAAGATAAGAACAGCCGAGGTTCACTCCTCGGCTGTTTTTTATGTTTATTCCTCAGTACTACCTTAATAGTGGCAGAGATTAATTCTTACCCTTCCCCTTATTACCACCACCGCCAGTGCTGCCGCCAGCCAAGGTTACATTTACAGTCGCCGTTGATTCTAGTTGCCCATCGCTAATGGTGTAGCTAAAGTTATCGCCGTTTTTAAAGTTTTTTGCCGGCGTGTACTTGATACGGCCATCGCTCAGTACCTGCACACTCCCCTTGGCACCTTGAGTCGCGCTCTTAACTACTAGGGTATCGCCATCGATATCCTTATCGTTACCAAGCACATTAATGTAAATGGCCGTTTTAGACGCCATGCTTACACTGTCGCTATAGGCAACCGGCGCATTGTTTTGTTGCTGTGCCACGCGGTAAACCAAGGTACTGGTGCTGCTGTAGGCGGTATTTGCTACGTCCTTAGCCGTCAAGGTCAAATTATAGCTGCCCGCATTGGCGCTGGTCGCTGACATTACACTGACACTGACCGTCGTAGTCGTGCCACTAGCCAGGGTAACCGAGCTGTTGCTAGCGCTCCAGCCGCTTGGTGTAGCAATGCTCAAGTTATAGGTCGCATCGCCGCAGTCCTGATTCTGGTTAGTGATCTCGACGTTATAGCCTTGTACTGTGCCGGCATCAACTTCAGCACCTTGTGCATTAGCTACAACAAGTTTTGGTGCCGCTAATTTACAACTGGCCACCGGTGCCGCAACCTGATAAGTGGCGCTGGCCGAGCTTTGGTAACCGCCGTTATTACGATTGACGGCAACCAGGCTAAAGTCATACACACCGGCATTGGCATCCGCCGCCGAAGTAACACTAACGTTTAAGGTTTGTGATTGACCCGGCGCCAGAGTTGCACTTGGGCTAGTTGCTTTCCAGCCTGCAGGGAGGCTTGCCTTCACATCAAAGGTCGAAGCCGCACAGCTATCCGCATCCTTATTGGTCAGTGTGCCTTGATAAGTCACAGTTGTGCCCGCCGCTACCTGAGTTGAGCTGGTGTTTTGCAAGGTCCATTGTGGATTTGCCGATACACAGGCAGCCACTGGCGCTTCAACCACATAAGAAGCCACAGTGCTTGCTTGATAGCGACTATCGCTGGTATTCACACCCTTAATGGTGACATCGTAGAAGCCCTCTGTAGCGGTAGTGCTTGAGGTTACGCTCAAACTAACCGTGGTGCTTTGACCCGGTGCCAGGCTTACGGTTTGCTGTGTGCTATTCCAACCTGATGCGACTTGCGCAGACACGTTATAGTTGCTGCTGCCACACTCGGCACTGTCGTTATTGGTTAACGTGGCACGATAAGATACAGTTTCACCAGCCTCGGCCCACACACTGCTGCTTGATGCCAGCGCAAGGCTTGGCTGGGCCGCAGTACAAGTTTGATGGCCTGAGTAGCTGATATTCACACCCACGCCTGAGCTATCGGCCCACTGCGTGGTAATAGTGACACCGGCTACTGCATCGTTATAGCTCTTACCCGCGACTAAGGCAGCATCATCCTGATCATATATAGAGCTGCCAGGGGTCATATCCATCAAGATACTGCTATTAATATCATCTTCCGATTTATTGTAGTGCATCAAGACCCCTTCGGTAATCGGCTTGCCCGCTAAAAAGCTATCAAAACCAGTGCCTTGGCGGTACTCAAGGTAGTACCACAGAGGCTCGCCCGTGGCGGCATCGGTACCACGGCGTACCTTCAGACCCTTGGCCTGACCACTTGAGACTTGTTCATAAGGCTCCAACTGATAGCTACCACCCGCATTGGCGGTAATAATTTCACCGCGCTCGGCCGTCAACCAACCTAAGCGTTCCTTATTGAACACATTAAAGTGGCCTTCTGACCGGCCCATAATATCTAGGCTGTCACCATAGGTAAGAGCACTGCATAAGTCATTATTAACATCGTTGCCGCAATTGAGTCGTTTGGCATGTCTTAGGCCAAGGCCATGGCCAAGCTCGTGGCCAATAATCTTAAGGTTGAGCTCACCATTGATCCAAGCTTTTGATGGTGAGCCACCGACTGTACCCTGACCTTGCCAACTACAACTGTTATTCTTCGGTAGCATATAAACTAGACGCTTATACTGGCTCAAATCGATACCATTATCTTTGGCCGCCTGCATGGCATACTTATCCATACCTAAATAACTACAGGTGGTGTCAATTGGCATGGTGTAATAACCGCGCACATCACCGCTTAGCCAGGTTTGGCCGTATGAGGCTTCCTTGTAATAGTCGTTAACACGGCCAAACACCATCTCTTCGACTTCTTGGGTTGTCCAAGGCTTAACTGGGTTATCTTGGAAGTTCAGCATTAAGACCAGCACTTTTTGCTCACCTATGGTGCCGGTAAGTGCGGCCTGAGTAGAGGTGCTGGTACTGGAAGTATCACTACCAGCTGCAAGCACTTCTAAACTCGCCTGCTCTTCGCCAAGAACCAAAGCGGTTTGCACATTTTCCTGCTCACCATTGTCAAACTGCCAACCTTTAACGCGCACCTGGGCACCAGATTGCAAAAGTTCAGTGTCGATACTATCAGGCACAAAAAGCTGAACCTTGTTATTAGCGCTTGTTAGGTAGTAGCTTAGGCGGATTTGACCAGCTTGATCTGAGTCTTCATAAACGAATTCCAGTTGACCCACCAGCTCCGCTTGTTGGGCTAGTTTGGCTTCGATATGCGCAGGCATGCCGGTACGCTTGGCGTTTGGCATCACTGTACGCAATGCGGCATTGGCATCAAGCTGTAATAAGGCGTATTGGCTGGCCTGGCGGGCAGTCACTAATTCTTCTAGTTGTTGCTCAAAGGCAGGAGAAAATTTGTCTTTGCCACCCTTGCCGGCGCCCTTGTTAGCACGGCGAAGCTCGCCCATGGTGGCGGCAAGCGCTAGGGTTTGCTGTTCTAATTGATTTTTCTTAGCTTGAGTGTCAGCTTGATTTTGTTTGAATACTTGGCCACGGCCCGTATGCTCATGCTGCATCGCACTCTGTACGCCGTTACCGTTTGCAGCATAAAGGTTATTTGAGGTAAAGCCCAAAGTAGTTGCCAAAAGTCCTAGGCCACAGGCTTTTAAAACAGATGAAGAAAGTTTATTAGGCGTTACGACGCCTTTCGTTATAGTCACTACTAGAACCTCTCAAAGTTTGTACATCACTTCGAAAGCTCCCAGTTTTATGACCAAGTCAATAACCGAGCTCTATCAACGCGCCTCTTTCGGTAATCCAGCTGCCCACTGCCTTAAACAGTTAGGGCCTGTGATTTTGCGTACATTAGTTTCCTAATGTTTGCCGTTTCGAGAGTGCTTTCGAATCTTACTTCATGGACCATTGGGGCCCAAGCGAAGGCGCATTCTAACAAGGTGATTTAAGGATTCTCAATGATAAAATTGATCTTTTTTTGAGCTATTTTTGAAACTTTTTATAAATCAATGGACAAGAAACGAACAAAATTGTAACTGAACAAGGCGTTCAGGATAAAAATGCGGAGAAACAGCTCTTTTTAGATAAAAATATCAATTAATGCCAACTGAACAGCGGATTTAGCTAGATTTTTTATTTTACTTCGGAGCAGATCAAAGCACTATCCATGCTTGCCCAGTTTTAAAGTTGAGCACAAAAGTGCAAGTATACAATTTTCAACCTATTGTATTTCTGTGCTTTATTAATAGATTTGTTCATTTTTTAAACAGTGCGATACTTAGTCTTCCAAAAGACTATAAAATACAGCTAACTAACTATTGGCAAAGCCTTTTTCGAGTATACGCACTATTTTAGAATGATGACTTTCTGAAATTCAGCAAAAGACAAAGTTAGTGAACTCATACTAGGTTATTCCTTGTTAAAGTCACTTTGCACTAGCCTCACTTCGGTGTTTTTCTCCACCGCGACTACCATGCCGTCGGTTGCCAAAAACAAGCGTCCGCAATACACACCTTTAGCCTCATCGGCTATTGCCGACATGCCCTCTCCCGGGCCATATCGGGCACTAAAGTGACTCAGTAACAGCGCCGGTAGCGCCTGCTTTTGCGCATAGGCGCAGATACGCTGCACATCGCTGTGTCCTGTATGGGGGCCCACCTTTTGTAAGTCTGCGGCGAGAAAGGTAGCTTCATGAACCAGCAAATGCACACCGGCAATTACTGGGTCTAAACAACTGGGCGTCTCATTGTCACCACAGATAACAAGCACCCTGGGTTGCCAAGCGAAATAGGTATAGTCATCAGCGCGCAATAGGACGCCGTTATAGCTCACATCCTCACCACGTTGCAGAAGGTTGTAATGGGAGCCGCTGGCTATTTGCTCTGCCCTCAGGCGTTCAATATCCAGTTTGCGCGGAATTTGGGTTTCGATAAATTTAAAGCCCTGGCTTGGCACCCTGTGTTGCAGCGGGCAGCTTTGAACCTTAACCCAACCAAAGGTTTGCCCACTAAGTTCCTCAAAATCTACAAGCTCAAGATTAAAGGGTAAGGTCCATTCGCTCATTGCCATGGCGGCACGGACAAACTCCAGCACCTCTGACGGTGCCACTATTCGCAGTGTCTGGGTACGTCCCGATAAACCTGCCGAAGCAATTAAACCCGGTAAGCCATAGCAATGATCGCCATGCTTATGAGTGATAAACACAGCCTCAAGGTGATATAGCGCCAGCTTGGTTTTTAATATCTGATGCTGGGTTGCCTCGCCACAATCGACCAGATACCAGGGCTTTTGATCGTCACGAAACACCGCATAGCCGGACACATTTCGGCTTTTGCTCGGTGTTCCTGAGCTGCTTCCCAATACTTGAACTTGCACCTGTTTACTCCTATTTTTTGTGCTGTACGCCACATACCCAAAGATTATAACTTGTCCCTTATCGCAAGGATCTAGCTTATGAAAAATGAAATCGACAGTAAAACCCTGCTCCGTGCTTATGAGCGCATTCAGCAACATGGCGAACAAACCGAGCAAGGCAAGTTTTACCAAGGCTTGTACGCCTATTCTGATCTTGATGGCTATACCTTGTACCTGCAAGGCAGCGGCGTACTTTTACGCTTTGGCTTTCATAACACCTATCACCTTGATTATCAAAGTGAGAAGAACAAATCTGACTTTATGAACAAGCTACTGAGCATAGGTAAAGAGCCCTAATTTGCCTGTGCTTGCCATGCTGATTTTCCCCGCTATTCACCGCTTATAGGCGCGAGTTTGCCGAAACACCATGATCCCAAGGGCCATTAATGGTATCTTTGTCCGAATTTGTGACACCAAGGGATAATAAAGGTATGACCAAGGCTGTATCCTCCGCCGTACCGGAACAACAAGAACAACAAAAAGGCTGGTTTAATCGCTTTCTAGCGACCGTCGAGTTTCTCGGTAACCTGCTTCCACACCCCATTACATTATTTGCACTTTTCTGTGTTGCCATAGTGGTGATCAGCGGCATCGCCGACTGGGCCGGACTTAGCGCCATTGACCCTCGCCCAGAAGGCGCCAAAGGCCGCGATCCCGATGGTGTTATCGAGGTAGTGAGCCTGATGAGCGCTGAAGGCCTCAGACGTATTTTCGAAGGCCTGGTTACCAACTTTACCGGCTTTGCCCCTTTAGGTACCGTACTGGTTGCCCTACTCGGCGTGAGCGTTGCCGAGCACTCAGGTATGCTTTCTGCGGCCATGCGTGGCATGGTGATGGGCGCCTCAAAACGTCTGGTTACCTTTATGGTAGTGTTTGCCGCCATTCTTTCTAATACTGCTTCTGAGCTCGGCTACGTGGTACTTATTCCGCTGGCGGCGATGATTTTCCATAGCCTTGGCCGTCACCCCTTAGCCGGTTTGGCTGCCGCCTTTGCCGGTGTATCTGGCGGTTACAGCGCTAACCTGTTACTAGGTACTATTGACCCATTATTGGCCGGTATTACCACACCAGCGGCACAAATGATCGACCCAGATTATCAGGTCGGCGCCGAAGCCAACTACTACTTTATGTTCGTGTCCGTATTCCTAATCGCCATCCTTGGCACCTGGGTGACCGAGAAAATTGTCGAGCCGCGCCTGGGCAAATACGACCCGAGCGAAGCCAGTATCGACCTCGGCGAGAATAAAATTGAGCACCTTAGCCAGCGCGAAAAAAGCGGCCTAAAATGGGCAGGTCTTACCTTCCTGGCCTTGGGTGTATTACTTGCCTTTACCGTTATCCCGGACGACGGCATCTTACGCCATCAAGCCACCGGCGAAATTAAGGGCTCACCCTTCTTAAAAGGCATAGTGGTCATCATCTTTATCACCTTCGCCATTCCGGGCTTTGTCTATGGCCGCGTGGTTGGCACCATGAAGAATGACCGCGATGTCATTGATGCCATGAGCAAGAGCATGAGCTCCATGGGCATGTATATTGTGCTGGTGTTCTTCGCCGCCCAGTTTGTTGCCTTCTTTAAATGGACCAACCTTGGCACCATATTAGCCGTAAACGGCGCAGCCCTGTTACAGGCGCTGAATCTGACCGGCCCCGAGGTGTTCGTGTTCTTTATCCTGATGTGTGCGCTTGTTAACCTTAGCCTGGGCTCTTCATCGGCACAGTGGGCGGTCACCGCACCTATTTTTGTGCCCATGCTGATGCTAATTGGCTATGCGCCGGAGACCATTCAGGCGGCCTACCGTATCGGTGACTCGGTAACCAACCTGATCACCCCTATGATGAGTTATTTCGGCCTGATATTGGCGGTGGCCTGTAAATACAAGAAGGACATGGGCATAGGCACACTGGTCGCGACCATGTTGCCGTACAGCATGATCTTCTTCGTTGGTTGGGTGTGCTTATTCTATCTTTGGGTATTCGTACTGGGTATGCCGGTGGGTCCGGGCTCACCAATCTATTACCAACCTTAATAACATCCTCAGCCGGCCTTAGTTGCCGGCTTTTTGTTAGCTGCTATAGTGTGACTATTCAATTGGTTATTAAGATAACTGTGCGTATTTTCTTCCTTATAACCCTGATTTGCCTGCCCTGTTACAGCATCGCCGGCGCAGCAAAGCTGTTGGAGCAAAACTTCGCCACGGCCATGGTGCTCACCAATGGCGAGTCAGTAAGCCTGGGTTATGGTCATTTCAGTAGTCCGGCGGCACTGTTTGATAACGACTCGCAAAGCGGCAATGAATTACGCCAAGACCTCAATGTGTTTAATGTGCCGTTTGGTATCAAAACCACCAGCCCGGAAATATTCAGTCAATATAACAGTGAGTTGCATCTGCAAGGCAGCTACATAGACCAAAAAAACAGCCTAAATCTTTTTAACCAAGAGCGCGCCGATAGCTTCGAAGAAAGCATCTATGGGTTTGGCGCCAACTGGATATTTGAGCGGCCAATCAGCTCTAAATGGTGGTTCGGTTTTGGCGCTCGTCTGCAGGGTTTTCGTTATTACAACGACTACGACTATAACTCTCAGCTCAGCAGACAGGTATTGGCGCCAGCCCTCGATGGCAGCGTAGTTAACATTAGTGCCAACGCCCTTGTTGCCAGCCCGCATGTAGAGATGATGTATCGCCTACCTCGCCATTGGGGCTACTATGAATATAAAACCAGTTATAGTTATTACTACGGCACCACACTGGTGGAGCCTTCAGCCTTGGGTAAAATAAGGCCGGAAGGCTGGCGTTATCAAAATGGCATTAAGGCGCGTTTCGATACCGCGCATATAGGCCAGTTTACTCAGGCCATCTATATTAAGGCCCATCGCGTCGACCTAGGGGGAGACAGCGCCAGCGCCTTTGCAACTAATCATTTTTATGAATATGGCGTAGGTGTATTACTCGATACCAGCACCTGGTCTTCCTGGTTGGAAAATATCGGCATTGGCCTAAACTATCATCATGGCAGCGCCCTCGAAGGGGGCAGCATTGTGCTGTATTTTAACGAGTAGCTCGCTGACAATAACATAGAATAATGAGGTATTTATGCGCACGCCCCGGAAAATAGCAGATCAATACCGCGCCATTGTCAGCAGCATTGGCTTCTACCCTGCGATTATTATTACCCTCTTTATGTTGTTCGCCATGGTACTGGCCAATATAGAATACCAAGGCTGGGTAATGCGCATAAAGCAGGCCTGGCCGGTGCTCTTTGTTACCGATGTTGATACCGCCAAAACCCTGCTCGGTATCCTCGCCGGCGGCCTGATCTCGCTCACCGTGTTTAGCTTTTCCATGGTTATGGTGGTGTTAAACAATGCCGCCGCTACCTTGTCGCCACGGGTGTTGCCTGGGCTTATCTCCATCAAGGCGCACCAGTATGTGCTCGGCATGTATCTGGGCAGCATAGTCTTTACCCTGCTTACCCTGATGAATATCCACACCGAGGGGGAGACCTTGCAAACTCCGGCTTTAGGCACTTTTTTCGCTTTGGCCATAGGTATTTACAATCTGGTGCTCTTTGTATTCTTTATCCATTCCATTTCACGCTCCATCCAGGTCGACAGCGTACTGAATACCCTGTTTGCGCAAACCAATAAGCAACTGCAAAACCTGATCGCCTACCAAGATCCGAGAATTGCCGCCGCGGTGCCGGATTATTGTGATTGGTATCGACTCAAAAGCCCTCGCGCCGGCTACTTTAAGGGTGTGCATACCCAGCAACTGAGTAAGTTGTTAGCACAACATGAGCTGCGTATGGTGACCGAGGTGGAGCCGGGGTTTTTCTGTGTTGAAGGCTTTCCCTATCTGGCGCTGGACAGAGATATTAGCGCCGATGAAGAGCTCTGCGAGCAAATTCATAAATGCAGCGTATTTTATATCGAGGAATACATAGGTGATCATTACAGTTATGGTCTGCGGCAAATTGCCGAAATTGCCATTAAGGCGCTCAGCCCGGGCATTAACGACCCAGGCACAGCGGTCAAAGCCATAGATATGCTTAGCATACTGACCATTGCCCGCCTGCATGTGGCGGATCATAACTACACCCTACTCAATACCGAACAGCAACAGTCGCCTTTGCTCTGGTTTTATGAGCCCAGTCTGGCCTCCCTGCTGGAAGAGAATTTCGACCCCATCCGCCACTATGGCTGTAATGACACCACGGTACTGGTCAACCTGATTGAGGCGTTAAAGAATATTCTGTTTGTTTGTGAGCACAACCGAGAATATACCCAGGCGCTGTATCGTTATGTGCAGGCCACGGTTTATGACGCCGAGCACTGTATTGACAACCCCTATGAGCGCGAGCGCATTAATCGCATGCTTACCCGTATGAATGAGGTCGCCAACAAGCGTGGCGACGATATTCATTTCAGCCTAAGCGACAAAGACGCCGAGCCCAGAGTTACCTTGCACAACTAAGCTTGGCCCTAGGCAAACTGCTGTTTCAGGGGAGGCGCATGGGCTGCTGCTCAGAGTTACGAGCGTGAGCGTTAGGAGTTGCGAGCGCACGTGCGATAACTGGAAAAAGAAAAGGCTGCCTTATTCATAATAGGAACAGGTAGCCTTCATTACTTAGCCTTTAACCAGTACTTAGCGTTTAACCAGCGTGCCTTTTAGGGAAACGCCCGCCATTAAGAAGCCGGCGCCACATTCGAACTCGGTTTCACTGACAAATTCACGCTTTTTATAATAAGACTGGATATTCACCACCGCATTCATACCCTCACGCTTGGCGCGCTCCTGCAAGGCCTTTAGGGCACTTAGCATCACCCATTGGCAGGCTTCCTTGTCGGACTTATTAAAAGCATTGGTCTTTTGGTTGGTGGTCACCTCGCCGTAGGTTTCCTGCACCTCGCCATAAGCCTGATTACCGAAATACAGCGGCACATCAAGCAGGGCATTTTTAGCCTTAGTAGTTTCCAGCAATTCGGCGATATTATATTGGCCTATATCGTCACGAGCCATGGCCGTATTTGCCGTTAGTGCCAGTCCCAGTGCTAAAAATACTGATTTTTTCATCGTTAATTTCCCTCTACGTTATAAAACTTCCATGCCAGGCCGATGCCAAAGGCAAGATTATGATGTCGCTCAACCAAGGGGCTATCGCGCCACACCGCATCCTTAATGCGGTAATACTTTACAAAACCACCAAGCCACCAGCGCTTGCTGTCGTAATTGACACCCACGGACAACTCGCTGCCGCTGTAACCGGATTGCGGCTTATATGCTTGGCGCTGCACCGTGCTTTGGTGCTCACCTACGCCGTAAAAATAATCAACATACTGGCTGCTGGCATAGTTAACTGCGCCGCGGGCGGTGATGCTCACCGTCTGCTCAGACTCTTGCCAAAGTAATTGCTGCCATTGCATATAAGGGCCCATTCGAAAGCCGATATCATCAATGGAGGTGAAATCAGTAGCCAGCGCCTTTCGCACAAACAAACCGCTTTTCAGGTAGTTATCACTACGTGGCTGTCCGGCAAAATAATAATCCAAGGCTGGACCTAATTCAAATACCCAATCCAAGTCGTCCATGCCCGAGCGGGCTTGATTGTCCTTGCTGTCCACCGCCAAACTGGCGGTCGCTGACACATCCAGGTGCCAGTTATCACTTTGCCACAAATAACCCACAGCGCTGTTGCGGTCGACACTCATGCGTTCACTGCGATAACGCACATAGGGCAAGGGCACGGTATACTTGTTATGCTCACTCGAGCCGAGATAATGAGGTAAGGAGGTGGTAAAAATTCCCACGCCCAATTCCAGCTCACGGCTGCTTTTAACTGCGTCTTTCCCTGCCTTGTCTTCGACGGTTTTAACACTGTCCTCATTAACCCCCTCGGCAAACGCGGGGGTCAATGAACATAGCAAAAGCAGCACATAGACCATCAATCCCTTGCGCATGGCTTAAACTCGCTTAAAGATCAAAGAGGTATTAATACCGCCGAAGGCAAAGTTATTACTCATCACGTAATCACAATCTAGTTCTGTGCCTTGTGTTAAGTAATCAAGCGGCGCGCATTGCTCGTCCACCGAGTCTAGGTTGATGGTGGGCGCAAACCAGCCATCACGCATCATCTCGATACTGGCCCAGGCTTCAATGGCGCCACAGGCTCCCAAGGTATGGCCGAGGTAGCTCTTTAACGAGCTGATGGGCTTGGCACCCAGGGCATTAAAGGTGGCATGAGATTCGGCGATATCACCGCGATCCGTGGAGGTGCCATGAGCGTTAACATAACCTATCTGATCGGCACTAAGCTCGGCGTCTTGCAGCGCCATTTCAATGGCCACCTGCATGGTCTCACTGGTGGGCTGGGTGACATGCTGACCGTCAGAATTACAGCCAAAGCCGACGATTTCCGCCAATATGGTGGCACCGCGCGCCTTGGCGTGCTCATATTCTTCTAAGATCAGAGTCCCGGCCCCCTCGCCTATGACCAAACCGTCCCGTTTGCTGTCGAAAGGACGCGGCGTTGCCTTAGGGTTATCGTTGTTGCAACTGGTGGCGTACAGGGTGTCGAACACCGCCGCCTCGGTAACGCACAGCTCTTCGGCACCCCCGGCCACCATCAGCTTTTGGCGGCCGTACTTAATGGCTTCATAGGCATAGCCTATGCCCTGAGAGCCCGAGGTACAAGCGGAGCTGGTGGTGATCACCCGGCCCTTAAGACCGAAAAATACACCGATATTCACCGGCGCCGTGTGCGCCATCATCTGAATATAGCTGGTGGCAGTCACGCCACTCATCTGCCCCGACTTCATCATATCGGCAAAGGCAATGAGCGGTGGTGTTGAGCCGGTAGATGAGCCATAGGCAATACCGGTATCACCATTGGTCAACGCCGGATGCCCCAGCAGCTCGGCCTGTTGCAAGGCACGTTCGGTGGCCACTGTGGCCATTAGGGCCACACGGCCCATGGAACGCACCATTTTGCGTTTATAATGGCTTGGGCGCTCAAAATGGGTGACAGGCGCCGCCAACTTGGTATTGAGATCGCTGATATCATCCCACTGCCCCATGGTTTGCACGGCATTTTCGCCACGCTCAAGGGCTGTACGGAAGCTCGACCAATCATCACCCAAGGCCGTAATACAGGACATGCCCGTAATCACCACACGTTTCATTATACTAATCCACCATTGACGGAAATAACCTGACGGGTAATGTAACCCGCCTGATCCGAGGCCAAGAAGGCCACGGTTGCAGCCACTTCATCGACACTGCCCATGCGTCGCATCGGCACATGTTCAAGCAGCATCTTGGTATCGAGCTCGGCGGTCATCTCGGTTTCAATCAAACCTGGCGCCACACAGTTTACCGTGATTTTACGCTTGGCCAGCTCCAGCGATAACGCCTTAGTAGCACCGATAATACCGGCCTTGGCGGCACTGTAGTTTACCTGACCACGGTTTCCGGCAATACCCGACACAGAAGCCAAGGTAATAATGCGCCCACCCTTGCGGGCACTGACCATGGGCATAACCACAGGGCGTACGACATTATAAAAACCATCAAGGCCTGTGCTTATCACAGTATCCCATTCTTCGTCTGTCATCGCCGGAAAGGCGGTGTCTCGGGTAACGCCAGCATTACAGACCACGCCATAATAGGCGCCGTTGGCAGCGATATCCGCTTCCAGCTCTTGCTTGGCCTGGGCTCGGTCGGTGACATCAAAAACAAGAATATTAACCGCTCGACCTAAGGCGCTAATTTGCTCGGCTACCTGCTCGGCCAAGGCCACCTGCGAGCGGCAATGCAGCGTAATATCAAAACCTTGCTCTGCCAATTGCAGCGCCACGGCCTTACCGATCCCACGGCTAGAGCCGGTCACTAAAATACGTCTGTTCATTGATTTTCCTTAATAAATTTCATTGGATCGGCGGGTTGGAAAACATTAATTTTGGCTTCGACCAAACAATCACCCTGATCTTCAATACGACAAGCAAATACACTTAAGCCGGACTCGTCCTGGATCACCTTTTCGACCAGAATATCCAACAAGATGCCCTTGTCAAAGCGCGGTTTATGACAGCGAATTTTACGACTGCCGAGAAGAAAACCAATTTTAATTTCCCGACTCTGATCCAGGTCATGGGCGCCGGCATAGGCGGCAATGGCCTGCGCCATATATTCGCTGCCGATATAACTTGGCACCGCACCCACCTGGGCATCATAAAAGGGGCTATTTTCACGGATGCGCACCTGACAATGGGCACTGTCGTCGTCAAACGCAACGAGAGAGTCGATCAACACCATGGGCGGGCGATGAGCGATAAGTTCCGTCATGCTTATCTCACGCATCGACTGCTCCGATAATTAAACTGGCATTATTGCCACCAAAGGCAAAAGAATTACTCATACAGATTGTTGGAATTTTCATTATTGGTTGTTGTAATACATGGATTGGTGCCAAGTCGGCATCCAGCGCATAACCACTGTGCCAAGGCAAAGGTGTTACCGATGGCGGTGCCTGCGCCCCTAAACGCTGTTGTTCGATAAGCAGCCAGCACAAGCCCGCTTCTATGGCGCCGGCAGCGCCCAAGGTGTGCCCGGTTAAGTGCTTGGTCGAGCTTACAGGCACAGCGTCGGCGAACAGCTCGGCGATGGCCTTGGCTTCCATTTCATCATTTTTCGGCGTCGCCGTGCCATGAGCATTAACATAATCTATCTCGGCTGGGCTTAACTTGGCTTGTGCCAAAGCCTGACGCATGGCCGCAAGAGCACCGCTGCCGCTGGGCTCTGGCGCCGACATATGGTGGGCATCAGAGCTGGCACCGCTACCTAATAGGACACAAGAACTCTCGCCCAAATCGCGCTCGCGACTCATCACAAAGAGCGCGGCTCCCTCACCTATATTAATGCCATCACGCTCAGCACCAAAGGGCTGACACAGGCCGCTGCTGGTCGACGCCAGGGCACTAAAGCCATTAATGGTAAGCTGACACAAGCTGTCGGCGCCACCGCAGATCACCGCATCGGCCAAATCGGCGGCCAATAAACCCTTGGCACTGCTCAACGCCTTGGCGCTGGAGCTGCAGGCGGTGGAAATACTGTAGGCAATGCCCTCTAAACCGAGCTTTTCCTTGATATAGGCGGCGGGTGCGTCAAGAGCCTGCTGATCATAATGGTAATCCTCGGGCCAGTTGCCGGTTTGTGCTTTATGCTTGCGGGCCAGCTCACCGTCGTAAATATCGGCGGTGCTGGTACCGACAACCACGGCAATGCGCGCCGGACTATAGCGCTCGCGCATGCGCGCCAGCGTCGGTGCCAATTGCTGCAACGCAAGGTCTATAAGGCGGTTATTGCGCTGCTTGGCAGTTAAAGGAATTGCCTGCACCAGGCCCACATAAGGGTCTTGCTGATCCGTTTGGTCACCGTAATGTAAACCACTGCCCTGTGTTAGCGGAGTGATAGCACCGCCGGCTAACTCCTGGTTGGATAGCGCCTGTAAATGCTGCGCCTTATCCGTGCCCAAGGCGCTTACTATGCCTAAATCATTTAACCATGCCCTCATGGCTTCACCTCTTCAAAGCGGATCTCGTAGTGATGAATTTTATTGTTCAATATGATCACCTCGCCGCCATAACGTATATCCAGCAAGCTGGTATCATTTTGGCGCAGCTCGCGGATAAGTTCGCCACCTTGGCGATATTCAATCAAGTGCGCCCCTTTTAAATGTTTATTTAATTGGGCCACAGGCCAATGTACCAGTTGAATATCGGCCAGGATATAACTTGGATCCAAATCCTCGGCGGCAATAAAGCGCTGGGCCGCCACGCCTTGCTCGGCGTTGTAGCTCAAGGTAAAAACGGGTAAACCGGCAGCGCTCATCAAGGCTAAACGCAGCTCGCCTTCGCCATTGATGGCCAATTGACTCAGCAGAGCCTGCTGAGTTTGTGCCTTGGTAACAAACATACGCTTTTGCCACTGACTGTTAAGCAGCTCAGAAGGCGGCGCGCTCAGTGCTAAGCCAACCTCGGCACTGAACATCACGGCTTTATCCTTTACCTCCGGCTCCACGGGGCTGTAACTGGCGCAACCGCTAAGCACTAAAAGTAGCAGCAGACATAAGCAGCGCATTAACAGGGCTCCATTTGGCACAATTGTGCCAACACATCTAATCGGCGCTCGCTTTGCACCACATAAGGGTTGTTCGCATCCCAGGCATAACCGGCGAGGATAGCGCTGATCATACGGCGCACTTCATCGCTTTGCTCGGGATAGAAAATCACGTCCTGAAAGCGGGTGTCATACCAGGCATTAACAAAGGTTTTGAAGCACTCAACTCCGCGTTTAAGCGGGGTAGAAAACTCGCCTTCAAAGTCCGCCTGCTCACCGCGCAAATGCGCATCGACCACCGGGGCCACCAAGGAGGCGGATTTTAGCGCTATAGTCACCCCAGATGAAAATACCGGGTCTAAAAACTCTCCGGCATTGCCCAGCAAGGCGTAGTGTTTGCCGTATAGGCTGGATACATCGGCGGAATAGCCGCCCAGGGTTTGCACCGGGTTAACGGCTTCGGCATCAGCCAGCAGGTCGGCCAGATTCGGCTCTGCCTTCACCTTAGCCCAGAGGTTCTCCTCATTGCTGATAGAGGTATCAAAATGATGAGGCTCACCCACCACCCCCAAACTTGCGGTGCCATCGGCAAAAGGGATCAACCAATACCAGATATCCCTGTGCTCGGGGTGCACGCTAATAAGGATTTTATTACGGTCAAAACGCGATGCCTTAATGCCGTCTTTAACATGACAAAAGTAGGCACTGCGCGGCGGTAAACTTGAGGGCTTATCTAAATCCAATAAGCGTGGCAATACCCGACCAAAACCACTGGCATCAAGGACAAAGCGACTATGCAGCTGGTATTGCTCCTCGCCCTGAGTTACCGTCAGTAGCATGCCATCATCTTGCTCTGTGATCGCCTGCACTCTATGGCCGTAACAGATATCCACGCCCTTGGCGGCGGCGGCATCGGCAAGCAGCTTATCGAAATTAGCGCGCTTTACCTGATAGGTGGTGCCGCGACCAGGGCTGAATTTATCGGTAAAGTCGATTTCGGTGTCGGTACCACGATAATGAAAGGCGGCGCCATTTTTATATTGAAATGCCTGAGTTTCGGCATGCTCGTCCACCACCTTGTCCATGCCGGCCTCGGCGAGAAAGTGCATACACTGAGGTAACAGGCTCTCACCTATGGAAAATCGCGGAAAATGCTGCCCTTCCAAGACCTTTACCTGCCAACCCAATTGCTGTAACAAGGCACTGGCCAGGGCGCCTGATGGGCCCGCACCTATCACTACTACATCCACTGTACAATCATTGTTTGTCATTATTATTCTCGATACTTAAAGGTGCCAAAAAGTAAACCACCAGCAGCCCCAGTAATACGGCACCACCAAATTGGCTTATCGCAGGCGTTTTGGAAAAAATCAGCATGGCAAAGACCGCCAGCGACGACAGTGCCGACAGGCTAATTGCCACCAGGGTATGGGCACTGTGGCCGCCCTGACGATAGAAAATAAAGTAATCCACTGCCAGTGCCAACACCAGAATAAGCCCCAGGGTATGAAACACGGATATGGCGCTGAACTGGGCAATCACACTGACGATCAGCGCCGTGGCCAAAGCCAGCCAAGCCGCCATTTTAAGGCCATGACGCCAGCCAAAGCTAAATACGAAAATCAATATAATGGCCACTGCCGCCAATAATAAGGCAAGGTGAATTCCACGATGAAAATGCGCCAACATGGCACTGAGCTGCCCCGGCACATCGACAATCGCCACATAATCGTAATGGGTACCTAGGATCTGTAATTGTGCTGCACTGACGGAGCTGACATTGAGCAGGGAATAGACAGCGCCATCAAGGTGCACCACATCGCTAAAGGCTTCATTCAGGGGGCCGCTGACAAAGGCATCATAATCCAATAGCGCTGCGCTCGTCGGTGCAATGGCTTGGCCGCTAAAGGCTTGCAATGGCGTAAATACGCCGCTTGCCACCGCCTTATTATAGGCCGCTGCATTCTCCTGCTGACGAGTCAGACTGGGCAAGGCACGGCTAAGGCCTTGTGCCCGAGCACCTTGCTCTTCCAACCAGGCGCTAACTTGCTCTTCGCGCCTCAGCAGCTGCTGCACATCCTCGCCCTTAAGGATTAAGCGCTGTATCGGCTCGGAGCCTTGTAAATACATCTGATGCTTAACTTGGGTGTCCATCAACTCGGCACTGCTGGCATTAAAGCTGGCGATGGAGTCATTACTGGCAGGCATACGCCACCAGCTCAGTAGCACGCACAGCAGCGCCAGGACCAGGTAAACCTTGCCACTGTGGCATCTAGCCTGGCTTTGCCACTTAAGGCCAAGCTCGGCACCCGATACTACAGAAGCACGAAAGCTCAAGGTCATGGCCACAGGAGCCAGACAGAAGCGGGTAAACACCCAGGCACCTACTAAGCCGGCGACCACAAAGATGGCTACATCTTGCAGCAAGACCAAGGGCGCGCTAAGAAAACACAAATAGCCGATGGCGGTTGAACACAGCGCCAACAGCAGGCCACGTTTAAGGGCACGGGAATATCGGCCTTGCTGCGCGGCTTTGTCCGCTAAGGCATGAAACGCATAGTCTATGGCGACCCCAATCAAGGTGGTGGCAAAGACCAGGGTCAGTAGATGGATCTCCTGGCGCAGTAATAACAGCGCCAAAAGACCACTGAGTATGGCGGTACTCACCGTCAGCATACTCACCCACAAGGGCCAGGCACCGCGCAAGGACAAGAATACAAAAAGAGACAACAAGACAACGCTGGCAATACCAAAGCGGTTCATTTCCCATTTTGCCTGAGTGGCATTTTCGGCATTATGAAACAGTAAACCGGAATGACGCACTTGCACCCGGGGATAGCTTAGTTGTAACTGGTCTAAAAGCTCATCTATGGCCGCGGCGGTACGCTCTGTGGCACTGATGCTGCTTACACTTTCATGCGTTTGCGCCAGCAAAATCCACACCGGCTCACCCTGCTCATCCCGACCTTGTAATTTACCATCCACCAGGGTCAGGGCTTGCTCGCCACTGAGGGCACTGACAAAGCTGTAGGTGGCCAAGGACGTATCCCGGCTCAGGCTCTGGCTTAACCAGGGCGAGGCAGTTTGCGCCAACTGGCGCTGAAAGTAGTGATTAAATTGCGCGGGGTCGGCAATGGCCTGAGCATATTCAGGGCTCATAAGAGCGCCGCGATAAGGCGCATAAAAGTCAATTATTTGCGTTAACTGCGGCTGCTGCTCTTGCACCTTAAGGCCAGCGTGCGCCAAACCCTGAGCCAACTCTAGATAAGCTTGCTCACTGTTTGCACCTTGCAGCGAAAAAACCAGACGCTGTTGCTGTTCACCAAGCAGCTGTTGCTGGGCTCGATAAAAGTCTTGAGCCTGCTTGCCTGGGCTTTGCTCATTTGAAACGGGTGTCAACAAGGCCAGCATATCGCTTTTAATGGCAATAGGTTTGAGCTGCCACAGCAAGGCGATGCCTGCTACCAGCAGCAGAGGCATAAAAGTCAGGACCAAGGCGCGGCTAACCCAATGTTTCATAGCTACTCTTGGCTTACACCGAGCTCAAAGTTAAGACTGATTTCAGTGACCGTGCCGCTGTGCTCATACAAGCCAATAAAACGCACCCGCTCTTGGCTATCCAGGCAACTGATAAAGTGGCTAAACAGACCTTTGAGCTCTTGTGTGATGGGCTCGAGTTGCTGACATGAATAGGCGCTCTCTAACAAAGATGCCGGTGGCTGGGCCTCGCTGCTGGTAAAGAACTGCGCCAACTGCGCCTGATCTTGGGCTAATAAGGCTTGCAACAAACTGCTGTAAGGTCCGCTCTGGCCTTGACGGCGAAATTGACCATCCGCTTGGCGCTCAAACACACCATCACCATCGATTTTCAGCAAGGAATCGATGGGCGTCAGGGTATGCCATAACAGCTGCTCACTGCTTAGGGTAAATTCACCCTTGCTGATAAAGGGCTGGTTAAAACCGGCAAAGGTTTTCGCCTGGCTAAAATTGCCGTGCTCACTTTGGACCTTAGGCTCATTTGCAGCTGCGCTTGGAGCACACATAAGCGTAAGCCATAGACTGACTAAAAGCTTTTTCATTACAGTACCTTGGCCAGTTTCTGCATTAAAATCGGCGGTGACACATATTGCATTTCACCGCTGTCTTGCTCAACAGCGACCTGCACCGTATAGGCCTTGGTCAGGCGCTTATTACTGGCGGCATCGAAGATCACATAGTCGATTTTTAAGCGTTGCTCATATTCTTTAAGGTAAGCCTCGACACGTATACGCTGGGTGAACAGCGCCGAGTCTATGTATTTTATGCGCATATCAACAATGGGCCAGGCATAGCCCGACTCAAGCATTTGCAAATAATCATAATCGAATTGGCGCAACAACTCACAACGCGCCACCTCAAGGTAGCGGGCATAGTTACCATGCCAAACGATATTCATGGGATCGCAATCGTGAAACGGGATCTCTATTTCAACTGAGCTAACCAGCAAGGCATTTTTATTATTCATATAGGTCCCAACGTTGCTGCACTATGTAATCCACCGTGGTGCGCAGGGTCTGCTCCAGTGGTCTGTCCTCAGTCAGGTTATCAAAATAGCGACAAACATCGCTATACATGGCACGAATATTTGTGCTCAAACCCTGCTCATCCACCTCACCACGAGCAATACGAATACGCAGTCCTTGTACTGCCGCCAACAGGGTACAGGCCAGCACCTGCTCGGTTAGTTGCAGCACCCGCATACAATCGCGAGCGGCTATGGTACCCATGCTTACCTTATCCTGGTTATGGCATTCGGTGGAGCGCGAAAATACGCTGGCGGGCATGGTCAGTTTCAAGGCTTCGGCGGTAAAGGAGGAAGCACCGATCTGCACCGCTTTAAAGCCGTGGTTGATGTACTTGCGCTCGTCATGGGCATCGCTCAAGTTGCTCGGCAGGCCATTGTTGTACTTGGTGTCCACCAAGGAGGCGATTTGTCTGTCGGCCAAGTCGGCCAGATTCGCCACCGCAGTTTTCATGCTGTCCATGGCCATGGCGATATGGCCGCCGTAGAAGTGACCACCATGCAACACATGCTCGCCCTGCCCATCGATAATGGGGTTGTCATTGGCGGAGTTCAGCTCGTTCTCGATAAACTGACGCAACCAGGGCAAGGAGTCCGCCAACACGCCAATGACATGGGGCGCGCAGCGAATCGAATAACGGTCCTGCAAACGCTCGGCATTGCGAGGATGACTATGATGATTCAGGTCATCGCGGATCCAGGCCGCGACCTGCTGCTGACCGCTGTGCGGTTTCACCGAGAATAAGATTTCATCGAAATGATGACTGTTGCCCTTGAGCGCCAAGGAGCTTAATGCGGTGATACGGGTTGCCAACTTATGCAGGTAATTGGCGCGGTCAAAGGCCAAACAGGCAATGGCGGTCATCACCGCGGTGCCATTCATAATCGCCAAGCCTTCTTTGGGGCGCAATGTGATGGGTTTCAGCCCCACCTTGGCAAAGGCGTCTTTGGCGGCCATCACCTCGCCTTGAAAATACACATCGCGCTCGCCTACTAATGCACCGGCCACATAAGAAAGCGGCGTGAGGTCGCCACTGGCGCCCACCGAGCCCTCTTGCGGGATCAAGGGCAGGATTTTATGGTTGAGCATATCGCGAAGCAAATGCAGCAGTTCCCAACTCACCCCGGAATAGCCCTGAGTCAGGGAGGTTAATCGGGTTGCCAAAATGGCGCGCGACTCGGCATGAGAAAAGTGAGCGCCCATGCCACAGCCGTGAAAACGGGTGAGATGCAAAGGCAGCTCTTGCACCAGCTCAAGGGGGATGCCTACGGTCACAGAGTCGCCGTAACCGGTAGTGACGCCGTAAATCACCCCTTCTTTTTCGAGCAGTTCATCTAAAAAGGCCACCGCCGAGTCTATTTTGCGCGCCAAGGCTTGGTCATTACTAATGTGTGCTAACGTATCAGTGCGGGCAAAAGCAACGATATCTTCTATACGCAGCGGCGCAGCGCCAAACTCGATGGATTGAATACTAGACACGAACTACTTCTCCTTGTGGCGCACGCTGTCTTCATCGCGTTGCCAAAAATCGTAAAAATTGAACCATTGATAAGGGCATTGCAGCGTCACGCGCTGCAACTCTTGAGCGTAATCATCTATTACCTGAGCCAGGGCCTGCTGCCGGGTTTTACGCGGCAAGGATAAGGCCTCGCTGTAATGACTGAAATGGACGTCAAAGCCATCACCACTTCGGGTACAGAATAGCCAGTATATTGGGCACTCCAGTAGCGCCGCAAGAATAAAGGGCCCCTGCGCAAAAGGCGCCGGCTCGCCAAGGAAGGACGCATAGTGCACCCGCCCAACCGCACTGGTGCTAGTGCGATCGCCGACAATCACTACAAACTCACCCTGCTCGACCTTGCTTTTAAGTAAAATCGCCAGATCCGGGCCCATATCGCTGACCTGAATAAGGTTGACGCTGACATTGGGGTTAATGCGCCCCAAGGTGCGATTAAATTCCACCGCGTGCTCGGTAAACACCAGTACATTGATCACACAGTTTTGATGACGCATGCCCAAGGCCCGGCATACTTCCAGGTTGCCCAAGTGCGAGCCGATAAAAATGGCGCCTTGGCGGCGGGCCACCAAGTCATCAAACAGATGTTGATTCTGATAACGCAATTGCGCCGGCGTAATACGCCCAAGCCAGGCATCAATCTTATCAAAGGCGCTGTCGGCAAAGGTACAAAAATGTTTTAACCCAGTGCCAAAACTAGGCTTAGGTTGACTGGGGTCAAACGTGTGGAGACGGCGCCAATAATCAAGGGACGCACGGCGTGCTTTTCTGCCGCTGACATAGAAATAAAACACCACCACAAACATAAACAGCCAGAGCACCCGGCGGCCAAAGAGCTTATACACGCCAAGTAAAAACTGCATGCCAAGATAGCTGCCACGCTCTTGGGTTTTTGACCAATGTTGTTCGCTCATATCGCGCCGCTTACCTTTGACCACTGAGCTTACGCCACAGCAATTTAGGCAGGCGTACCAACATGCCGAAAAACAAGCGGGTGTGCAGCCAGCTGATCTTAAGGTTATCGGCCAGCGGCTGAAAATGCGACACCCCGTCTTCTGGGTAAATCACTTGGGTGTCGACAAAACGCGAGGGCGTACCGCGCCAATACATGCGCACCATGATCTCAATATCGAAATCCATGCGTTTACCCAGCTCGCAGCGTGCAAATAGCGCCATACAAGGAGCCAGCGGATATACGCGAAAGCCGCACATGGAGTCTTTAATGGACAGACTCAGGGTTTCTACCCAGACCCAAAAATGGGTGATATAGCGACTTAAATATCTGTGTTTGGGGACCGAGTCGTCATACAGGGGGCGACCACTGATAATCGCCTCTGGATTTTCCCGGGAACATTCTACCAGTCGGTTCATATCCGCCAGGCAATGTTGGCCATCGGCGTCCACCTGCAGGGCATGGCTGTAACCGTTTTCATATGCCCAGCGCAGACCGGTTTGCACCGCTCCGCCCTTGCCCTGATTGATTTTATGGCGTAGCAGGGTCAAATCACTGTATTGCTGCGCCAGCTCGTCGAAGTATTTTTGCGCCTCGGCATGACTGCCATCATCGACCATGACTATCTTGTAACCGGCACCACTTAATTGCGCCAGCACCTGATCAATGGCATGGGTATGGTTGTAGTTAGGAATGACGATACACAAGTTCATGGCTTAGCTCGCAAAGACCAGGCGGCCACTGGCATGCTGACCCTTTTCAGAGTGATAACTAAAGAGTACCTTTTCGTTATTTTTCTTCGCCAATTGCAGCGTCACTTCCAATTCTGGGGTCATCACCACCTGAAACTTCAATACCTCAATATCGGCTATCTCCCCGCTCATGCCCAGATACTGACGAGCGTATTGCACCGCCCAATCCAGTTGCACGACACCGGCAAGGATAGGCGCACCCGGAAAGTGGCCACGAAAATAATCGAGCTCGGGTTGTAAATACAAGGTCAGCGCAACCTGGTCGTCCGTTTGTTCAATGGCGCGGATCTGCGGCTCGGTTATCACTAGATCAGACAAAATATTGCTCCAATTGCGAATAAATCAGCTTGCCCTGGCTGTTGTAGGGGAGCTGCTCAACATAACGCCACTTACGCGGTACACACACGGCTTCAAATTCCTGCCCCAGCCAGGCCTTTAACTGCACGGTTATTTCCCTGCTGGAAGCCTGCGATTCACCTGCATTGCCAAGTGCCACCAAGGCACCTAAACGCCCCGAAGAGAGTTGCAGCAGCGCACAGGCGCACACCAGAGGGTGCTGGCGCAAACGCGCTTCCATACCAACCAGGTCGACCCTTTTTTCCGCTACCTTCACGGTTCTATCGGCGCGCCCGAGTAACAAAAATCGACCATCACTCAATACCTGGCCCTTGTCATCCAACAGCCGGATTGGCTCGTCTATCAAGGGGGATTGCAGCGCCAAGCGGCCCTCGTCTGTGCTTAGACTGATGCCAGCAAAAGGCTGCCAGGGCGTTGCCGTCGTCGAAAGCACACTGCGATAGCCTATGCCGCCGGTTTCCGTGCTGCCATAAACCTGCACTACGCCTTGATGTAACTGCTCCGCCAAGGTAATGGCATCTGAGTCCGCCAAGGGTCCACCGGAGGAAAATATGCGCTCTATCTGTGCACGCTTCGGCACCAGAACATTGTCATCCACAAGCCTGGATAGCTGAGCTGGCGAGGCCACCACCTGCCAACGCCGATGATCGCCAAGTCGCTTGGCTAAATGCTCTGGGTATTGGTAACTGCTGGCTTCGAAGAAGTGCCCAAAACGCAGCGGCCACAGCAGTTTAAATAACAGCCCATAAATATGCTGGTGCGACACCATGGCCACAAAGGACAGATGTTCGGGCTTAGGCTCGGCGCAGATAAAGGTCTGCTCCAGGGTTTCTAGTTCACAGTTAATGGCATCCCAAGATTTATAAATGGCCTTGGCAGGACCGCTAGAGCCCGAAGTGAAAAACACCAGGCTGCCGGAGCCCTGAGCGCTGCCGGGCCAGTGTAAATCGCACGCCAATGAAGAATCTGGGGCAAAGGCGTCCACACAGGTAAAGCCAGGCGGGCTATCCGCCTCCAACTCACCGGCATAGAAACTGGTGATCTTTTGCAAATCACACAAGGTTTGTGGCTGAGCGTTAGGAGGTAAAACAATATCCAGCGGCAATTGCGCCAATGCCAGCAAACGCGCTGCAAACTCTATGCTATCGCTGTGATACAGCAACACCGAGGAGCCGGCTTCAAGAGACGCATAACGGCGATAAAAACTCTCGACTAAAGCAAGAAATTGTGCGCTGCTAAAAGCACAGCCGTCACGGCTGGCCATGTGCTCACCGAGGAGGTTTTTTAAGTTATACAAGCTTGCCCTGCCTTTTTAACCACAGCCTATAAGTCCACTCGCTGGCGGCCAAAAGGCCGATAAGCACATAGGCGATAAAGCCGTTATACCAGGTCCACAAAGCCACATCACCAAGCCAGACCGTGTAGGTGGCGGCGATACCATTGAGGACAAAAAAGGCACACCAGATCATGGTCACCTTACGGGTATAGCGTACGCCTTGCTCACTCAATTGTGGCTCCTGCAAGCGGGCAAAACGCTCCACCATGCTCTGCTTTTGCAGCAAACTTAGGGCAAAGGTGATGGCCATAATCAGGTTCACCATAATCGGGTAGAGTTGCAGCCACAGGGATGAGCCGCGCATTAGCGCCATCAACACCAGCAGCAAGCCAACGGCGGAGATAGGTAATAGCCAGTTGCCAATAGCCTTGTGGCGCAGCGCCAACAGCACGCGCCCTGTTAATAAGGCCGCCAACAGCCAGGCTACCTGTTGCTCATACCCCCGGCTTAAGCCCAGGTAAACCAAGACAGGATAAGCCAAAAGGCACAAGGAGATCAGTGCATTCACTATGCCTTTAAGCATGATTAATTAACGAGTTGTTCTACTTCTTTTACTACGTCCGCTACGGTACGCACCTGTTTAAAGGCTTCCGGCTCGATTTTCTTACCGGTGATTTCTCTTAGTTTCACAACCAAATCAACGGCGTCGATACTGTCTAAGTCCAGCTCTTCGTATAGGTTGGCATCCATACTGATGTCGTCGGCGTCGATTTCAAAGTCATTCTCTAAAATGCCACGTAATACGTCGTAAATTTCAGCAGCAGTTTTCATCTTCTATTCCACTATTAAGCGTTGTTGCGCGATTGTTCAATAAACTCAGCCAATGCATTGATAGATGCAAAGTGAGCCTTCGTTTGTTCTGAGTTAGCGTCGATTTTTACATCGAATGCCTTTTTAATGGCCAGACCCAATTCCAGCGCATCGATACTATCTAGGCCAAGGCCGTCAATGAACAAGGGCTCACTGTCGTCTATGTCTGCTACTTCGATGTCTTCCAGATCTAAGCTGGTAATAATTAGTTGTTTTAGTTCTAGTTTTAAATCACTCATAAATTCGCTACTTGATTATGAAAATAAGTTTCTAAGTGTTTGGTCAAGCCCCGCGATTGCATGCTCATGGGTTCATGCTCATGGCCCTGCCAGGGCTGCGGTTGCTCGGCGGCAATATGCATCGAAAAATGCGCTTTCTTCGGTGCCACCTTATACCAGGGCGTGCCCTTGGTCAGGGTGCTGGGCTTCATGGTGATCAGCACCGAGGTGATCACCGAGCCCGAAGGTAAACCACAGCGCAAAGCGATATTGGCAGCCCCGCGTTTAAATTTTTGCAGTGAGCCTTTGTCAGAGCGCGTTCCCTCGGGGAAAATAATCAAATTATTGCCCGCGGCTAACGAGCGACAACAATCCACCAGCAAGCCTTCGGGATCATCATTACTGATATAGCCGGTGCTTTGAATAACGCCGCGCATAAAGGGGTTTTTAAACAAATGCGCCTTAACCACGCAATCGGCCCTTGGCACAGAGGCAATCAGCACCACCACATCAATTAAACTTGGATGATTGGCAAGGATCAGCTGACCGCGTAAATTTTTAAAGGCATCGCGGTTGTGAACATGAAAACCTATCACCCCCAAGGTATCCATCACAGCCACAAAAAAGCGAAAAGTGTAATGCACCAGCTTTCGCGCCTTGCGCTGACGCACCTCGGTTTGCCGGTAAATTAACCGCTGCAAAGGCAGGATGGTCAGGCTTAAGATCATACCACCGAGACCAAAGAGAGCAAAACAAAAACCCGTGCCAAGCACGCGCCAACAGTAGTTGAGCTTGCTAATCATAGTGCAACCGCCATCCACTAAGCTCAATGCTTTTTTGCTCGTGCAGGGCCAGCGCTAAACTCAGCGCTGCAGCCACTGTAGGCTTGGTTGTTCCATCGCCTTGTTCAAGGCGTACAGCAGCACCATTATTTATGGCCTCAGAGTTTGTGCTCAGCACCAAGGCAAGGCAATGATCCACTTGCGGCTCATCGGCAAACTCCTGATACAGCTCGGGCAAGGTTTGATCGGCATGGATCACCATCACCCGCTCAACCTCTGGGTCTTGCAGCTGAATATAGGCCTCACACAGGGCGCTGTTAATGCTGTTGTTGCCGCCGGCCAAGGCGACAATGGGCGCCTTGTTATTGGTCAGAATCGATAAGAGTCCGGCTACGGCGTTATGTACCGACAAGCCAAACTGAGTAGGTGATAAGGGTTCATGCGCTTGAAGTTGTGCCAGCAAGTCCGACGTTTTATGCAGATCACCATGGCGGGATGAGAAAATAATCGGCAGCGGCTGAGCATCAGGGTTTACCTTATGGGCACAACTGAGGATCATCTTGGCAAAAGCGCTTAAACGGCGACGTTGAATGGGCTTGACCCAACTGACATCAAGCGCAATAAATTCTGACGCCAATGCATCTAAGAGTTTATTGAGCTCAATATTTTCTGTTAAGGCTGGCTGCGCCGCATATACGGCCAACTTTTCGACAGCACACTTCATCGCCAAAAGTCCGTTTATTCATAAGGCGCAAATAGTAATGGATTGTAAAAAAAATAGCAAAAAAGCCGGTACAATTAACCGGCTGTTAAGTCTTAAAATGTTACTGCTTGGCTAACTTAGTACAATTTAAACGCATTTTCAGCGATGATAGCCGCTGTTTGCTCACCAACCAGGTACTTTTCATCCAATTTGGACATAAGTTCAACACCCAGTTCTTGTTGTTTTTGTGTTAATGGCACATAGGGTAAACGCAGCACAGGTTTTACCGCGCCTGTCATCGCCAACGCCGTGTTAATGGCAATGGGGTTAGGTTCACAAAACAGCCAATTCATCAGCGGTGTAAGCTCGGCATTGAGCTCAGGTTGAGGTGATTTCAGCAAGTCACAAAACAGCTCGGGGATCAGGTTAGTGGCCACCGAAATCACACCATGGGCACCGTGCTGATGCACCGCATCATGAGCTTCATCATCATTACCTGACCAACAGGCGATGCCTTGGCTTTCATAGGCGGCAATGCGCTCGTTGCCCTGGCACTCTTTCATACCGATGAAGTTTTTGTGCTGGGCCAATGAGCCGATAAAGTCAGGGGTGAGATCCTGACCTGTGCGCCCCGGAACGTTATAGATAAAAGCAGGGCCGATATCGAGTACGGCATTAAAATGAGCTTGTAAGCCCAGCACAGAGGTACGGCCATAGTAAGGATTGATCTGCAAGGCGGCATGCATACCTGTGGCAAAACCGTATTTAGTGGCTTTAATAGCTTCACGGGTGTTGTTGCTGCCGGTGTTACCTATGATCAAGATACGTTCGGCAAAGGTAGCGACGCTGTGAGCAATCAGCATTAAATGCTCTTCCCAATTCATCAGTTGCCCTTCGCCGGTAGTACCGCCAACAACTATACCATCGACACCGGCGGCAATCTGGCGCTCCACCAAAGCATCAAAGGTTTCCAGGCAAATTTCGCCATCGTCGTTATACGGGGTCTTTATCGCAGTAATCACCCGTGCCTGTCTTAATTGCTCCATAGTTCCCATGCTATTGGCTTCTCTCACTAACTATTTTTACTAATTTAATCATATTCAAACGCCTATGCCGAGAGGAACGACACCTTTGCGTAATAATTTCTCCATTTTAAGGCTTGCAACTTAATCGGGTTTGAATCAAGATAACTGTATAAATATACAGTTATCGATTTACCTATGCATCTTTTGGATTATTTGGAACAATTTTTCTACCGGGAAGATCAGCTTTGCCAACACCTGGGTGTAGACCGTGAGCAACTTGAGCACTGGCAGCATCTGTGCATTTTTCCTCAGGCCAGCTATAGCCTGGAAAACACCATTCAATGCCACTCGGTACAGGGGATTTATGACTGTCAGGTATTTTGGCAGTACTACCCTATCGCTATGCAGGACTGGGGACGGCAAATTGCCAAGGCAAACATAGAGTCGGCCAGTGTAGCCTTTAACCTCTTTGCCCAGCGGGCGATGCAGGCGCTTTACTCTTTGCAAAACGAGGGGCTCTACCTGGTTGACGACTACCTGGAAGATATTGACGAGCGACTCACCCACCTGTGGCAGCAATTTTTAAGCGGCCAATTCGGTACCCAAACCCGACAAGGGCAGATTGAAGAAATTATCCATATGGATGCATTACGCTACAGCATAGACACCCTTACCGAAGGGATGACGGTCACCGCCTTAAGTGCCGAGCAAAGGCAGCAATTACACCCAATTATGAAACAATTTTCCAAAGCGATTATTGAACCGCCTGGCCATGAATACAAGCATTCGCTGCGCGCCAAATACCTGGATGCCCTGGTGCTCAAGTATGATTTATCGTTAAAACGCTAAACTAAAGCGGAAATTGTCGACCCTTCCTTTACTGATGCACGCACGCCACATACACTAGGGTCTATATCAGTTATATGTTGAAATAATGACGATTTTCCGCTTTTTACTCGTTTCGTTCACCCTCAGCTTGCTGCTTATCAGTGCAGGCGCTCAAGCCGATCCCGATGCCCAGCCGCTTAAGGTACGCTTTGTGAACCCCGGTCACCAGTTCGATAATTCGACCGGCCTGTTTTGGCGTAACGTGGCCCTGGCGATGGAAGCTGTGGCCGAGGATCTCGATATTAAATTGTCGGTCACCTATGCCAATCGCAATCATATTTTAATGAAGTCGCAACTGAACGACGCGCTCAGAAGCAATGCCGACTATGTCATAGTGGTTGACGAGAAAAAAGCCATAACCAAACTGATCAAGGCCGATGCTGAATTAGATAAGCCACTGTTATTTATTTATAATGCTCCGCAGGAGCACATTCTCACCACTAAACCAGATTGGCTGCTCGGCTATATTCTTCCCAATCATTTCGAGGCCGGTTATAAGCTGGCCCGCGGTCTGTTTGAGCGCGCCATTGAGCGTTTTGGTGAAGATGCCAAACTCAATATGCTGGCACTGTATGGCGATCACACTACCGATTCGGCACTCAGCCGCCAGCGTGGCCTGGAATTGTTTTTACGCCAGCACCCGGAAGTAAACCTGGTATACCATGAAGTGGCAAATTGGTCCGCAGAGCAAGGCTATCGCAAAAGTATTCGCGTGCTTAGTCATATCAAGAATATCAATATGATTTGGGCAGCCAACGACCCCATTGCAGGGGGCGCTCTTAGAGCTGCTGCGAGTGTAAACTCGGCGCAGCTACCGGTCGTCGGCGGTATCAATTGGGATAAGATGGACACCGATGAACACCTTGATGTTTCCGTCGGTGGCCATGTGTTATTGGGGGCTGCGGCCTTGATCATGTTGCACGATGCCCATCATCAGGGCGATACCTTTATCTCTAGCAGTAACTTCGCCATATTTGAGCCCGATTCCGAGCAATATCAAATACTGATCAAGGCCATACAAGAACGCACCCTGGGCAATATTAACTTTAAGCGCTTTAGCAGCTTACACCAAGAGCCCTGGCCCTTTACCTTGCAAAACCTAGCTCTGTGTATACAAAAAGGCTGTTAGCCAAAAAACAACTTGCTTCCAAGGGCAACCCGTAGTTAGCTGAATAATAAAAAGAATAACCCATGGGCAGGGACAGCAAATGTTAATGACATCCATCACGGCGCTGATCGTTTTAGGTCTGAGCGTCTATTTATACCAGCGCCGCAAAAAGCAAGCACAGCGAGTGTATATAGAGCGATATCAGTTTGCCCCGGCGATAGCCGCCAAAGTAAAGCACGCTTACCCCCATCTCAAAGACAAGGACGTAGAGCTGGTATTGCAAGGGCTAAGGGATTACTTTTATATCTGTCATCAAGCTGGCAATAAAATGGTAGCCATGCCCTCGCAGGTGGTCGACGTGGCCTGGCATGAATTTATCCTCTTTACCCGCAACTATCAGCAGTTTTGTAAAAAGGCACTCGGGCGCTTTTTGCACCATACCCCAAGCGAGGCCATGAGAACCAAGGTGGTCGCCCAGGATGGTATCAGGCGCGCTGGCGTTTAGCCTGTGCCAAAAGCAACTTACCCGCTGCGGCACCCACGCAGTTGCCCCTACTGTTCGCTCTCGATAGCCAGCTTGAAATTAAAGATGGCTTTGTCTACGCCTTAGATTGCAAGAATAAAAAGTCGCCCCTGTATGGCGATGGCTATTGTGCCGCCCATATAGGTTGTTCATCGGGATGTGCAGGTGACAGCGGTTCAACGTCGAGCTCGAGCGATAGTGTCGGCGGTGACTCAAGCTGCGGTGGAGGCTGTGGCGGCGGCGATTAACACCGCAACCAGTGAGAAACTAATACCAAATCTGTTAAGTATGTGATCAGATATAGCGCTGGATAAATTCCAACGCGGTGAGCACGACATTTAGCCCGCTAGGGTGATTAGCTATTTAAGTGAATTGGTATAAATATTATTGACCAAACAATAATTGCCACAAGCCCGGTGGCTCATGAAGCTCGTGGTATTCCTTGCGCAGTGAGTCAATGCTTTTTAGGGCCACGCTCGCTTGCGCCAATTCGTTGTTCTGCGTCAAGGTACGAGCCAGTGCAATCTGCTCCAACACCTTGTCCAACCCCAACTGAGACTTTTCCGGCTCTTTGTTAAAGCGAGTCTGCTTGGCTTGCTCTACCAAGGTCTCTAGCTCGTCCAAGGCCATAAGCATTTGCCCTTGATCTTCGGCTTTAACCGCTTGTTTAAAGCTGTGGCCCATTTTCTTCATCACGGCTTCGAGATCAACGCTCTGCTGAGCCGTTGTCTGCATTGACGCAAGACCAATAAAAACACCAAGAAACAGGGATAAGACTAAACGCATTGGAAAAACCTCTTAATTCAACTTGCCGACATTGTACCTCAGCACAGTCTCGACACAAGGGCGCTGTCAATCCCCTTTACACTAGTCATCCAGGGCGCTTGGCCACACATGGGGCTGTGCGTAACTGAGGCGGCCAAGGCGACTGCCAACATGGTACCCGTCTAATCCCGTTATCGCCACCGTATCTATACTGTGAAGGTCGATATGGCCGTCGCTGCACAAAGCGTTGTCACTGACTTCCCCCTGTTCGATTGCGCCAATCAAGATCAGGGTGCCATTTTGTTCTATGACCTGCTCGGCAACCAATTTCACCGAATATTTCAACAGGCTTTGGCTGACGAAAGGAGCGGGACACTCACCGATAAATTGAGGCTCTAAACCCACCGCATCAAATTCACTTTCATGCACAGCGTACTTGGCCGATGTCTGATGCGCGGCCTGCCAAAAACCAGTGTTCACCTGGTTGATGGTATACCAACCCGTGGCCCTTATATTACTCAGGGTATGGCGCTCCACCACATCCGGGCGCATGATCATGGCAACCAAAGGAGGATGCGCCCCCAGGTGCACCACCGAGCTGACAATGGCTAAGTTATGGTTTCCCCGACCATCTGTGGTGCCCACCAGATTTGCACTTTTATACCCCGACAGGCTGTTTACGAAGTGCGCTCTATAGCGCGAGGGCATGGCGTCGAGATCGTCTTTACTAAATTGCATACATTAGATTCTCTATAAACTTTAAAACTCAATAGCTTGCCTATTCCAATCATAAAAGCCGCAGGGCGGAAGAAAGGCGTAATCGTTACTCAATTCTCGTAATCGCTGGGCGACAAAATGAGGGCTGAACAACTTGCCCGCAGGCACATTTTTTTGAAACGGCTTAGACAGCGCACTGTCCGTGGTACCGGGATGAAACAGCAAAAATTTGCTTTGCTTGTGCGTGCGCCGGATTTCAATAGCAGCGGTTTTAGTAAGCATATTTAAGGCCGCCTTTGAGGCGCGGTAGCTATACCAGCCCCCCAGACGGTTATCTGTGATGCTGCCCACGCGGGCACTCAAAATGGTGACCACGCATTGCGCTTCGGGCGCCAAAATCTTGCTTAGGTTCGACAGCCACCACATAGGGACTACTGTGTTGCACTGCATCACCTCGAAAAAGGCCGACTGCGAAAAAGCAGTTAGGGATTTTTCGGGCTGCACCTCCACTGCGTGCAGCATGCCGTTGCAAATATAAATGTGCTCAAAGGCCAATCCCTGTCGTTGGGCATCAAGACACCAGTTGGCAATCGCCTGCTCACTGTAAGCCAAACAGCTGTGGCGCTCACGCGCGAGCCTGGCTCTGCTCACGCTGTGCACCTGCGTCCCGTGTGACTCCAACTCTTCGATAAGGGCTCGGGCTATGGCACTCGAAGCTCCTATGACCAAAGCCCTACTCATGGCGCTTACCCACTGCGCACTGCTCTTTGCAAGCTCGAGTCGATAGCCAGAGCGATATTCTGTGGCGATTGTTAGCAAAAATTCGATAACAGTAGTCTGCGACAATACGGATCAGCGGCCAGCGCAACACCCTTAACCAAGGGTACTTGCCAACCGCCCGCCACACGGCGACATTGGCATCCAACCCCAGTAAAATCTGCCCTTTGTCATCAAGGGCATGCAAGGTATTTAAGGCGGCGTGATAATCAATCATGGGGAAAGATGAAAGGTCTTCATCGTTATTAATATCGATAAGTACAAGGGCACCCTTATGAGCGTACCCTTTTAATTTTCTGATCTCGGCGGCACACAGCGGACAATGGCCGTCATAAAATAAAGTGAGCATACATTCCCTCCGTCTGGCATTACGAACAGAGGCCGCCTTAAGATCACCCAATAAAAAAGCCCTTACGCAGAGGTAAGGGCTTGGTGGTAATGCAAATGTGACAGGGAATAATCAGCTGGCGCTGCGTAGACTCATGTCTTGGCCGTCGGCACGAGTGCCGTCCGGGCGCAGCAGGTTCATATCGAAATCGAACTCATCAACGCGAATAGCCAGCTCACGCTTGCGGTTATAATCAACCAAAGACGCATACTCGTTGGCATCGATCACACTGGCTGCCAGGGCATTATCCAGCGTCTCGGCAAAACGCACACCAGAGCGAATCTGCTTCGACTTAATGGCCTTGCGTACCTTGGCCAGGCTCTCAAGGTTTGCCAGCTTGGCTTTATAGGCCTGCTCATTGATATCGTGACCATCGCCCGGCGTTGGCTTCACCAGATGCGTCAACTGGGCTTTAATGGCCGTATCCAGTTGCGCCTGATGGGCCAGTTCGCGAACCAAGTTGTCGCCAATGGCTGGCATCTTGTAGCCGTACTGCCAGGTTAGGAAACGCATAAACTTACGCGTGCCCGATGCCGGGAAGTTATCCAAGAAGGCATGCAGTGCCTGCTCTGCCTGTTGCAGTGCCCAGCGGGTCGCATAGTGGAAGTATGGCGCCGCTTGCTCGCGATCTGCGCTGCTGACCTTTTGCTCATAGTATTTAATCGAAGCCATGGCCGCATACATATAGCTCATCACATCGCCTAGGCGCGCCGACAGCATTTCCGCCTGCTTTAACTTTCCGCCCAAAACCAATAAGGAGAAATCCGCATACACGGCTAAGCGTGACGACAACTTGTGAACCGCCTTTTCATACTGGCGTACTTCAGGCAAAGACGATGCGCTTGGCGCGGTAAAAGGCAGTAAACCATGTTTGAAAGCACGCAGCGCATTGGCGGTGCTGTAGCCCACGGTTTTACGAAGAATTCGATTAAAGGTGGCATCGGCATCTTTTTCTTGCGAGTGAATGGACTCCACCATGCTCTGCAAGTAAGGGTGACAGCGCATCACGCCTTGACCAAAGATCATCAGGTTACGCGTCAGGATATTCGCCCCTTCTACCGTAATGGCGATGGGCTGAGCGACAAAGCCGCTGGCCAGGGTGTTTTGCGGGCCGCGCTGAATGGCTTTACCGGCTTGAATATCCATGGCCGAGTTCAGCACGTCGCGGCCGATTTCGGTCATATGGTACTTAGCAATGGCGGTTACTACCGAAGGTTTTAGACCCATGCCCAGACCTTCTGTGGTGAGCACACGCATGGCTTCTTGTAAGTAGGTTTTACCGGCAATATCGGCCAGCTTTTCCTGAATACCTTCGAATTGACCTATGGCCAGACCAAACTGTTCACGCACCGCGGCATACTCGGCGGCGCCCTTAAAGGAAACCTGAGATACCGACACACCTAAAGCTGGCAGTGAAATACCACGGCCGGCACCCAAACAGCTCACCAGCATCTGCCAACCGCGACCGATGTTCTTTTGTCCGCCGATAATAAAGTCCATAGGAATAAAGACTTTTTCACCGCGCGTCGTACCATTATAAAAACGCACGCCCATAGGGTCGTGGCGATTACCCAGCTCCACACCCGGGTGGGTATTTGGAATAAGCGCACAGGTAATGCCGAGGTCTTCCTTATCACCCAGCAGGTGATCCGGATCCTGCACCTTAAAGGCTAAACCCAATACGGTGGCGATAGGTGCCAGGGTGATATAACGCTTGTCCCAGGTTACTTCCAGGCCAAGTACCTTCTCGCCCTGGTATTCACCTTCTTTAACCACGCCGATATCCGGAATACCACCGGCATCCGAACCCGCTTCCGGGCTGGTCAGGGCGAAACAAGGAATATCGCGACCATTGGCAAGGCGCGGCAGATAATGATTTTGTTGCTCTTCGGTACCATAGTGCAGCAATAGCTCACCCGGGCCCAAGGAGTTTGGCACCATCACGGTCACGGCAACCGCCGATGACTTAGTTGAAATGGTGGCCACTATGGTCGAGTTGGCATAGGGGCTAAATTCAAGACCACCGAACTTCTTCGGAATGATCAGCGAGAAGAAACGTTCTTTTTTCAAGAACTCTAGAATATGCTCAGGCAGATGCGTGCCCGATTGAATCTCGGACTCATCGATCATTTCCAACAGCTGGGCCACGGGGCCATCTAGGAAAGCTTGCTCTTCTTGGCTCAAGGTTGCCGCTGGCACATCGCGCAGCGCCGCGAAATCCGGTTTACCACGGTAGATAGAACCTTCTAACCATACATCACCGGCGTCCAGCGCCTCTTGCTCTGTGATGGAAATACTAGGAAGGATTTTTTTTAATTTTGTACGTAAGCTCATAACCAACTCATCTGACCAGTTAATTTCCATTATTACGTCATAAAAATCTGAATAGATCAATTGGTCCAACCAGTTTTTTTAACACAAATTTCAAACTTTATTTGCCTTATTCGCCCCAAGCGCCTGAATTACCGCGCTTTGAGCGTACAGGTGTACGCAAAAATAATTTTGCTCAGTACGTGACTCAAGGAGGGGGTTCGAGTGCTCCGCTAGTGAAAAAGCATGAAACAAATACGCAGGGAGAAGATTGTTTGGGGAAAAATGAGCGCCGCAGCAAGCGCCCAACAACACAGAGCGCGCTCGATAGAGAGCGCAATAAAGGCACTAGGGCTAAAACTCACCGCTACGGGCATTTAGAAGGGTAATTAAATCCTTTGGTGCCAAGGCCAGCTCAACACCGCGCTTGCCGGCACTGACATAAATTGTTTCCTGCGCCAGGGCGCTTTGATGCACATACACGGGCAGTCGTTTCTTTTGCGCAAAGGGGCTCACGCCGCCGAGCACATAGCCGGTTACCCGCTCCACATCGGCCCCCGCGGCCATGGCCGCTTTTTTACAGCCCGCCAGTTTGGCCAGAGATTTGGTATTCACCTGTTGGTTCACCGGGGTAATGGCGACCACAAACCCTTGCTCTGCGGTTTCCAGCACCAAGGTTTTGAATACGCAGGCCCCGTCCAGTGCCAATTTATCTATGACTTCCTGACCATAATTATCAACCTGGGCGTCATGCTCAAAACTGATGAGCTCAAACTTCACCTTATGCTTGGTTAAAAAGGTTACCGCTGGGGTCATGTCCAATCCCTTGTTCTAAGTAGATATACCAATTCACTTAAATAGCTAATCATTCTAGCAGGCTAAATATCATGCTTACAGCGTTGGAATTTTTCCATGTAGAATAACTACATAAGAAAAATACCGCCTTGTTATCATATCATTTATCCAGCGCTATATCTGATCACATATCTAACAGAATTGGTATTACCATCAAGCAGCATACTGTTTACTTAGGGCATTTGTCTATGCTCCATCGGGTCTATGAGACCCAGCTTTTGCTGATGTGCTGTTTGGCACAAAAAGTAACGGAACACGACACTTTAATGTATTGATTTAAACGAGTTGTGCGGATATGATAATAACTATCATTTACAATTAGCCTTGGATCCCCACGCTATGAATTCATTGTATAAATCAGTCAAAACCTTGGGCGTGAGCCTGTTATTCGCCTCTGCATTTAGCTTTCAGCCGGCCTTTGCCAACGGTCCTATCGGCGAACACGTTAATCACCTACAAGAAAACCTAAAAGATTATTCCGAAGAAGTACAATGGATGATTGGCAAGGTTGATGCCATGGTCAGCGATTACGAGGCCAAGGGCAACAAGGCGGTAAACAGCGATGACCTCGTTGAATACTGGGAATCGGTTAAATTTCACAGCGCCATCGAAACTAACTATGTGCCCGTTTATGCTTCTATCTGGCAAGGGCTTTACGGCATCAAGATGGCCATAGACAATAAAGCGCCAGCGGCCGAAGCACGCAAACAGCAAGAAGCGCTCAATGCGGCCTTATGGCAAGGCTTGGGGGCAGTTAAACTGGCGGCGCAATTCCAGCAAAAAGGCCTGCTTCAGAGCGTGAAGGCTACGGCTACAGAGACCATGACACAAAGCGCCACCATGGACGAGATCAAGCACAAGCTCGACCGTGTCGTTGCCAAATATGCAGAACGCCTTGGCGATGAAGCCACGCAGATCGTTCATGACACCTACCTGCACCTGTTTGAAGGCGTTGAAGGCACCTTAATTGAGCAAGATGCCAACCTGGTTGAAGAGCTAGAAAAAGACTTCAATGTAACTCTGCCAAAGGCGATCGCCGATAACAAGAGCGTCGATGACGTGCGTGCTGTGGTCGTTGCCATGCAGGGCAAACTAGATCGTGCTAAAAAGCTCATTGAAAAGGCCGAAAAAGCCCGTAAGGACGTGTTCTAAGTGAAACGCAGAACCTTTATTCAGGGTCTGGCCGCCTTTGGGGTAGCCAGCACCTTGCCGCTCCCCCTAGCGCGGGCATTCGCGGCCACCGCTGCCAACCCGGTATCGGTGGACAGTCTGCCCGCCCTCGAAGGCAAGCTAACCTTATACCTTGGCCGTGGCGAAGGCGGTCTGTATGAAAATGTCCTGCAAGCCATTCAAGATAAAAACCCGAATTTAGAGCTGGGTATTCGCCGCGGCCCCACTGCTGCCCTGGCCAACACCATAGTCGCGGAAGCGAAAATGGGCGTACGCCGCGCCGATTTATTCTGGGCGGTGGACTCCGGTGCCATAGGCTTGGTAACCGATGCCGGGCTGGCACAGCCGCTGCCTGCTGACTTATCGGCACAACTGCAACCTCAGTTTCGCTACGAGGGCTGGGCGCCAGTGACCGGCCGCATACGCACCCTGCCCTACAACACAGAGCGTTTGACCAAGGAGCAGATCCCCGAGAGCATTATGGCCATTGCCGACAGCGACCTGAGTATTGGCTGGGCCCCGGCCTATGCCTCATTCCAGTCCTTTATCACAGCGATGCGTTTGCTTGAAGGTGATGATAAAACCGCCAAGTGGCTGAAAAAGGTGAAAAAGAAAGCCAAATCCTATGCCGGTGAACTGGGCGTAGTGATGGCTGTGGAGCGCGGTGAAGTAGACATAGGTTTTGCCAATCACTACTACAGTCTGCGCCTTAAAGCGGGTAAACCCGAAGCCAAGTTAGATCTTGCCTTTACCCAAAATGATGCAGGCTGTTTGGTTAATGCCTCAGGCATTCTCGCGCTGAATAAAGACCCGCTGGCGACCAACTTTATGCGTTACCTATTAAGCGCTGAGGTACAGGGTTATCTGGCCCGTGAGGCCCATGAAATCCCGCTTATCGAAGGCATTAAACCGCCCGAAGGATTGCCCTCACTGGCCAGCATTTCACCGCCTAAAATAGACTTAACGCAACTGGCGGACCTGCGCCCGACCCTGGATTTAATGCGTAACAACGGTGTGCTCTAATGCGTCTACCCGCTTCCTACCCCATGGCGCTGCTTGCAGCGCTCGTGGCCTTAACCCCTGTGTATGTGCTGCTCACGCTCGCCAGTGACGCAAGTAATGTATTCGACAGCCATAACCTCACCATACTCGGCAATACCCTGTCGCTGATGGTACTGACTGTGTTGGGCTCGATCATTATCGGCGTGCCCCTGGCCTTTATCAGCGCCTATGTGCATCTACCTCTGAAGAAGATGTGGCTAGTGGTGTTTGCCGCGCCCTTAGCCATCCCCAGCTATATCGGCGCTTTTACCCTGTATGCGGCCTTTGGCCCGGGGGGAGAAATCAACCAGCTGTTTGGCATAGCCACGCCGCCCATGTATGACCTCAGCGGCGCCGCCATTGTTATGACCCTGTACACCTTTCCCTTTGTCATGCTGACCACCCGCTCTTCACTGCTGAGTATCGATGCCAGCATGGTCAATGCCGCAAGAACCCTGGGCATGTCGATGGCCATGAGCATATTTAAGGTAATTTTGCCCCGGGTGGTAAACGGTATTGCCGCCGGCGCCTTGTTGGTGGCCCTGTATACCTTGTCTGATTTCGGTACCCCGGCGATGATGCGCCTCGATACCTTCACCCGGGTGATCTATGTTGAGTACAATGCCTTTGGTTTAAGCCGCGCCGCCATGCTGTCGTTGCAGTTGATGTGTATTGTCGGCTTTTTGCTGTTTTTAGAGTCGCAAATTAAAACCGCCACCGAGCGCCATGGCCGCCCACTGATGCTCTTTCCTAAGCCGTGGCAACTCGGTGCCATGTTCGTTACCTTCGTGCCAGTGCTATTACTAGCGATTGGCCTGCCCCTGGGGGTTTTCTCGCTGTGGCTGGTCCGCGAAGGCCTGGCCGAGTTCGATTTCACCATTGCCTGGCATTCGGCCTACGCCTCGGGCATAGCGGCACTGGTGGCGGTGATCGTTGCTATCCCTGTGGCCCATGCAGCGCTCAGCGGTAAGGCCGGTCGTGTTATGGAGCGTATCACCTATTTCGGCTTTGGCATTCCCGGCATCGTCATGGGCACCGCACTGGTTTACGCCGGCCTGCAACTACCCATGCTTTATCAAACTCTGGCCCTGCTGGTTATCGCGTATGTGCTGCGGTTTTTACCCTTGGCGGTGGGCTCGGTGCGCACCAGCACCGAGCATATGGACGCCAGTTTAGTTAAATCGGCGCGCGTTCTTGGGGCCAGCCCACGAGAGGCCTTTACCCGCATCACCTTGCCGCTGACCGCGCGCGGTATAGTCGCAGGTGCTGCCCTGGTATTTTTAGAATCAATGCGAGAATTAGAGGCCACACTCTTGCTCGGCCCGACTGGATTCGAGACATTGTCGACGTACCTATGGCGCGTTTACGAAGCGGGCTACTTTGGCCGCGCCGCCATCCCCGGGCTCTTGCTTGTAGTGATCTCCGCCTGTGGTTTAGCTATTATGCTTTCCGGTGAAAAACGCAGTAATTAAGGATCAAGAATACATGTTATCTGTTAGTAAGTTGGCTATCGATTATGGCAGTAATCGGGTCGTAAGCGACTTAGATCTCTCATTGGGTGAGAGCGAGATCCTGATGCTGGTTGGTCCTACCGGCTGCGGTAAAAGCACCATTTTACAGGCCCTCGCCGGGCTTATTCCAATCAGCGCCGGAGAAATCAATCTTGGCACCTGGCGCGCCACCCCAAAGTTACATGTGCCCCCGGAAAAACGCCGTGTCGGCATGGTGTTTCAGGACTTTGCCCTGTTCCCCCATCTCACCGTACAGCAAAATATCTGCTTTCGCTTAAAGGACACCTCCTTAGCGGAGCACTGGATTGAACTGCTTGGTCTTGGTGCCTTTGTCGATAAAAAGCCCGCCACACTGTCAGGCGGCCAAAAGCAACGGGTGGCATTAGCGAGAACGCTCGCTCACCAGCCAGACTTTGTGCTTTTAGACGAGCCTTTGTCGAATCTGGATGCGGCGCTTAAAGACACCTTGCGCTGGGATATTCGCAATGCCTTAAAAGACGCGGGCGTCCCGGCGATTTGGGTGACCCACGACCAAGAAGAAGCCCTGTCGGTAGGCGACCGAGTCGGGGTGCTCAAAGACGGACGTATTCAACAAATCGATTCTCCTGAGCACTGCTTTAGCCTGCCGAGCAATCGCTTTGTAGCGCGCTTTTTAGGCGAAGCCAGCTTTATTGCCGGCGACTATCAACACGGCCAAGCCAGCACCGCTATAGGCATAGCACCGGCGCAAGGCATAGATTGTGATGCAGGCGCCGTGGATGTGCTGCTGCGCCCCGATGACGTACTGTTGGCGCAAAATGGCGATAACAGTAACGGTACCGTAACCTGGGTGCGCTTTGAAGGCGGCAGCCGCCTGTGTGCGGTTGAGCTGACCTGCAATACCCTAGTCACCAGCCGAGTAAGCCACGAGGTGATGGTACGTCCCGGAGATAAGGTGCATATCTCGCTCAGTACCTCTCACCCGCTGGCGGTGTATCAGCAACGTCAATAAAAAAACCTTACTAGGAGCCCGTGATGCTGGGCTCCCGCTCCCCACTCTAACCTGACCAGTTTTTTACCGCCTAAATTTAGGTAACTCATTGCCTTTACTAAATAAAGCCTAGTTTTTAGAATTCAAAAGGTGCTAAGGTAAGCATCATATTTTCTCGCTCTACAGCCTTAGCCATCCAAGGAAGACGGCATGATAGTCCCCAAGTATTGGTCCGAATCGCAAGCAAAAACCCGTGCCAACAACCGACAATACACAATCAAGCGCTTTGGCTGGTCAGATATCAGTGAAGAAGATGCAAAGCAACACGCGGGTCAGCGTCTTGATGACGCACTCAAGACCCTGAGCGAGCAAGGCGATGTGCGACGCATTGATCATAAAATTTCCTATAACGGTGCTGAGGGTATTCCAATCCGCGAAGAGGTCGTCTCTAAGCATCAAGACGTGGTTATTTCCAGAAACTCCTATGGCGCCCTGTGCCTAAACACCCCGGATGTGATGTTTGCAGACATAGATCTCGATAGTGCGCCCTCGACGAGACTCGTTACCTGGGTGTTTATTGGCCTGGCACTGATTGGCGCCGCGGCCGCCTTGATCGCCGGCTCCTGGTGGGTGTTATTTGCCGCCTTGCTGGTGTCGCTGCTATTCGCCTCCACCTTGGCAGGCTTTATCAACAACCGACTTATTAACCGCAGAGGGGGTTTGGAACAAGAGGCCATCACGCGTTTTAAACAGGTCTGCGCCGATAACCCCGCTCTGCATCTGCGTATTTACCAGACCTCCATGGGCTTTCGGATACTTTTTATGGAGCAAACCTATGAGCCCACCAGTGAGCGCTCGGCGGCGCTGTTAAAAAGTCTTGGCTCGGACAGGGTCTACATGCAAATGTGTCGCAATCAGCGCTGTTTTAGGGCCAGGGTCAGCCCCAAACCCTGGCGAGTGGGCATAGAAAGGCTTCGTCCTCGCCCTGGGGTCTGGCCTATTAAGGCGGAGCGCCTTAAAGAGCGGCAGGACTGGATAAACGCCTATGAGCGCAAGGCCAATGATTATGCCTCGTGCAAATTTATGATGAAACTCGGCTCCGATATCACCGACCCAAAGACAATTCATGTGATGGCGCTGCACGACGACTTGTGTAAGGCTAATCGCGAATACAGCCTTGCCTAACGGCCCAAAGAAGATGAAAAAATCCAATAAAATAATCATCTTGGCGCTATTTTCTTACATCCTTGCGGCCTTTATAGACAGCTATTTTCTGTATGCCCACGACAAGGAAAGCATTACCTTTTTGCCTCATACCCTGTTTATTTCCTTTTGCTGTTTTGCCTGGTGTAAATACCACGGCGCAGAGAACTCAATAACCCATCTTGGTTATTTTCCCTTGTTTTGCGCCCTAATCGGTTTTATCGGCATTCCCGCCTATGGCTACAGTAAATTCGGTTTTAAACGAGGCAGTAAGATATTCGCCGGATTTTTAGCCTGCCTATTTGCCACTATCCTGTTGCTCGGTGCTGTCGATTTTGGGGTTAAAGCCGCTTACACATAAGTGGCTTATGCCTTGTTTATCTTAAATATTTTTAACTTGTAATATTTACCGCTAGAATGGCGCCGAACCCAAGCCCCATGCCTTGGGGCCAAGAGATTTAATCGAGAAGGGAATTTTATGTTTTCATGGATTTTTAAGAAAAAACCCAAAATGGCAAAAGAGCTAAACCACACTATTTTAGGCACGCTAAAATACGATAGCGAGAGTAATAAATGGGTGGGCAACTATAATAACAAGGCCATCACCCTGGAGCACGAACAGGGCGCCTTAGAGCCAAACCCGCAGCTAATTTCTTACGCTGTACAAATAGTCAGGGACTCGGCCTGGGTAGAAACGAATTTAGAAAAACAAAAATCCACATTTGCCCAGCAGCAGAGCTCGCTCTCACCGACGCAAAAAAAGGATCTTGCCTCCCTCTATATTCAAAGCATGCACTTTTATCTGATAAAGGATAAAGGCTATACCTATTTTATGTTGGGCCCGGATGATTGCGAAGACGTCTGGCAATTGGAGTTGCTCAACGAGAAAACCTTTGAACTTGCGGTTAACTAGCCTCATATAGGCACAACCACGGCCTTAGTTATAAGTTGTGCCTTCAACACTTCCACTAGTCTACAATACCGCCCTTACCTATCCAATTAACAAAAATACGCCCTAGTTCAGTGGCTTAAATAGCAATTTTCACACCTAAATAGCAGGCTTAAAATTAGGCACTATACTAATCTATCTAACGGGTTTGGTTTCAAATTGGTTGTTCCGATAGAGGTGTTACATACCTGCTGGGGGAAGCCGATAGGCAAGGAACAAAGCAGTTAAAGAGGTTTGCAGCCAAACGATTATTCACCTAAAGGACGCTCAACAATAAAGCGTTCGGGTTGAACAGAGGGAACTATGAAGGTGCCTCTAGGTTTGGGATTTCTTTTAACTTACCTTGTTTATCAGGCAGGGCAGACCCCCTTTTATGTGGGCGCCTGGCAACTCGATGAGGCCAAAACCCTTGCCAGTCTGCTTTCGCAGGATGAAATCCCCGCAGAAGAGCGACTTATGCTTAGGGATAATATCAACTCAGGTATTGTCCATGTCTTGCATGAGCATGCCTTTACCACCTACCCCGCCAACCGCATGCCCGAGCAGCTCAAGTTTACTCCCCATAAGGTGGAAATCCTTGGTGACACTACGATTAGAACCACCTATTTTAGCCGCCCCCAAAGAGCGGATATCATTCAGATCCTCACCTTTGAAAGCAATTGCTACTATATACGTGCCAGTAAATGGCAATTTAAACAGTATTATTGCCGGGTGGAGTAAGGGTGCAAACAAGCAACAGGCCGCGCCAATAAAATGTTCATATAACGCTTTTAGCTTCTCTATAACCAGGCTGTCTAATAACCGAGTTCAAAACCAAGCACATCTGCTTGTTGCCCCCTAGGTATACTGCTAACTTATTGCTCTAAATGAAAAAAGTTCACTTTATCAATAAGGGGTTAGATATGAATAACGAACAACGCCGCGAAATAATCAAAACAAGCTGGGAAATACACAACTTAGTTGAAAGTAGTTATTTAGCCCTTACAACGGCTAAAGGAGAACCGCAATGGCTGGAGAAACAGCGGGTTTTGCTTGCTGACATGGCAATTCATCTAATGCAAACGTCACTCAACCCCGGTGAACTCGACTTAGAAAAGCTTAAAAATAACCTGCATGCAATTTTGACCATCTCAGATCAATTTTTACCGCATGCCGAGCTAAAAAAGGTCACCGAAAAAATCTATAAATAACGCCCAAGTGTAACAATCCCGCCTCTCGAACCTACTGACACAGAGCCAGCCAACCAGGTAGTCACTGCACGCTTCTACGCCCTTCTTTTAACACTCGACACCTCACTAAATAAAATCTGCTTAGGTAGGCTCATTGTTTTTACACTAGAGTTAAAGTATCGGACTTTAGTGAGCGGAGGCGATTATGCTTTTAAAACGACTAAGGGTGTTCACCCTGATTCTGGTCTGCCTGCTGCTGACCTGGTTGGTACAAGCCGAATACAGTTACTGGCAACAACAGCGCCAATGCGTGATGCGCTGCGAACAACTAACCCCGGTGAAGGCTGCTGCCATCAATGATATTCGTTACAGCGACAGCGCCGAACTGTGCCAGTGCAGTACGGACGGCGAACAGGCCATTTTGCTAAATTGAGCCTGAGTAAAAGGCCATAAAAAAAGCGCCTTACGGCGCTTTTTCACTATTTTCTGCTTATACCAAATCTGTTAAGTATGTGAGCAGAGATAGCGCTGGATAAATGATGTGCTCACTAGGCGGAATTTTTCTTATGTAGTTATTCTACATAGAAAAATTTCAACACAGTGAGCACGATATTTAGCCCGCTAGAATGATTAGCTATTTAAGTGAATTGGTATTACTTCGTCAGGTCGTCAAAGAACTTTTTCACGCCATCGAAGAAACCTTTCTCCTTAGGACGGTACTTTGAGCTGTCTTTGCCCATGCTCTTTTCCAACTGCTCCAGCAGTTCACGTTGTTCGCTGTTCAAGTTAACCGGGGTTTCGATCACTACTTTACAGATCAGATCACCCACTGAGCCTGAACGAACCGATTTCACACCTTTACCACGCATACGGAACATTTTACCCGTTTGCGACTCGGCCGGTATTTTCAGTTTGGCGCGACCGTCTAAAGTCGGCACTTCAATCTCGCCACCTAAGGCAGCCGTGGTGAAGCCAATCGGAACTTCACAATACAGATTGTTGCCATCACGAACAAAAATCGGGTGCTCGCGCACGCTCACCTGCACATACAAGTCACCCGCTGGTGCGCCATGGGCCCCCGCTTCCCCTTCGCCGGCTAGGCGAATACGGTCGCCGGTATCAACACCCGCCGGGATCTTCACCGACAAGGTCTTGGTCTTTTCTACACGGCCCTGGCCATGACAACTGTTACAAGGGTCCGAGATAACCTGACCTGTGCCCTGACAGGTTGGACAGGTTTGCTGAACCGCAAAGAAACCTTGGCGCATCTGTACCTGACCTGCACCGTGACAGGTGTGACAGGTTTTCGGCGTTGAGCCGGCTTTAGCACCCGAGCCATCACAGGGCTCACAGCTCACCCAGGTTGGAACCTTGATTTCGACGTCTTTACCACGAACCGCCTCTTCCAGGCTCAGTTCCATGTTGTAACGTAAATCGGCGCCGCGTTGTTGACGAGACTGGCGACGGCCACCGCCGAAGATATCGCCGAATACGTCACCAAAAATATCACCGAAATCACCGCCGCCACCAAAGCCGCCGTGACCACCGCCACCGCCTTGTTCAAATGCAGCATGACCAAACTGATCATAGGTTTGTCGTTTCTGCGCGTCGTTAAGAATTTCGTAGGCTTCTTTCACCTCTTTGAACTTGCTCTCAAGTTCCTTGTCGCCGGCAGTACGATCCGGGTGATATTTCATCGCCAGGCGCTTATAAGCCTTTTTAATGTCGCGGTCACTGGCGTCTTTGGCTACACCCAGTACCTCGTAATAATCGCGTTTTGACATATCTACCACTATTTTTAAAAATCTACATACACTAAGGGCGCGTCAAGCGATTTCCGCCAGCGCGCCCCGTGTGCAACAAGTATATTACTTGTCGTCTTTCACTTCTTCAAACTCAGCATCAACAACGTCGTCGTCTTGCTTTGCTTGCTGCTGGCTACCTGCATCGGCGCCACCTTGCTGCTGGGCTTTCGCTTGCGCGATTTCCATTAGCTTTTGTGACTTCTCGATAAGCGCTTGAGTTTTCGCATCGATTTCTTCTTTGCTTTCACCCTTGATAGCCGTTTCTAGCTCGGCTACCGCCGCTTCGATAGCTTCTTTATCTTCTGCAGGTAATGCATCACCGGCTTCTTCGATTTGCTTACGGGTACCGTGAACCATGGCATCGGCTTGGTTACGGGCAGTTACAAGCTCTTCGAACTTTTTATCCGCTTCGGCGTTGGCTTCAGCATCACGTACCATTTTTTCTACTTCTTCATCGCTTAGACCTGAAGAAGCCTGGATGGTGATCTTCTGCTCTTTACCTGTGTCTTTATCTTTTGCAGACACGTGTAGGATACCGTCGGCGTCAACATCGAAAGTTACTTCGATTTGTGGCTCACCACGGCGTGCCGCACGAATACCTTCTAGGTTGAACTGACCCAGCGACTTGTTGTCAGCCGAGCGCTTACGCTCACCTTGTAACACATGAATGGTTACTGCACTCTGGTTGTCATCAGCAGTCGAGAAGGTTTGCGACTTCTTCGTTGGAATCGTCGTGTTTTTCTCGATCAGCGTAGTCATAACCTGACCCATGGTCTCGATACCTAGAGACAGTGGGATAACGTCCAGTAATAGTACGTCTTTTACTTCACCGGCTAGTACACCACCTTGAACCGCAGCACCTACGGCTACCGCTTCATCTGGGTTCACGTCTTTACGTGGCTCTTTACCGAAGAACTCAGCAACTGTCTTCTGTACCAGAGGCATACGTGTTTGACCACCAACTAGGATGATGTCGTTGATATCGCCTACAGACAGATCTGCATCAGCAAGGGCTTTCTTAAGTGGTTCGATAGACTTGGTTACCAGGTCTTCAACCAGTGACTCAAGCTTCGCACGAGTCAACTTCACGTTCATGTGCTTAGGACCAGTTGCGTCTGCAGTAACGTACGGCAGGTTCACTTCGGTTTGCTGTGCACTTGAAAGCTCGATTTTCGCTTTTTCAGCCGCTTCCTTAACACGCTGCATGGCTAGCGGGTCGTTACGCAGGTCGATGCCTTGCTCTTTTTTGAACTCGTCAACCAGGTAGTTGATTACACGGTTATCGAAGTCTTCACCACCTAAGTGCGTGTCACCGTTGGTCGCTAGTACTTCAAAAGTGTGCTCGCCTTCAACTTCGTCAATCTCGATGATTGAGATATCGAAGGTACCACCACCTAAGTCATATACTGCAACTACGTTGTCGCCTTGTTTGCGGTCCATACCGTAAGCAAGTGCTGCAGCGGTTGGCTCGTTGATAATACGTTTAACATCAAGACCCGCGATACGACCGGCATCTTTAGTTGCCTGACGCTGTGAGTCATTGAAGTAGGCAGGAACTGTGATTACCGCGCCTGTTACTTCTTCACCAAGGTAGTCCTCGGCGGTCTTTTTCATCTTTTTCAGTACTTCGGCTGAAATCTGAGGTGCAGCGCGTTTTTCGCCCTTCACTTCTACCCAGGCGTCGCCATTGTCTGCTTTAACAATTTTGAACGGCATGATGCCGATATCGCGCTGTACTTCTTCGTCTTCAAAACGACGACCGATAAGACGCTTGATTGCAAATACTGTGTTTGTAGGGTTAGTTACCGCCTGACGCTTCGCCGGCTGACCTACTAGCGTTTCACCGTCTTCGGTAAACGCAATGATAGAAGGGGTAGTGCGATCGCCCTCGGCGTTTTCAATTACGCGCGGCTTGTCGCCATCTAGTACTGCAACACACGAGTTAGTAGTACCTAAGTCGATTCCAATAATCTTACCCATGAATCTTCTCCAACTTCAAAAATCTGTTTAACTGTTTGATGCTTTACTAAATAGGGGTCAGTTTTGCTAATTCAAGCGCGATAGCTAAAAAAAATTCGTTTTTTTGAAATTTTTTTCAAATTGACCACTCTACAAACAAGGTTTACGCGTTAAACTGGTCGGACAAGAACAAATAGGAATCAGATTATGACTTTTGATCAGCTTATGGCCTTGGTCAGTGAAAAAGACACCCAAACCCTGCAGTTCCCCGAGACATGGACTCAGGGGCGCACCGCTTTTGGCGGGCTCTCCTGCGCCTTTGCTTTGCAATCCATGTTGCTGCATTGCCATGACGAGCGCACCCTACGCTCCTTTAGCGCCCAATTTGTCGGCCCCATCGCCCCGGATGAGCCTTTTACCTTGTCTTTTAACTTGCTGCGTGAAGGTAAGAATTCAAGCCAATATGCGGCCACCATTACCCAACATAATCAGGTCTGTTTAACTGTGCAGGGCTTGTTTGCCAAAGACCGCGCGTCCATTGTTGAAGTACCCTACGCCCAATTGCAGGGGAAACAGGCGCCTAACGCCGATAACTGCTTGCCCTTTGTGCAGGGGGTGATGCCCAATTTCTTTCAGTATGTGGATTTAAATTTAGTGGCAGGTGGCATGCCCTACAGCTCCAGCCAAGCCACTGACTTAAGTGGCTGGATGCGCTTTAAAGAGCAAACGCAAGATTATGACTGGACTCATCTTATCGCCCTGATTGACAGCTGGCCGCCGTCGCAGCTTCAGGTTTTCCCAAGCCCGGCGCCGGCCAGTAGCATGAGCTGGCATGTGGAATGCCTGCATCTGCCAAAGCTTAGCGCTGGCGACTGGGTGGGGGTGGATATCACCACCACGGCTGCCCACAACGGCTATGCCTATGAAGATGCCACCTTATATACCGAGAGCGGCGATGTGATAGCCCAAAGTAAGCAAACCGTCGCCTTATTTGCCTAGGCAGGTTTTAGCTAAATTGTGGTCGGTGTCCAGGCACCGGCCATGGTCCAGGTTGCCAATGTTCCCGCCATTGGGTTGTCACAGGCACTTAGCCGCTTTTAAATTTCCCCTGCCCTAACCACATTTTTATCTTACTCAGTCACCACTTAGCTGCATTTATGTAACAATAAGTTACTAGGATTAAGCGGCTAAAACGGCTATTCTTACCAGATACGCGGTAATTTATTATTTTTGGGAAGCCATGCGTCTAGCCTGCTCACATTGTGATTTCATTGTTGAAGTTCCAGACTTAGCAGCCGGGCAAGTCGCCAAGTGTCCTCATTGTCGCAGCCAAATTAATCTTCGTACCGAAAATAATGATGCCCAGGTTGTCGCCCTAAGCCTGAGCGCCATCATACTTTTGCTCAGCTCGGTGTTTTACCCCTTTATTTCTTTTTCCAGCAACGGCCTGACCCAGACCATCACCCTGCCCGATGCCGGGCGCATGCTATTTAACTACGACAGCACCTTGCTTGGGGTGTTTATCGATATCAGCATTATTATCTTGCCGCTGCTAATGCTGATCTTGCTGGTGCCCTTGCACATGGGTTTACTGCGCAGCCTGCCCAAACAATGGGGAAGGCGCGTTCTAAAGTTCACCCTGGCGCTGGAGCTCTGGGTGATGTCGGAGATTTTCCTGGTCGGCGTGTTGATCAGCATGGTTAAGATCATGAGCCTGGCCGATGTGTCCTTTGGGCAGAGCTTTTGGGCCTATGCCGGTTTTGTGATCTGTTATATCGCCACCATGAGCCGGGTTAACAATGAGCGTTTATGGCAGCAGATCAGTCCCTATCAGGATGTGCCGGTCAGCAGTGGTATTCGCGCCATAGATGCGCAATTACGCGCCTGTCATACCTGCCATCAGTTAACCACAGAAAAACGATGCCCCAGGTGTCACACCGCCACCCATTTTCGCAATATGAAAGGGCTGCAAAAAGCGGCAGCCTGGCTGATCACCTCTGTGCTGCTTTATATACCTGCCAATGTATTGCCTATCATGTATACCACCAGCCTGGGCTCTAGGGAGCCATCGACACTGATCGGCGGTGTTATTTTATTATGGGAAGTGGGCTCTTACCCCATAGCGACCATTATATTTTTAGCCAGTGTGGTGGTGCCTTTCGCTAAGGCCATGGTGCTGGCAACCCTGTGCGTACTGGTCTATCGTCAGGTTGGCAGCCGATCAGGCACCTATACGCGCCTGTATCAGGTGACCGAATTTATCGGCAAGTGGTCGATGATCGACGTTTTTGTGGTCGCCCTGTTAGTGGCCTTAGTGCAGCTGGGCAATCTTATGTCTGTGGAGCCGGGATTCGGCGCCATGTGTTTCGGAGCTATGGTGATCTGTCAAATGCTCGCCGCTCATTCATTCGACCCAAGATTGATTTGGGATCCCCCCGAACAGGTAAAGGGAGTGGTAAATGACTAAACCTGCATACATACAAGCCGCGGCAAGAATTTCACCGATTTGGTTGATCCCCTTGCTGGCGCTGTTTGTCGGTGCATGGATGTTGCTTGAATATCAATTAGATAAAGGGCAAACCATCTATATAAAAATGGCTCAGGCCGAGGGCATAGTCGCCGGTAAAACGGAGATCAAGGTGCGCAGCGTAAAAATAGGCACGGTTGATGCCATTCGCCTGGCCAATTCACGCGATCATGTCATAGTACGAGCCCAAATCGATAAACATTACGACTCCTTACTGAGCGAAGACGCTAAGATGTGGGTGGTAAAACCACGCATCGATGAAACCGGCGTTAGCGGTTTTAGTACTCTGCTTTCGGGCGTGTATATCGAATTTGCCCCTGGCGAAAGCGACGAGCTGGTTAACCGATTTGAATTACTAGAAGAGCCGGCCCTGATTGGCAACGATGTAAAAGGCGCCCGCTATAAGCTCTCCAGCCGTAATGCCGAAGTACTTGAAGTTGGTACAGGCGTCTACTTTAAAGGTTATCTTATCGGCCAAATCGAAACCGCCCACTTCGACTGGGATCAACAGGTGATGCGCTATGGCCTGTTTATCAATGCACCATACGAAAATCTGGTTACACTCAACACAGTGTTTTGGGTGCAATCCGGCCTTGAGGTGAACCTGGATGCGGATGGCATCAGTATCAAAACCGGCTCACTGTCTAAACTGCTTAAGGGCGGCATTTCGCTAGGAATTCCCGAGGACAATTCACCGGGTCCCGTGGTTAAAGAAGGCCATACCTTTAGTCTCAGTGAAAGTTACAGCAAGGCACTAGAACAACGCTTTTATGATTTCGACCATTACCTGGTGCAGTTTGAACAGTCGATCCGTGGCCTGCGCGAGGGCGCACCGGTGGAATACCGTGGCATGCGCATAGGAACGGTAGAGCAGGTACCCGCCGAGGTGATCATAGATGGCGCTCCGGCCCACTTTGGCGATACCAGCAGTGCAGTGCCCGTGTTGGTGCGCATCGAATACGGTCGTCTCTATCGCGATACCCAACAAGCAAGGGAGTATTGGCAATCCCGCGTTGAAGGTTGGTTGGCCGAGGGCTTAAGAGCCTCGCTTAAACCCGGCAACCTGCTTACCGGCGCCGTGTATGTGGATTTAGACATGTATCCGGATGCCGAGCCGGCGGTGCTGACCAAACGCGGTGAATATACTGTATTCCCAAGTACATCGAGCGGTATCTCGGCGTTAGCGAACCAGCTCAACGATGTGCTTAACAAGGTGAAAAACCTCAAGGTCGAACAAAGCCTGTCCCAATTTGAGCAGACCATGGCCAATTATGAAGCTTTGGCCGCGGATATGCGCACCTTTATTAATGAGCCTGCGACACGCGCCCTGCCCGGTGATATCAGCAAGGACATGGCCGATATCAGCCAAAGCATGCGTCAGTTCGAGCAAAGTATGGAGCAATTTGAGCTGACCATGGCCAGCTTCCAAAACGGCTCCGGCATGTATCAGGAGCTGCAAAGCACATTACAGCAAGTACAGCGCCTGATGGACGAATTACAGCCGCTGTCCCGAGGCCTGAACGAGCAACCGAATATGCTGATTTTCGACAAGGAGCTGCCCGTCGACCCTACCCCAAGGAGTAAAGATTAATGTCGCGATTACTTACATTACTGATGGCCTGCGCCCTGCTCGGCGCCTGCTCAAGCAGCAGCACGAGTTTGCATCATTATCAGTTGCAAGGCACAAATCAAAACGAGGAGCAGGGTTTCCTGTTTAGCCGCGATCATCTGCAAAGCGAACATCTGCTGCGCCTAAGCCCTATTGCTGTGCGCGGTACACTGAATAACCGCGCCATGGTGATCAAACGCTCCGAGCATCAGGTGTACAGCGCCAACTATCATTTTTGGGCCGATGCACCGGCGCATTTACTGGCCACCATGGCGCAGTCGCAGTTGATGCAAGAACTCGATAAGGTGATGGTGGTCAAGGGTGCAGATGTCTATGCCGAGCAGTTGCAAGCCTCATTTTTTCAGCTCGATGTCAGCATAGAGCAGTTTAATGGTGGTTTGGACAACAATGCGGAAATAGCAGGCACCTGGCGACTGTCTAAGGTGGATGCCAAGGGCAAGCTGCATGTGTTGAAAATTGCCCGCTTTTATCACAGCCAAGCCCTGGCAGAAGATGGCTACGAAGCCCTGGCTAAGGCCTTAAGCCAAGCCTGGCAACAAGCCTTGAGCGAAATGAGCGCTGAGATTAATAATTTAATTTCAAATACCTAATTCAGCAATTGCATTGTAAGTTGGGGTTTGCCGCCATGGTTGTAGGTCGGGGTTCACCCCGACAAAGTGTATATGCTGTATATTTTGTCGGCCTAAAGGCCGACCTACAGACTTAAAAAGGCTCCCGAGGGAGCCTTTTCTCTTTGCTTATTGCCAGCTTACGACGCGGTGGAAATCAGCCACCGACTCTATTTTCGTTTGCTTGGGCAAATCTGCGAACGGCTTGTCGGCAAACTTGGTGCCGCGCAGCTGCACGTTTAGACGTGCCGCCTCCGGGTTCATCATGGTCTGCTGATAGAAGTCCTGCATATCTTTAAGAGTCAGCGCTTCAACGGCGGCCAGTAACTTGGCACGACTGTCGAACTCAAAACGCTCCCGATACCAATCCGGCATCAAACGACTAAGCTCGTCGGTCAGGTTCTTCGGCTGCTCTTTTAACGCCACAAGAGAGGCATTCTTTAACTGAGCAAAGGTGGCTTCGTCCAGCTCGGCTAACACCTTGGCGTATTGCACCTTAAACTCATCGAAACGCGCCTGCATCGCCTTGGCATCCTTCACCGGGGTTTGGATATACAAGCCAATACCGGCGTAATCTTCCAATGGACGCGCGGTGGCGCCAACGGCGTAGGCCAGTTGCTCTTCGGTACGCAGCTTATCGAATGCCACGGTACGGAAGTGACCCTGTAACACGGCGGCTGCGGCTTTTTGCGCATAGCCAGATTGTGGGTGATAAGCCATATCGATAATGGCCACATCGGCAACTTCTATGTCTTTTTGTACCACATAGGTTTCACCGGCTTTAGGCTTCCAGGTTTTCGAGCGGGTATAGTCGCTGTCTATTTGTTGCTCGGGCAGGGCCTTGGCAATGCTTTGGGCGATGGCGGCAACGCTGGCATCGTCATAGTTACCAAAGGCGAATACGCGCACATTATTGCGGCTTAGTACGTCATCCATCAAGGCATTAAGATCCGCAACAGTAACACTGTTAGCAGTGGCGATCAGCTGCTCGCTGTCATGGCTGCCAGAGCGCACCAGATCCGAGTACAAACCAAAGGCCTGATAGAAGGGGAACTGCTTCTTGGCATTTTGCAGACCACGGGTATAGCGGTCTACTGCCTGAGCAAAGGCTTGCGGCTCAACATCTAGCTTCAGGTTGCCCAGCGCTTCACTCAGTAACACAGGCTGTTTATCGGTAAAGCCACCGACGCTTAGGCTAAAGCCATTGCCCGGATCCATATTGACCGCCATGCCGGCGATCGCCGCCTCGGTCGATAATGCCGCTTGCGACAGGCTGTAAAGATCGGCCCACAGGCTTAGCAGCACACCAGCCTTGATATCCTGCTGCGCTTTCGGACTGTTCACATATACCTCAACCTCACCCTTAGGCTGCTCGGCAAAGTACTGACTCGGCTGCAACCACACCTTAACGCCATTTTTATCATAGCTGATGCTAGGCTTTTGCTCTGTATTAGCGGCGGCGGTTTTGATATCAAAATGCTCTGGCAATAAGCGGTTTACGCTAGGCAGAGCCAGGGCAAACTGGCTCGGCTGCTGCCAGCTGGCTTGCTCTTCGGCGCTGATGTCTTCGATGCGGTATTCACCATCATAGAAGTGCAGCTTGCTGTCGGTTTGCTCGCCCTTAGACACATACCAAACGCGCAGGGTATCGGCATTTAGCTGATCTAACACCTCATTAATAGCGCGCTCGTTAAACTCGGCGTAATAATAAGGAGCGTTAATGGCATTATTAAGCGGGTAATCCTGCATGCTTTGCGTCAGGGCCGACACATAACCAAATTCGTCGCTCTTTTCCAGGAACTGGAACTGGTTATTAAGTGAGGTACGAATTTCACTGAAGTACTTGGCGTCAACGCCATTAGCCTTAATCAATTCGATATAACGCATAATGGTGGCGAGGATCTCTTCGCGATTTTGCATGCCGACATCGGTCAGCTCGACATTCACATTCAATTCGCCATAGTTACCATACTTGTTGTATGAATCCGAAACGCTTAGCTGTGATACCCAACCTTTATCACGCAAGATTTGCGCCGGGCTGCCCGGCATTTCATTGCTTAGCAGGTAAGAAACGAAACGGTTAGGCTTGTAAGCAAAATCGTCACGGTTGTTTTCAATAATAAAATCAAGCTTAAGTTGTTTTACGTCTTCGTTTGGCTTGTAGTGTACACGCTTGCCGCCAACGTTTTCGTAGTTGAGTGCATGAGTCACGCCTGGCTTGTCGATGCCCTTATTCTTAATATCGGCAAAGTACTGTTTCGCTAGTTGGCGCATTTCATTTAGGGGACGATTTGAAATCATCGCCACCTTCATAATGTTTGACGAATAATAGGTATTGTAGAAGTCTACGGTTTCCTGATGCAGCGAGCTGCCCTCTTTATCGCCCAGGGTTTCCAAGTTACCGATAAGGAAGCGGTTGGCCGGGTGCTCACCCATCATTTTACGAGCCAGTTTAAACTGACCGAAAAAGTCCATTTCGCGGCGCATCGACCACTCAGCGTTTACCGCGTTTTTCTCTTTGTCTGTATATTGCGGGTACAGCTTGGGTGATTTAAAAAAGTCGCTAAAACGGTCCAAAGCTTCGCCGTAGGCATCGTTATTCACCTTGAACATATAGTTGGTGATATCCAGCCAGGTATAAGCATTATGGGCGCCGCCGTTTTTGGTCATAAAGTCGCTGTAACCCTGGGTATCAGGATAACGCTCGGTGCCAAGAAACAGCATATGCTCCAAATAGTGCGCCATGCCCTGCTGCGTCATGGGGTCATTTAACAAGCCCACACCCACACTTAAGGCCGCCGCCGATTTTTCCGCACTCGGATCAGACACCAGGATCACCTCGATTTCGTTATCGAGTTTTAGCGTTTCATAAGCACGCTTATCGTTAGGGCTTACTACCAATGTGTCTGGAACAAGTTTCACTGCGGTGTTAGTGGGTGTCGAGGTTGCGCTGCAACCAGCCAACACGGCCAGCGCTAGCGCGCTAAGGACGATTGTTTTCTTCATTATGCTGAATCTTATTGATGAATATTGCCCTTCATAATCAAAAATCACCGTTTAAAATGCAATAAAAAAACACCTAAGTTTGTAACAGATTATGAAAATCTTGTTTGCTTATTCGCCATAGAATTGTAATAACTATGCTAACCACATGGTATTTTTGCGAATTTAATACCAATACAGTTATATATGTGAGCAGAGATAGCGCTGGATAAATGATGTGATTACAAGTCGGAATTTTTCTTGTGTAGTTATTCTACACATAAAAATTCCAACGCCGTGAGCATGATAATTTAGCCCGCTAGAATGATGAGCTACGTAAGTAATTGATAGCAGACCTAAGGAGTCTTAACGTGACCAGCCAGCTTATACTTGCCCTGTTTTCCCAGGTGCTACTGACCTTGATAGTGATGGTAATAATGGGGCGCCGCCGCTTTGGGGCAGCGAAAAAGAAACAAATACAGATGCGTCAGTTTGCCACCATGGAGCTCGGCTCAGCGCCAGAGTCGGTGCAGGTCGCAGGACGAAATTTTATCAATCAATTTGAAATCCCTGTGCTGTTTTATGTGGCTGTGCTCTGTGCCCTTGCCACCAACAATTCGGGTTATGCGTTTGTTGCCCTGGCCTGGTTGTTTGTCTTAACCAGAGTCATTCACAGCGTCATCCACCTAAGCACAAACCACCTGCGCAGCCGCTATTTTACCTTTTTAGCGGGTTGCGTGGTGGTTCTGGCCATGTGGCTGACGCTGGTTTGGCGATTTATCTAACTATTTATTAGCGCGTTCTTAGCGTACAGTGCGGCGACGTAATGCCACTAACAAAGCCAGCGGCGCAAACCACCAGGCGGCGCCGGAGTCAGAGTCCGACTGGGGCTCAACCTCATCGATCAGGGTATTTTCAACCGGGGTCAGATCGATTGCCGAATTCGGGTCGTTATCAATAACAACAATATCGTTGATCATCACTAGGTTGGCACGCACCGCATCTTCGCCTTGGCTACATTGCTCTGCACTGTAATCCAGCATGGGGATCTCGCCACAGGTTTGCAGTGCATTAATGGCATTGACCACCTTCATGCCCTCGCCGATAACCTGACCAAATACGGTGAAACCGCCGTTTTGCAGATCCAAATTGGCACTGTTGTCAGCGATATTAAAAAACCACTGGCTGGTCGCACTGTTTACCTTGCCGCCAACCTTAGCCATGGCTATGGTGCCAGCCACATTGGAAAACACCGGCTCATTGATAATGGGTGCCTGCGTTTCAATGGCTTCGGCCTGACCGTCAAAGCTGTATGCACCGCCTTGAATAATAAAGTCCTCAACCGAACGGTGAACATAAGTCGATTGATAGTCGCCACGCTCTACATAACCAAGAAAGTTAGCTACCGTGGTTGGCGTTTTTTGGTCGAAAAGATTGACCTGGAAACTGCCTTGTGAGGTTTGGAACTCAACTATGGTGGCATGGGCCTGTGTGGCCAGGGTTGCAGCAGCGATTGTCAGGCCGGTGACCACACTGGTTGCTAGAGGTGTTGCAGCGCGAGAAGCTTTCATAAAAATTCCTTGATTATCTTTTTCGCCTACCTTAGCGCCCACCGCCCCCTTTCTCCACGACTAACTGAGCGCAAAAACAAATTGATACCTAAATGTAAACGGCGGTTACATTTACCCTAAACTTTTATAATAAAAAGTTATAGACCTTTAAATTTATAAAACAAATTGAGCTTATCAAACCCGCTACAATTGCCTACTATGGTGTGCATGATTTCAGCAACTTTTCGACAGTGACCATGAACAAGAATAATAATGTCATTTGCGACTTTGGTGTACATAAGGGCGAATCTTATAAACAACTCCCTGCTTGCTTCCTCAATTGGATGATAGGTGTAAATCACCAACAGGCGGGTATCGCTAAGGCCGAACTAGCGCGCCGCGAGCAGGCGGTACGAAAAAGTGTTAATACCATAAATCACTGAAGAAAAAGACAATAGCCGCATACCATCAGAGTAAAAAGCTAGAGTAAATAACCTAATTAGCCTTTGATGCTAATGAAATCTTCATAAAACTACATTAAGATCGGCGTACTTATTCGTTCAAGGGAATCGTATCGTGCGCCTTTTGTTTTTAGTTTCAGCCGTTTTTCTCGGCGCCTGCACACAATCAAGTAACATGGATGTCGCGCCAGACGCGCCTGCCCAAACCCAATACCTCACAGTTTTGCATACCAATGATCATCATGGCCGTTTTTGGCCCAATGCTCAGGGTGAATATGGTATGGCCGCCCGCGCCACGCTGCTGACACAATTACGCGCCCAGGCACAAGAACGCAATGACGCGGTGATCTTGCTTTCCGGCGGCGATATCAACACCGGCATTCCCGAGTCCGACTTACAACAAGCAGAACCGGATTTTAAAGCCATGAGCATGCTCGGCTATGACGCTATGGCCATAGGCAACCATGAGTTCGATAATCCATTATCTGTGTTGGCTAAACAACAAAAATGGGCGAATTTCCCGCTCTTAAGCGCCAATATTTTAAATAAAGACGATGGCAAGCATGCCTATCAGCCTTATGTAATGCTCAATAAACAAGGGCTTAAAATTGCCGTGTTAGGCCTTACCACCACGGATACGGCAAAAATCGCCAACCCGGATTTTATCGGTGCCTTCGACTTTATCGACCCCACCAAGGCGACCAATGCCATTTTGGCGGATTTACAGCGCCAGCAAGCGGATGTGATTATCGCCGTAACCCATATGGGCCATTACACTAATGCCGGTCATGGCATTAATGCCCCGGGCGACGTGACCCTGGCACGACAGCTGGCCCCTGGCGCCATAGACATGATAGTCGGCGGCCACTCGCAAGAGCCCGTGTGTATGCAAGACACCAATGTTGCGGTTGCAGATTATCGCCCGGGCATGGCTTGCCAGCCGGATAAGCAAAACGGCATCTGGATTATGCAGGCCCATGAGTGGGGCAAGTATGTCGGTGAGGCGCGCTTTGCCATCGAAGGTGAGCAAGTAACCCTGCTTAACTATCAACTTCATCCGGTAAATCTAAAAGATAAGCAAGACCAATGGGTTGGCAACTATATTGAGCCCGACCAAAACATGGTGAACTTCCTTGCCCCTTATCAAGCCAAGGGTCAGAGCAAGCTAAGCGTTACCCTGGGAAGTACCCAGGTGCGTCTTGAGGGCGATCGCAACAAGGTGCGCTTTATGCCTACCAACCTGGCACAGGTGATCACCGAAGCCCAAAAGCAGCATGTAAAGGCCGATTTTGCGGTGATCAGTGGCGGCGGAATTCGCGACTCCATCGTCGCCGGTGAAATTAACTATAAGGATATCCTGCGCGTTCATCCGTTTAAAAATCGCATCGGTTATATCGACTTTAGCGGCCAAGATGCGCTGGCCTATATTCGCAAAATAGCGGCCTACCCGGCGGACTCTGGCGCCTATGCTCATTTCAACAATGTTACTGCCATCTGCGACGGCGCTACATTAAAGTCGGTACGTATTAACGGTGAGCCGATCAAGGCAGACAAGACCTACCGCATGAGCATTAACAGCTACAATGCCGCCGGTGGAGATGGCTATCCAAGGCTTAATAATGATCCGCGATTTGTCGATAGCGGCGATGCCGATGCCAGCGTTTTAAGCGCTTATGTGCAACAGCACAGCCCGCTCGACACCATTGAGGTGCCCGCAGCCTTTACTTGCCGATAACCTCAAACGCCGAGGTATCCGTGATGCTAAGCCCATAGTGATGGACCCGCGAGCGTGACCCTTCACCATGGGCTTTAGGCGGGAAGTAAGGGTCTTTTTGCTCCCCGTCCTCGGTGAAGGCTTCGTCTAACGCAGCGCGGATCTCGCTCAGGGTTTTCTCCAGGCTATTGCTGAAGTTCGGACGCTTACGAATGGTGTGGCCTAATTCAATCAGGCGTGAGAAATACTTGTGCGCCAAATCCAATAGCTCAGCCGGCACATCTTTATTTTGATTCAGGGTCACAGTAGGGTGCTCTATGGCAAACTCTAACAATGCTAAATAAAAGCACAGCGGCTTGTTGGCCAGGGTCACACGCATCCCATGTTCGCCATAACGTATACTTTTATCGGCCAAGTCTAATAACAGGCTCTTTTTCTCCACCCTAATTTCTGGCTTCTCGGCCAACACCTGCAACTTAACCTCCATGGCCTTAAACCAGGGCCAAATAAATAAGGCCGCCAAGATACTCAACAACAGGGGTAAAACGCTAAGCCCATGATGCAACGGCATGGGCATCAATGAATATCCTATACTCAGCTCACCTGCTCCGGGGCGCTGCAACAATAAGTGCTTTGGCGCCACCGCAGAGTTGATGGTCGTTGTGCCTATTTGTTGTAATTGCAGCGGGTAATCCTGAGCCTGCAAATGCGTGTTCAGTTTCTCTATGTAGGCTTGGGTAAGCTCAACATCGGCGGGCACTTCTAATAAAGGGTACGCCAAGCCAATATGGCTGCTATCTAAAGCGATACGTGTTTTCAACTGCGCCAATGCCTGTGCCTGGCCTTGCTGCCAGCTGCCCAAAGCGCCCAGGTAATAGGCCAGCATACTGATAAATAAGGTTCCGAGCGCAAACAAGGTGATCGCCTTTTGCGCGTTAAAACTGCGATTGGCAAAACGTCGGCGCAACAGCGACACCACTAAGCGTCTGGTACTCATTGCCCCGCTCCTAAATATTGACCACCGCCTTGTTGGCACAGCCAATAGGGTTTGGCGCCATTAAAATAACTGGACTCACGCCCTTGTGCCAGGGTCATCAACCTGGTTTGAATGGCACAGGCAAGATCAGGATTATCCGCAGCCCGTTTAAGATACCAGTGACTACCGCTGATATTGCTGCCAATGGCGGTGATATAGTTCTCGGAAAAACGCTGATGGTCCGATTGCTGCCAGTAAGAAGAGATAATATCCAATTCGCCCTGCGCTAGCTTGTCACGCAGCGCATCATGGGAGTTCACAAAAGTGATATCCAGGCTATCAAGGTTAAGATCCAAATCCTTAAATACCTGTTTGGGGATAATATGCCCCGAGCGACTGGTGGGATAGTCAATTAGACCGATACGCTTATCGAGAAAATACGCTTTCTCTAATTTTGGCTTTTCATGACTGGCAATAAAGTAAGCTGTGTAACTGGGGTAACCAATCAGCGGCGTATAGCCATAGGTATTGCGGGCATCAAAGGCGTGGATCATATTGTCCTTGGCCAAAATCAGGTGCGCCAGGCCCTTACCAAGAAAATGCACCTCGTATTGAGACGAGCCGCTCCAATAAGCAAAGACCTCACCGTATTGTTTTGATACCACCTCATCGACACAAAGTTGCTGTGCCAGTTCACTGGCTAGGGATTGACTGGGCGCAAACAGAGTCAGTCTGGTTTTATTCCCGACACTCAAGGTGTTACAGCTATATGAGGTGGAAAGCACGGATTCGAGCTGAGGCAAGTGGGCATTCAGACGATACTGACCGACAAGATAACTAATTAAACCAACAATGGTAATAGTTGTTAATATCAGCGCGCTGTCACGCCAGCGTTTGATCGATTGCAACGGACTTTATAGCTTATTGAAATTGCGTTGCCGACATTTCACCAGTTATTATTACTTATTGCAACAGGTAATTTTATTCATAGATTGTAACCTATTGTTTTAATAGGTTTATTAACAAGTAATTATGAATCCCCTTAAGTCCTTTTCTTTCACTGTAAAAACTCGGAAAATTTAACTCACAGGGCAACTATGCAACGTGAAAACAACAATGGATTTACAGCTGATTCGCCGCTCATTTAAAGCCGCTCTAATAGCAGTTTTGATGATGGGCACAACTTTTGGGATAAGTTTTAGCAACCAGGCATGGGCCTGGGGCGCAAATGGTCACCGTATTATTGGTGCCATCGCCGAGCAACATTTAAGCGCCGAAGCAAAAGCCGAGGTCATGGCTATTTTAGAAGGACAGAGTTTGGCAAGAGCCAGCACCTGGGCCGATGAAATGCGCTCTGCTCCCGGTCAATTTTGGCAACGTCAGTCATCACGCTGGCACTTTATTAATATCGACTCGCAGCAAGCATTTTTAAATACAGAGCATCAAGCCCATAGCGACAAGGCCGATATAAAAGATGCCTACAGCGCTATTCTCACCGCCATATCGGCGCTAAGCAAAGCGGATACCAGTGCCGCCGACAAACAATTTTATTTACGTTTTTTAATTCACCTTATTGGCGATATTCATCAGCCCCTTCATGTAGGCCGCAGCGCCGACCGTGGCGGCAATCGCATTAATGTCGAATTTTTCTCGCAAGTGACCAATTTACATCGCCTTTGGGACACACAACTAATCGCGCATCAACAATTGTCATATTCTGAATACAAAGATTTTATATGCTGTACCCAAAGTCAAGTCACGCAAAATAAAAACGTTGACGTAAAAGCCTGGCTACTGGAGTCGCATCAACTGGCAACTAGCATCTATGCCCAGGGCAATGAGCAGTTAGGATACGAGTATGTCTATCAATACCAGGCAGTAGTAGAACAACAACTGCGTCGCGGCGGCTTACGTCTGGCGGCGCTGTTAAACCAGTTATACCAAGGAACCGCGGCCTAGCCGCACAAAAATAACTTTCGGCCCAAGCTTTACGGCCGATGATAATGAATTGTTTAACTAGATAAACTTAACACGGGAAACAACAACATGAAAATGCAACTTAGGAAAACGGCCATCTCTGCTGCTATTGCAGCAACCATGGGTGTATCCACTGGTGCTTTTGCAAACGAAACGTCATCATCAATTAAAGGTCAGATCACTGGCCCTGCCGGCAACCCTGCTGCTGGCACTGTGGTGACCATTATCCACCTACCAACGGGCTCATCTAAAACCGCCGTTGTTAACGACGCTGGCTACTTCAGTGCCAAGGGTCTGCGCGTAGGTGGTCCTTACAACGTAATCATCGACTCTGATAAGTTCGAAGATCAGTTGATCGAAAACGTACAGCTGTCTCTGGGTAAAGAATACCCGGTAACCGTACAGCTACAAGCAAAAACCGATATGGAACAGATCGTAGTAACCGGTCGTCCTATTAGTTCATTTTCTGGCGGTACCGGCCCAACCGCTACCTTCACTCAAGAAGACCTGGAAACGGCACCGGCCATCAACCGTGACATTAAAGATATCGTTCGTATCGACCCGCGCGTATACGTAGACGAAAGCCGTGATGCTATCCACTGTGGTGGTGCTAACCCACGCTACAACAGCTTAACCCTTGACGGCGTGCGCATGAACGACAACTTCGGTTTAAGTTCAAACGGTTACCCAACGGTACGCCCGCCTTTCTCATTCGATCAATCGAGCAGGTTGCCGTTGAGATGGCGCCTTTCGATGTTCAATACGGTGGCTTTACCGCTTGTAACATCAACGCGGTAACCAAGTCTGGTACTAACGAAATCCACGGCGGCGTATTCTTCGACTACACCAATGATTCAATGAAGGGTGACGAAGTCGATGGTAAAGAATACGACAATGGTGACTACAACGAGAAGCGCTACGGCTTCAACGTAGGTCTGCCGCTATTAGAAGACAAGCTCTTCCTATTCACTTCTTACGAGAAGCTTGAAGGTGTTGCCCAGTTTAACTATGGCGCCCTGGACACAGGCAGTGTAAGCGCTGCTGACGTGGCACGTATCCAAGAAATCAGCCAACGCGTGTACAACTATGACGCCGGTACTACACCTGCGAGTGCGCCGGTAGATGATGAAAAAATCTTGGTTAAACTAGATTGGAACATCAATGATGATCACCGTGCCAGCTTGGTATACAACTATAACGACGGTTTTACCCTGTCACAATCAGATACTGGCAGCACGCGTTTATCGCTAAACAGCCACTACTATGAGCAAGGTGCCGAGTTCACCTCTATCATAGGTTCATTATACTCGGACTGGAACGACAGCTTCTCAACCGAAGTACGTATCGGTAAGTCTGAGCTGGACGCGCGCGTAGAATCTCTTGACGCAGCCTCTGGTTTTGGTGAATTCCAAATCAATACTGCCGATGGTGGTACGGTTTACATTGGTCCGGATGACTCACGTCATTCAAATGACCTTAACTACGAAACCACTACCTTCAAGCTAGCGGGTACTTATTACCTTGACCAGCACACCCTAACAGGTGGTTATGAGTACGAAGAAATCGACGTATTCAACATGTTTATGCAGCATACTCAGGGTGAGTTCCGTTTCAGCTCAATCGATGACTTTGAAGCGGGTCTAGCTAATCGCATTGAGTACAATAACTCGGCCGGTACCAACAACCCAGCGGACGCAGCAGCGAAATTCTCATTCGCTCAGCACACCTTCTACATTCAGGACGAGTATGCATTTAGCGACCTGGATGCAACCTTGACCTTTGGTGTTCGTTACGACAAATACACCAGTGACGATAACCCGAACTACAATGCTAACTTCGAGAATCGTTACGGTTTCTCTAACCAGCAAAACCTAGATGGTATTGACCTGATTCAGCCACGCGTTGGCTTTAACTGGTTTGTAGATGAAGCCCTTGAAGTGCGTGCCGGTGTAGGTCTGTTCTCTGGTGGTAACCCGAACGTATGGGTATCGAATGCCTACTCAAACGACGGTGTAACCAATATCTACACCCGTTTAAGCAATGTTGACCTGTTCAACACAGCAATGACCAACTTCGATGGCGGCACACCGGGTTACGATATCCCTCAAGCCCAGTATGATCAGGTTGCCAATACGCCTATCGGTCAGGGCGATGGCACAGTTAACGTGATCGACCCTAACTTCGAAGTACCTTCTGAGTGGAAATACTCAATCGGTGCAACATACACGTTCGAAAGCGATTACGTGCTAAGCGTAGATCTATTACATTCACGTAAGCAAGACTCTGCGATTCTTACGGACCTGGCACTAAAAGACAGTGGTGACACTACCTTTGACGGTCGTCCTATCTATGAATCACTTGAAGGCCGTGATGGCGAATACATGCTTACCAACGTAGGCAGTGATGATGGTGAAGCCACTGTACTTTCTGCTGCCATCAGCAAGAAGTATGACAATGGTATCGACTTCAGCTTCGCGTATTCTTACACCGACTCTGAAGACGTAAACCCAATGACCAGCTCGGTAGCCGGCTCTAACTATGGCAACCTGGCAACAACCAACCCTGGCAACCCGGGTTCACATACTTCGGACTACAATGTGCCGCACCGCTTCACTTTAAACCTTGGCTATACCCATGAGTTTATCGATGGTTATGCGACGCGCTTTAGCCTATTCGGTCAAGCAAGTGAAGGCCTGCCTTACAGCTACACCTTCGCGGGTAGCGATAGAGGCACGGGTGCCCAAGGCGATGCCTTGTGGGGTGACGAAAACGCCAATGGCGGCCGTCAGTTACTTTACATTCCACTTGAGAACGATCCTAACGTAGTTTACGGCGAGAACTTCGATCTGGCAGCATTCAATGCCTTTATCGAAGAAGAAAATCTGAAGCGCGGCTCTATCACAGGCCGTAACTCAGAAAACGCCGATTGGTTTGTTAAGTTCGACTTAAAAGTAAGCCAAGAGCTTCCTGGCTTTATGGACGGTCATAAGGGCGAAGCCTTCTTCGTTATCGATAACCTGACTAACCTGCTTAACGACGACTGGGGTACATACGAAAAAGGTTCATTCGTAGGTAACCGTCTAGTAGGTGCCAGCATCAACGAAAATGGCCAGTACGTTTATCATAACTTCAACGCCAACAACGTAAATACCGCAGTTCAACGCGATGCGTCACTGTGGGAAATGCGTATCGGTGTTCGTTACACCTTCTAATAACCTTTAACGCAAATTTGCGCCTGGCGCAAAGTTAAGCCAAGGCCCATCCCTACTGATGGGCCTTTTTTATATCTGCGGCGCGCAGCTCCAGGCGGCGCAATAAATCCACCAGCAGTGCCTTTTCCTGCTCAGAAAATCCCGCCAGCAGTTCCTGCTGCCAGAGCAAAGCCTCTGGGATCAAGGCATTAAATTGCTGTCTGCCCTGCTCACTTAAACGCACCTGTTTGGCCCGTTTATCCTTGGCACAGGCACTCACTGTTAGCCAATCAAGCTGCTCTAATTCATTAATCGCCCGCGAGGCCGTTGATTTATCCAACATGGCCGTATCGCATAACTGCCTTGATGTTAGGCCCTCTTCGGTCTGAGCCAGATGGCAAACGATGCGCCATTGCGGGTTGGTCAATTGCCCCCCATAGACCTGGGCAAAGGCCTCGCTCACCTTGGCGCCACTTAAAGTCATCAAATAAGGAATAAAGGTGTCCAGCTTAAAAGCCATAGTCTGCTTACCTTAAGTTAACGTAAATAATTTCTTACACCCGAATTAGAGATGGGATTTGAAATTAGTCTCACATGAGAGTATCTTCAAACACAATACAACAGGAGTGACACCATGACAAATAACAGCCTTGAATATATGACAGGTTTTGGTAACGAATTTGAAACCGAAGCCCTTGAGAATGCCCTGCCTATCGGCCAGTTCAGCCCACAAAAAGTAAACTACGGCCTGTACGCGGAGCAATTTTCCAGCACCGCCTTTACCGCGCCTCGTGGCGAAAACCGCCGTACCTGGCTATACCGCATTCGCCCTTCAGTAATTCAAGGCGATTACGAGTTAATGGACAATGGCCTGCTGCGCTCAGCCCCTATTACCGAAGTGCCAACGCCGCCAACCATGTTGCGTTGGAATCCGGTTGCTATCCCCGAGCAGGCAACCGACTTTATCGACGGTCTGGTGACCATGGCCGCCAATGGCAGTGTGAATGGTCAAGCCGGTATTGGTATTCATATTTATGTGGCTAACCAGTCTATGGAAGGTCGTTACTTCTACAATGCCGACGGTGAAATGCTGTTTGTGCCACAACAAGGACTTCTGCGCCTGAAAACCGAGTGCGGTATTTTAGAGATCGGCGCCGGTGAAATTGCGGTGATCCCGCGCGGTATGAAGTTCTCTGTAGAACTACCGGATGGCCCGGTACGTGGTTATATCTGTGAAAACTACGGCAACCCATATATTTTGCCTGAGCGTGGTCCAGTGGGCGCCAATGGTTACGCCAACGACCGTGACTTCCAATACCCGGTTGCCGCATTTGAAGACATCGAAGGCGACTTCGAGATCGTGGCTAAATTCAGCGGTCAGCTTTATCGCGCCGATATCAAGCACTCACCACTAGACGTTGTCGCCTGGACAGGTAACAGTGCCCCGTACAAGTACGACCTGGCGCGCTTCAATGTGATGAACACGGTGAGCTATGATCACCCGGATCCATCAATTTTCACCGTATTGACCTCACCGTCGGGCACCCCAGGCGTGGCCAACGTTGATTTCGTGATCTTCCCTGAGCGCTGGATGGTTGCCGAGCACACCTTCCGCCCACCTTATTACCATCGCAACATCATGAGCGAGTTTATGGGTCTGATCAAAGGTGTGTACGATGCCAAAGAAGCGGGCTTTGTGCCTGGCGGTTCAAGCCTGCACAACTGTATGTCGCCTCATGGTCCAGAAGCTGAAGTATTTGAAAAGGCTAGCAATGCTGAGCTTGAGCCGGTACGCTACGAAGACACACTTGCCTTTATGTTTGAGTCTCGCTACATCATAGCGCCGACCAAATACGCACTCGAGGGTCAGGAGCGTCAAGGCGACTACCTGGATTGCTGGAAAGGCATCAAAAAGCACTTTAACGGAGCTAAGTAATGAAATTATATAGCTATTTTCGCTCTTCGGCGGCTTATCGGGTGCGTATCGCCCTGAATCTGAAAAACGTCGATCACGAATTAGTACCGGTTAACCTGCTTAAGTCTGAGCAAGAAGGCGAAGCGTATCTCGGCAAAAACCCGCAAGGCTTATTGCCGGCGGTAGAGACGGAGCAAGGCGTGCTGGCACAATCTCTGGCCATTCTTGAGTGGCTGGATGAAACCACAGAGCAGGCCCCTCTGCTCAGTGGCGATGCCTGGCAGCGCGCACAAATTCGCAACCTGGCCTATGCCATTGCCGTGGACATTCATCCGCTTAATAACCTGCGCGTTTTGAAATACCTGAGTAATGAGCTGGGTGTGAGCGATGAGCAAAAAACAAAGTGGTATCAAGACTGGATCATCACCGGCTTCGACAAGGTTGAACAACTGCTTGGCGACACACAGTTTTGCTGTGGCGAGCAGCCGAGCCTGGCCGATGTATGTTTAGTACCTCAGGTATTTAACGCCCTGCGCTTTAAGGTACCCATGGATAACTACCCGAAGATCATGGCAGTTTACCAGCATTGTAATACCCTTAAAGCATTCGCAGACGCAGCCCCAGAGCAGCAAATCGACGCACAATAAGGGCCTAAATGCGGCTTTTAATAGCAAAGTGATACTCATACTGTGCTTGCCGGCTTCGGCAAGCACCTTGGCACTGTTGCCGCATCAAGCAAAGCATGGGCGCGAGCCCATCTATCCGCGCACAAATCTAATGCCCGCTTTAAGCCAGGGCTTCATCTATAACTTACCTAAGGCTTACTCGGTACCATCACTTTTAATGATGCCGGTTGCACCCTAATTTCCAATGACTCTGCCTGACGGGTTTCACCGTCGATAACATAGTCTATGCCCTCAGCACAACTCACCGCTACCCGCCTGGCGTGAGTGTGGTGTGCATGTCGGTCGAGCTGGGTCTGCGCCACACTGTTAAATGCCAGCTCGGCGATACTGAGCACATTCACATTGGAATTTTTAGTCGGCTCCAGCCAGTTTACATCGAGCAGGCCATCGTCATGCTCCGGTTGACCCTGCCCTTGCGCCAATAAAGTAAAGACAGGCGCCGCATTGGCAATGATCATGCTATTGGTGTGAATTTCCTGTGCCGGCATATCATCCAGAGTAAGCGTGTAGTCCTTGGCCTTATGTTCGCTGAGCGCCTGCCAAAAGCCCTGCAAATAGGCAAACTGACCACTGTTGTTCTTAGCTTCACGGTGCGCCGACTCTATCATCTTGTGCTCAAAACCTATGCCCACCAAAAGCAGTACCAGCTCGTCATTACAAGTGGCTGTGTCCATGGCCTTTACATCGCCGCTGATCAATACGTCCAGCGCCTTTTGCACGCCAAAGGCCTTGCTTTCAATGCCCATCAGCACATGGGCTAAGGCATTAGCCGTGCCTAAGGGAATAATCCCCAGCGCCACATCGGTATTAACCGTAACCGAAGCCACCTCGGCTATGGTGCCATCGCCGCCACAGGCGATGATCATATCGGGATGCTCAGCCATGGCCTCACGCGCTAAGTCCGTGCCATTTTTAGTTTCCGTGGTGGTTTTTATCGACATATCAAAATAGCTGTTGAGGCTGGACATGATGTCGTGCTTTTTATCTGCCCACAGCTTGCGCCCGGATACCGGATTGGCAATAAGGCAAACGCGGTTGCGCACCACCAACTCGCCGCGCTGGTGCATTTTCTTCAGCGCTTTACGCTGGAAGCGGTTTAAATTGGCGGTTTCCCGGGTTTCCTGAATGCGCTCTAACACCTCATCGACATCCGCATCAGGCTCCTTGGCCAGCAAGTAGGCGGCCATCACCAGCACAGAGCGGCCACGGCCTAAAGCACAGTGTACTACGACGTTACGTTTGCGCTTACGGTGATGATGGATCCAGTTAATGGCCTGGCGCAACTGCGCCCTGTTTGGCGCGGCATGATCCAAAACCGGAATATTTAAATAACTGATATGCTCGCCCATTACCGTCCAGTCCAGGCCATCAAATTCACAGGTGGCATCTAAAATGGCGGTGACGTTTTCATGTTTTAGGGTATCAACATCGGGCGGGAAAAGTCGGCAGGCGAGGAATAAACCGGGCTCGACTTCCTGAATGGGCGGCACCTTATCATTGCGTCGCTGCCAGGCGTTATAAAGTTGCGCCCCCAGCAAAAAGGGGATAAAGGCCCAGCGGATATACCAGGGAATAGTGCCGTTTTGACGCTTACGGAAAACCTTCCCGGCGTTGGCAATATAAGCCAGAGACACCAAAAATAAGGACAACGCACTCCAATAAAAAAAGATTGCGATATAGGGAAGCCTTATCATCCAAGCCGTGGTGCATAAGATCACGGCCAACACCAAGTATGCAATTGCTGCAAACATCAACCACTCCTGGTAAGCGTTTATATTGTAAAAGTATCACGCTACCAAGTAGACGCAAGCCCGTCATCAATAATTAGCTGATAAAACACTAATTCCGTGGTGCAAATTCGATAATAAGCCCTTCGATGGCACAGGCGTTGGCACGAATATCGGTATTCAGCATACGGGTTTGCTGATCGCTGCGCAGGGTAAAATCCCAATACTGACCGCGAGTATATTGCGTGGCCAAGGCCATCTTGCTGTTTGATAAACACATGGCCTGAGTCAGGCTGCGCAACTTGCCATCATAGAGGATATCGCCAAAGCGCATTTGTGGCAGTGCCTGAGCGTCTGGGCCCTTGACCTCTATGGCCTTTGTATCGGTGGCTAAGCGCCATTGCTGCTGCTCTAACGTCAAACGCACGCCACTCGGATAATAGCTGTAACGAAAGCTGCGTGTGTCCAGGGGCTGGATCTTAACAACCCCCGCCTCACCAAGCACGGTTCCTATATTGTCCTGACCGGATGTAATAACCACCAAGGCGCTGCCGGCATCTATGCCGTAACCGGCCAGTTGCCCGGCCCCATATAACAGGCTATGCAAGCGCAGGCTGCGGTTGTCATCGCTAAATTGCGTATCCAGCACCCCGTAGTTAAAGGTTCCCAGGCCCCCTTCGGGCTCATAGCTGATGGCTGCATAGCCAGAAGGCAAACTGGTTGGCTTGGTCGCAAGTTCTACCTTGTTTTCAAGGGCAGCAAAGGCATCGCCGCCGGTGATCATGGCCACGGCCCCCTTGGCGTTACTACCGCCACTTTGTATTGCACTGCCAGTGCCATTAGCAAGAATAACCGGGCGGGTGCGCAAGGCTTCAGTCCAAGGATATTCCTTGCCCTGCTCGTCATACAGCACCGCGCTGGCAAGCGCTTGATCGCCGTCATTAAAAAATACCGCACTTGCTGCCTCTATCTGGGCTGTCAGAGCCTCGACTCCTTGGCTGCACAGTGCCTGCTCCTCGGCGATACGCTCAGGGTACACCCGCGCTCTGTCAAAGATCAGTGCTTGTTGGCGAAATTCGTTGAGCTTATCGCAGCGCCCCTGGCTAAGCGCCTTGGCCAGCGCAGGTGTTAAAGGCAACCATTGACCGTCTATGCTCTTTGATGCCAGTAATTGCTGGTAGTAATCGGCACTGGCATAGGGGTCGCGACTGGCGCTAGTTAGCATCAGCACCTGAGGTGGCTGCGCCTGTTGCCCCGCAGCAACGCTAATTGAGCTCTGCATAAAGGCAAGTATATCCCCAGTAGCCTCATGGCTATTTACGTGGGTATCGAGGCGCACTTTCTGAGAAGGCTCAGCCAACTCCAGGGTATCGAGTACATAATAATAAAGGGGACGAGCCAAAAGCTGAGCCTGAGGGTCTTGTTGATACCAAAGCGCTAGTAATTGCTCCTGCGTCATCGCTTGCTCGCTAACAAGTGCTTTAAGCGCCTCTACCGTTTTTTCTTTTTGCGCCTGATACTGAGATGGCCAGTGTGTCTCCAGACGAGTCAGGGCCTTATCGTCCACTAGATAGCGAGTGTGAGTTTTACCGCCTTCACGACTTTGTTGACAATGGTCGGGCGTCATAGATGAGCATACCTGTAGACCGCCGCCGACCAAGACCTGAGTTTGCGCCCATGCCTGGTAAGGCATAAAGGACATAATCAAAGCACTGGCGCTCAGTAACAAGGCTCGGGGAGTCAGGCTGTAAAGGTGAAAGAAGGGGTAGATCATAGAAACACTCGCAAAATTTTATGCTGACACTTGTTTATATTGCCACAAAGCGGCCACAAAAAAGAGCGCTAATGCGCTCTTTTTATTGCTGATTTCTCAGGAAAATCAAGCTTATTTATTCATTTGTTCAAGCAAGAATGCCGAGATTTTTGCACCTTCACGCAACGTTGTTTCCGAGCTCGACTTACCCTCTAACGAGCTGTCGGTGAAAGGAGCAATCTCCATCATATCGGCGCCGGTAATGGGGAACTCGGCGGCCAGTGCGCCAAGAATATCCAATGCCTGTTGTGGATTAAGACCGTCTTTTTCCGGTGTGCCGGTGGCCGAGGCAAATTCCGAGTCCAGGGCATCAATATCAAAACTGACATAAAGCTCATCAACGCCATCAGCACGTAGCTGAGCCAATACTTCGGCGACTACCGCATCTGTGCCGCGCTCATTGATTTCGTGAGCCCAGTGTTGCTTCACGCCAAAAGTGCCTTCCCAATGGGATTTAGGCTTGCCACTTGAACGGATCCCGAATTGGATCAAATGCGCCGGGCTTGGCAAGTACTCAAGGATATGGGTGCACCAAGAGCCGAAGCACAAATCGATACCCAATCGCTCTACCAAAAGATCTGTGTGGGCATCGAAGTGAATGATGGCTACCTTCTTGCCCTGCTCGCGCTTGGCTTTTAGGTACGCCTTGGTCAAAGGATAGCTGATTGAGTGGTCGCCACCGATACCGAAGATCCCCTTTTCTGGGAAGTTAGCATAAAAGTCGGTGCACACGTCCTCGGTGATGGATAATGGGCTTACATGGTACTCACTGTCGGTATCCGCATAGAGGGCCTTTTGACAGTTGCTGATGGTGCCTTCGTTCAAATATTTGTCGTGCAACAGATGCGGAATGACACGCACATCGCCCAAATCAAAGGCTTTCGCCTGAGGCTGTTGTTCAATCAGGGTGTTGCGTAAAAATAGCGGACCCCAGTTGGCGCCACGCAAAATACCGCCGCCACAGTCTGAGCTGATCCCCAGCATCACCGCCTTGTGCTCGGTCGTTTGCAGACCATCGAGAGACGCTTGCCACAGAGCTTCAATATTGTCGGTTTGACCATAAAGCTTCTGTTGCAATGCCGCCTTGCGCTCCTGCGCCGTGTTTACCGTAAATACACCATTACCCGGTGGACACAAGCACTGTGCTACCTTAGTTCGAAAGTCTTGCCACTTAGCGGTCATGCTATCTCCTCAATATTTATGCAGTTTTTCGATTTACCGCCGGTGTCGATGAAAATGACTCCAGAGCGCCTCAAGGATTTTCCTTAGCACGCTCAGGAAAATAAAAACCAACACATAAGACATTGATTTTTATTTATTTATCAATTTCACATCGGCGTTAAATCGGCACCAATACAGGATCAATATACAAGCCGAGCGCAGAAGTCAAACCCAAGCGAACAGGCGTAACTGGGGAAGGTGACTGGCTATGCATAAATGCTGCATAAGCCAGCCGATAAGCGAATTCGTCTACTCGTAACTACGGGGGCGCTTGGTTTTAATGGTAGCGATGTAACCGTGCCAACTGGCATAACTCAGCCAGGGCATAATTACGATAAAGCCGGCGGCGCCGGTCAGAAAGCCAAGTAAAATTAAACAGACAATACAGATACACCAAACCACCATGGCGGCAATATTATTGCGTACTGCATGCATGGAACTGACCACGGCGGTCATCAAATCCACCCGGCGCTCCATCATGATCTGTGGGGTAAAGGCGGAAATGGCAAACACGGTTACCAGCAAGACCCCACCTATAATACTGCCTAAGGTTAAAAACGCGCTTAACTCTTCAAAGCTGGGGTTCACAGTATTCGGATACAGGGCATGCGCCAACGCCGCTAAACGCATCCAGACTATCATGATCACCATCAGCAGCACCGCAAAGCCCCACTCTCCGGCTGGGTTACGAAACATGGACTTAAGGCTGTGCCATAAGGTGGGGGTATGACCCTTTTCCAGCTCCCAGGCAACATCATAAAGACCGGCGGCAAAGGCCGGGCCCACAAGGGCAAAGGCCACGGTTGCCGGCAAGATCACCAAATGAGTTTGACTGGAATAAATAAAGAATAAAATGGTGGCGGGGATCAGGGTAAAAACCAGACCATAAATCAGGCTTAAAATCGGCGCCCGCGCCATATCGTTAAAGGCCAGGGCTAACCAATGCAGTGGCGCCAAGGGGCTAATTCGATTACATTCAAAACAACGAGCGAACTCGCCATGACTGGTGGCATTTGACGATACGGCCATACGCTAACTCCTCTGATGATGTTATTTAACATCTAGTTGAGATTTACGGCGCTGGCAAGCGGGCACAGGAGCAAATTCGGACATATGTCCTTATAAAAAACGCCCCGGCGCGCCAGCATAGGCTTACTTGCTCGCTTAACACGCATAGGGATCAGAGAGTTAATATGAAAACAATGTTTCACCTTGGCATTTCAAAAGATCAATTAAACGGCGCCACCCTGGCTATTATTCCCGGCGCTCCTGAGCGGGCCGCAGTAATAGCGCAGCAACTGGATAATCATCAATGTCTGGCGCAGCATCGCGAATTCCATGTTTATCTTGGCGAATTAAACGGCCGCAGTGTGGTGGTCTGCTCCACAGGTATCGGCGGCCCGTCAACTTCCATTGCCGTTGAAGAGCTGGCGCAACTGGGGGTCGATACCTTTTTACGCGTCGGCACCACGGGCGCCATTCAGCCCCATATTAAGGTCGGCGAGTTGCTTATTACCCATGCCTCGGTACGCCTCGATGGTGCCTCGCACCACTTTGCTCCCCCCAGCTACCCCGCGGTTGCCGACTTTAGAGCCACCGCCGCCTTAGTCGCTGCCTGCGAGCAAAGCAAGGAAGCACACCATATCGGCATTACCGCCTCAAGCGATACCTTCTACCCGGGTCAGGAGCGCTACGACACCCACAGCGGCTATGTGCCTCAGCACCTGCAAGGCAGCATGGCACAGTGGCAAGCCCTTAAAGTAATGAACTATGAAATGGAATCGGCCACCCTGCTGACCATGTGCAGCGCCTTAGGGCTGCGCGCCGGTTGTATCGCCGGGGTGCTGGTGAATCGTTGCGATCAGGAGATCCCGGCAGTGGATATTGCCGCGATAGAGCAGCGCGCCATCACTCAGGTACTGGCTGCGGCGGCGCTACTATTGGCACAGTGATACTGAAACCTGGCCTGCGGCGCTAAGCGTCGCACCATAGCCTCGGTGCTGTCCCGATGCGACTTTAGGCTATCCAGCTCACAGAGGGACACCCTGTCTATGGCCTTAAAATCAATGCCCTGCCCCAAGAGCGCCACCTGACTAAAGGCCGCCAGCAAGGGATGGAAGCTGGGATTAAAGGCGGCATTTTCAATATAACGGCCATAAAAATGCTGCTCGCCCATGCTTAACATCAAGGCCGCCTGGCCACCACTGTAGGGCGCATAACTGAGCTGCAGATGCCGATGCAATTGCTGCTGCAGTTGCTCGACATCATCACATTTACCAAGACCGCAACAATTGCCTTTTTGCTCAGCCAAGATACGTTCACTTACTCCTAGATCGTTTGGCCCAAACGCCAGAGGTAATAACTCGCTCAGCGTCGCCTCAACCTCACCAATACTGATTGCAAGTCCAGTATCGGCACAAAACTCCTTGATAAACTGGCGACAATAGCCACAAGGCGTGGCACTGACGTACAAGTGCAGAAGCTCACAGGCGTCATTGAGCCAGGCATTATGCAGCGCGGTTTGCTCCGCATGCACGGCGCTCTCTAACCCGCAATGGGGCAACTCAACATTGACTCCGGCGGCGTAGAACTCTTCACCCTGATGATTGCGGGCATGCACCAAAGCCGCCACCTGAAACTGGGAAACGGGCGCGACTGCCCAGGGCTGTATCTGGGTTAACAGCCACTGTGCGGTGTCTTTGTGATTATTTCCCAGCAGCTGGCTGAGATTTTCAAATTGCTGTGCGCTAATAATGCCGCGCTGTTGCTTGATACTTTCAAGCATGGGGGTTGGACACACAAGCTGTCCTTTTGTTTAGCAGTTTATGGCGATAGTAACCTAGTGGCGCTAACGCGGCAACCTGGCCCGCATTAGCGCTACTTTACACTAACTTAGCCGGTATTACGCATCCCGGCGGCGATACCGGCCATGGTGATCATCAAAGCATTATCCAAAGCCACCGAGCCACCGGCGCGCACCCGCTTTAATAGCTCAACCTGAAGCACATTCAAGGGATCGGTATAGGGATTGCGCAGGGCAATGGACTCGCGGATCCAGGGCTGATGACCGAGCAAGGTATGCTCAGGGCTCAACTCCTTGATAAGCGCCGTGGCCTGTGCCAGCTCACTGCGCAGTTGCTCACCTAGGGGTTGCAGATGCGACGCCACCAGGCGTTGGTCATAATAGGCGCTAAGCCAGCTGTCGGCTTTACAAAACACCATTTCCAGCATTTCCAAACGGGTGCGGAAAAAGGGCCATTGCTGGCTCATCAATGCCAGGTGTTGCTCACCAAATTCCTCTATGGCTGCCGCCAATCCCTGATAAGCGCCCAACCAGGCGGGCAGCATTAACCGGTTTTGCGACCAGGCGAATATCCAGGGGATCGCTCTTAGGCTTTCTACGCCACCGTCCGGATTACGTTTTGCAGGTCGTGAGCCAAGGGGCAGTTTACCCAGCTCCTGCTCAGGTGTAGCGCTGCGGAAATAAGGAACGAAATCCTTATTGCCACGCACTATGGCGCGATAATGTTCGCAGGACTTCTCGCTTATTACCGCCATGACCTCGCGCCACTGCGGCTCGGGTTGCGGCGGAGGCAATAGATTGCCCTCAAGCACGGCGCCCACATACAGGTGCAGGCTTTGCTTGGCGACACTGGCAAGACCGTATTTAAAACGGATCATTTCTCCCTGCTCGGTCACCCGCAGGCCATTTTTCAAACTGCCCGGCGGTTGCGAGCGCAGGGCTTGAGCCGCCGGTGCGCCGCCACGGCCCACCGTGCCGCCACGGCCATGAAAGAGTACCAGCTCAATATCACAGTCATCGCTTAGGGTAACCAGGGATTCCATGGCGCTGTACTGGGCCCAGCCTGCCGCCATCATGCCGGCGTCCTTGGCCGAGTCGGAGTAGCCTATCATCACATATTGCTGCTCACCCATCACGGCGCGGTAAACCTCATTATCATAGAGAGTGCGCATCACCTCGGGGGCGCGATTAAGGTCGTCCAAAGTTTCAAACAGAGGCGCCACCGGCATATTGAACGCACAGCCAGCCTCTTTTAACAGCAACTTCACCGCCAGCACATCGGAAGCCTGACGGGCCATGGAAATAATATAGATGCCAAAGTTATCGGCGTGGTTGTCGGCAATCACCTTGAAGGTATCGAGCACTTCTTGGGTTTGCTCAGACGGCTGCCAATGGCGGGGCAACAAAGGTCGCGGATTGGCCAACTCTTTGGCTAAAAACGCCAGCTTGGTCTGCTCATCCCAGGCACAGTAATCGCCCAACTCCAGATATTGGCTGATCTCCGCCAGTACCTGGGCATGTTTGTCACTGTCTTGGCGAATATCGAGCTGACTCAGCTGCAGGCCAAAGCAGCGACAGCGCACTATAGTGTCTTGCAGCAGACCATCGGCTATGACCGCCATCTTATTGCTGCATAAAGAGCGATAACACATTTGCAGCACATTGATGATTTGCTTGATGTCGGTAATACGGTTTTCACCCCGGCTTGGCTGACCGGTAATTTTTGCTTCCAGATATTTATGGGTCTGCTGTAAGTCACTGCGCAGCGCTTTGAGCACCTGACGATAAGGCTCATGGCTTGGGCCACTGAGCGCCAATAGCTCTTCGCTGGCCGAATGCATGGAAAGCTCATTGATAAGCTGATTCAAATCGCGAATATACAAGTCCAGGGCCATCCAACGACCATGTTCGAGCACGCTTTGGGTAACCTCGGCGGTAACATAAGGGTTGCCGTCCCGGTCGCCGCCCATCCAGGAAGTAAAACGCACCGGTCGGGCACTGGGTGCCAGGCTCATATTTAACTCCTGCTGCAACAGGGTATCGAGCTCACGCACATATTCGGGCACCGCTTGCCACAGGCTGTTTTCTATCACAGCAAAGCCCCATTTGGCCTCATCCAGCGGCGTTGGCCGGCTGTGCCGTATTTCGTCCGTATGCCAGGCCTGGGCGATAAGCTGGCGCATACGCGCAAGCAACTGGGTGCGTTCGGTCGGCAAGAGTTTGTCGAGTTCAAGCTTATCGAGGCAATCACTTAGTTGCACATGCTTGTTGATTAATGTGCGTCGAGTCACCTCGGTGGGGTGCGCCGTCAATACCAGGTTAATATCGAGTTTGGCCAGCGCCTGCGCTATTTGCTCGCTGCCGATACTACTCTGTTTCAGGCGTTTTAGGGTCTGTTTGAGAGGGTCGAGCTGGCAAAAACCTGTATCCGCATGACGCGAAACCGTGTGGTACTGCTCCGCCACATTGGCCAGATTTAAAAACTGGTTAAAGGCACGCACCACCAGCAGGAGCTCATCGTCGCTAAGGCGATGCAACTCGTTCAGCAGCTGCTCCCGGGCTTGCTCGTCACCAGTACGTGAACTCTTGGCCAGTTGACGAATGGCTTCAACCTTTTCTAAAGCTGGCGCACCTAAGGCCTGCTCTATGGTGTGTCCCAGTATTTGCCCTAACAAACTCACATTGCTGCGCAGTGCGCTGTATTGGTCGCTCATTCCTCTCTCCATATCCGGTGTGCAGAATTTAACTTGTTGTAGCATGGAATTGGGTCAAAATTAAAGGCTTGCGTCTTAGGCCGAGGGGATGAATAGACCGAAGCTTCGCCTTGAGCATAAAGCGGACATATAGCCTGCAATCAAAAGTAACAATTTTGTATCCTACTGCTAGGTCTTAGATATAACTAAAAAACTTCTAACTCTCTTTGGTTATTTCTCGATAGACTTTGGATAATAATGGATAACAAGGCTAGAATCAGATAGATAGCAGCCATTCTCGGAGACACACTATGTTGCGATTTACCTTATACACTGTGAGTCTGTGCACTGCACTCGTGCTCACCCCTCCTGCCCAAGCTGGTTTAGAAGAAGGAATTGCTGCCGCCAATGTGGGTGATTTTGAAACCGCCATCAGCGAATTTCAATATCTTGCCGACAAGGGCTTTGCGCCAGGGATTTATGAACTTGCCCAGCTGTATGAAAATGGTTATGGCGTCGCCAAAAATCAATACAAAGCAGCGCAACTCTACCAACAAGCTGTAGACAAAGAATACGCCGATGCCATGTTTTCACTCGCCGTGATGTATCAAGAAGGCCGAGGCGTGAAAGTGGACTCACAACGTGCAGTACAACTTTTTATCGGTGCCGCAAAAAAGGGTGTAGCCGCCGCCCAGTTTAACCTCGGCGTTATGTACACCAATGGCGAAGGTGTGCTCAAAGACTACCCTACAGCGGTAGACTGGTATCAACAAGCCGCAGCGCAGAATTACACTTTAGCCCAATTTAACTTGGCGCTGATGTATTACGAAGGCCTAGGCGTACCAAAAAGCATCGAAAAATCATACATCTGGAACAGTATTGCCGAGTTCAACGGCAATATGGATGCCAGCACCAGCCGCAAGCTCGATGAGCGTAGACTACAACCGGATGCCATAGAGCGCGCGAAAAGAACCGCCAATGATATGTATGAAAGGATCCTCGCCGGACGTTACGTAGGTGAAGGCCGACGCCTTTAAAGACAAGCTAAACGGGCTTTGTTTTTCAACAGCAAAGCCCGGCTAGCGGCGGCATTCCCTGGAGTATCCAGCTAATATTGAGCCCATAAGGATTTATATACGAGGCAAGGTGTGAGTTACCACCTACTGTGTTTTCATTGACTAACCCAAGGGAATAAACAAGATTAATGGACGCTCGCTCTTATATTTTTCTCCGCTGTGCTCGGTATATGGCGAAGATGCTCACAATACCACCTCAGTGGACAAGGGCATGCAACTGAACAGCTTTGCACAAAGCCATCGCGGCGTTATTCGCAGCAAAAATGAAGACGCCTTATTGGCACTTCCCGAGCAAGGAGTCTGGGTGGTTGCCGATGGCATGGGTGCGCACAGCGGGGGCGAATACGCCAGTGCGCAGGTGATTGAAGTCGTCAAACAGCAGCTGCTTAAGCGCCCTCACAACATTCCACTCTACCTCACCCTGGTCAGCGCTTTTGAAGACGCCAATAGACAAGTTTTCGACTACTCACAGCTGTATATGCAGGGAAAAACCATGGGTTCAACGGCGGTCGCCCTGGTCCTGGATGGCCCTGATTTCTATTTTATCTGGGTCGGCGACAGCCGAGGTTACCTATTTAGAAACAATCAACTGGAGCAACAGACCCGGGATCATAGCCGGATCAACCTGTTGCTTGATACCGGAGTGATCACCTCGGCGCAAGCGGCCAGCCACCCGCTGCAACATGAGGTAGTGCGGGCCCTAGGCGTCAAACGCCAAGTTCAGGTAGAAGTGATGCATGGTAAAAGGCACAAGCAGGATATCTTTTTATTATGCAGTGACGGCTTAACGGACAAACTATCCGACTTTGAAATAGAAGTGTCACTAAACGCCACTAATATACACAGTGCCGGCAAGGCCTTGATGCACTCGGCGCTCTCTCACGGCGCCGGCGACAACGTCACCTGTATACTCGTTAAGCAGGGCGAGTAAAACCTGCCAACCTTTTTCCTTACCAGCGACGGCGATTTTTGCCCCAGCCCTTGCGCTAGATCAAAGTTCGGTACAACTGCACCATCAATAGCCATGCCATACTGATTTAGATCAATAAGTTGCGCTCATTATCCTTGTTAAAATTTAACCAATCCAAATTATCACGTAAACAAGGATAGATCATGGCGCACTCTGACTTACATCCTCATATGGAGGCGGCTATGCAGCCCAATGTCACTCACATTAACAAATCCTCCGGGGAGCCCTCGGTGCAAGAGCAGGTGCACCTGTATAAACAATTGTTGCTAGAAAAAGAGCGACAGATAAGACACTTGCAAGAAGCGCAAGCACCGCTACTGGCACAAATCAATCAGGCAGACGAGCTCAATAAAAAAGCCTTGGCCCATATGGATAAAATGGCCGAACAGATGCAGCAGGTGCAGATCCAGGCCAAACGCGATGTGCAGATAGAGCTGGCCGATCTGGAGCAAAAGTTAGAAGAAGCCAATACCAGCGGGCATGTAATGAAGCATCATTGCCGCGATCTTCAGGAGCGCAACAAGGAGCTGCATGAACTGCTTAAATCATCAACACAACAGGTAGAAGAGCTGCAACGACGTTTGCAAGGGCAGAGCCAGGATATCAACAGCATTCGCGAAGAAAAGGTAAAACTGAGCATGCAGGTGATCACCCAGGGCGAACAGCTCAAGCGCTGCGAAAAGCAACTTAGCGATGCTCTGCACGGCTATTACAGTGGCGTTATGAATAAAAACAAAAAAGTGAGCAAAAACCTGCCACGCTAATTTTCACTCTGATGCGCCAAAACACAGCGGGCTAAATAGCCCGCTTTTTTGTGTTATTCAAGTTAGTTAAGAAGCCGGTAGCGATTTTAGCTCGCGACGCGCCATCACGTGTTTATAAATACCGATAAGAGAGGCAGCTATCCAGAATATCTCGATAACAAAACTGGCAAGGTTGAAGTTGTAACAGAGGCTGATCAGCAACAAGATGGCACCGCTTAGGTTCATCAGGTTATAGCCCAGACCCGAGGCAGGTAACTTCTCTAGCTGTAATAAGAAAAACGCGCCCACCACTAAAAAGGTGCCGCTCATGCCAATAACATCAAATAATAGGTCCATTACCTAGCTCCACAAAACAAACCTCTTCAGCCTACCAAGGCCAGGCTGGACACCTAAGGACAAATGCCCTGCTGATACCAACTCACTTAAATAGCTAATCATTCTAGCGGGCTAAATATCATGCTAACCGCGTTGGAATTTTTTTATGTAGAATAACTACATAAGAAAAATTCCGTCTTGTTATCACATCATTTATCCAGCGCTATCTCTGCTCACATACTTAACAGAATTGGTATTATTTCATATACACCTTTTGGCCGATCATTTTTAATGCCGGCGTGCCGCGGATCAGGGTTTGTCGGGCAAACACCTGCTGACACCCCGGGCAGGTTGCCACCTCTTCGGTGTAGTCCTCGCTGATACGCTCAATAAAACACTTTACCAACGCCCCCTTGCCACCTTTTCGATACTTATACAGTTGGGTGCGACATTTACTGCAAAAGATATCCACGGTGCGAACCGGTCCCTTTTTATTCGGCTTGGCCATGCTTCCCCCATTATTGATGAGCAGTTAGCTTAACATTTTAACGGCGCGATGAGCCATTGGCGCGCCATCAAACGATCGGGAGCAATGAAGCCCTTACCATAAAGCATAATGATCTTCAATTAAGCCAAGGACATTATCGAGGCGATGCAGCTGACTTTTGGCATCTTCAATCTGGCCATTGAAATGACCGATATACTGGCGGAAGTTACTCTTTAACAGCCCCAGGTTCAGGCGCTCCTGACGCTTGTTTAAGGGGCTGAAGGTCAGCGAGACCTTGCCATCTTGAGAGCTTATCTGCCAGTCCGGCTCACAGGCGCTGCGAGTAAAATCAAAATGCACCGGGCCAAGCAGATGGCTCTCACCATCGCGCCAAAACACATTTTCGTTATAACCTGTCTCATTGACTCCGGCGGCCAGGTTGAGGCCGAACAATGACCCACCAATACGGCCATTGATACTGGCCCAGCGCCAACTGGTTTCCCGGCGCATAAAGCCGGCGGAAAAATCATACCCCGCTAGGGCATGCTCCAAATCTTGAGCTTCTTGATTGATCACCAGCGAGCCCTGCACCCCCAAGGCGTTGTGTTTCTGGGTGTAGGTCCAGCCGCTGTAGCCGGTGGGATTGCACAGGGCCATGGGCAGGCTCGCCGTTGGCGGGATCAGGGTAAAATCGGCGCTAATCTGCTTGGTAGCAATACGCAACTGCCACACGCCGGCGTTGATCTCCATGCTTATCTTGCCTCCCGCACCACCCAAGCTGGAGCATCCCTCCCAAGGCGAAGGAGCCATGGTGCAGCCCAATGACAGGGGCTTAAGCCAGCTCGTTTCCACCAGCTTATTGGCTTCAATATCATAGAGATAGCAAAAGCCTGAGGCGGCATAACGAATATCGGCAATGGCCACGCCAATTAAAAATCTGGGAGTGATCACAGAGACAAACTGAAACTGCTTAAAGTGAAAATGCTTTGCCAATCGCCCGGCGGGCTTATCCATGGCATTGGTGTAGTTAAAGTGCTCGAGTCCAAAGGATTGAATCGGGCCATTGAGGTGACCAAAGTGCACTTTGCCCGACTCGCTCACCAGGGTATCAAGGCCTGTTTCAGTGCCTAGGGCTATGGGGAGAATATCCATCTTCATCCTTTATTTTTCTTATTTTTGCACCGCCTTGGCTGAATCCTGTGGGGGCGGCACTGGAGTATTAACTCTAACCCCTTGAGAGCCAAGTTAAAACCTCAATATGCTCGGGCACAATCTGCAGCGCCCGATCAGGCTAGTGCCATAACCCGAGGATCAGGCCAATCAAGGTAAATTGCAGAGTATGATAACCGCCGTTGACCAAAAACAGTTTAAGCGGCCTTTGCTCGAATAAATAACTAATGCCAAAAGAGGTTGCCACCCAGCATAAACCTGCGGCAAAACCGGCACCAACGGCAAAGCCGAGATCGGGTTTGGGGCCTAGAAATAACGCAAACACAAAGGCCGCGACCAAGGAGAGGATAAAAGCCAGGGAGAACACCTTGCCCATGGAAGCCTGAGCCAAGTCCACATCGGTTAGGCCACAACCATCGAGCCAGGCGGATTTAAACATGAGCGGCGAGTACCATAGCCCGCCAAGGATAAAGGTGGCTAAGGCCGCCAACAGCACCGCAAAAAAGTTAAACTCTGCAAAATTCATAATCAAGCTCACGACAGTGTTTGCTTAAGCGTAGCCTGCGATCCCCATAGCGGCAAAATTGTGCTCCAGAGCGGGACTGCGAGATTATCTTGCCGAATCGAAATTAAGCAAGAGCCATTATTCTAGCTCACTGAAATTGTTTAATAAATTCACAAAACTAATAACCAAGGCGCTTTCCCGAGAGCAAGTAGTTACCCCGAATTTGCAGACTTTAGTAAAAGAAAATAACCAAACCCAATACGTTGAAAGCTCGGGCCATTATTCCATGGTGAAGGCCTCGCAGGGGGTACTTTGGTGATAAACCACCCGCCAGTGTTGCTCCGCATCCAAACGCCACAAGGACATACGCGAAGAAAAATGCCACTGGCCGCCTCGAATACGCCGCAAGGCACTGCGATAATAAAGCTGCACCACGGTATCGCTGAGCATACGACCGACAAAATCCTGATTATGAAAAAGCGGCTTGCGGCTTTTCGACTGCTCTTTAGGCAGACGTTCCAGCACATTGGTCTTATTAAAACGTTTTCCGTCCGAGGACACCTCAATAAAGTCATCGTCAATCAAGGCATTGAGACGCGCCGCATCGGCACGCACATCGTCACGCATCAAGGAGCGTTCAAGCTCGATCAGTTGCTCAAATAACTGCGCTTTAATCTTGTTCATAATGGCGTATAAATTTTCCTGCGTGCATCATCAAACGAACCGGCGTTAACTGGCCGAAATTAACTGATCGGTATCGTTCAGCTACGATTTATCTAAAGCGATTACATCAGCGTAGTAGCCAAGCGGCCAATTTGCCAACTTCATGTACCATATTCAATACCTTAGGTGCTATTAGGTGCTATAAAAAGACTGACTGATTTACTTCATCACTGGCTTGCACTTTCAGTAACTGTCATACGCAGCATACAGAGAACAAAGCATACTTCTGTGCAACACATAGGTAAGGCTCGACCAAGCCGGTTCATTTTGGTATAAAGCAGCAACATACTAAAGACGTCGGGCCAGTTGAATTAGGCGGTCGCCGATGCAATGACACAGGATTTTATATGCATTATGCAGAGATCACCGGCTGGGGCAAGTGTGTTCCACCGGCGCGAATTAGCAATCAGGATATAGCCACAGTCGTAGATACATCCGACGAGTGGATCAGCTCACGCACTGGCATTAAAGCCCGTCATGTTAGCCATGTCAGCACCGCCGAGCTGGCCACAGTTGCGGCGCAGCGCGCCCTAGATTGTGCCGGCCTAGATGCCAAGGATTTAGACCTGGTATTGGTCGCCACCTGTACACCCAGCACTGTGGTCGCCAACACCGCCTCCGAGGTACAACAACGCCTCGGTGCCACAGGTGCAGCCGCGTGTGACAGTAATGCCGCGTGCTCTGGCTTTTTATACGCACTGCAAATGGCCACTGCACAAATTCAGGCGGGAATGATCAAGCGCGCCGTGGTTGTCGCTGCAGAACGTATGAGCTGGTATATCAACTGGGCCCGCCGCGACAGCGCCGTGCTATTTGGTGATGGTGCTGGTGCCGTAGTACTTGAAGCAAGCGAGCAAGCCCTGGGGTTATTGGCCAGCAAATCTGGCTGCGACAGCTCGGATCGCAGCATCCTGCACATTGAAAATTTTGGTTCCAACATCAATAAGTACGAAGCCATCGGTGGCTCGGAGCTGCATTTTGTCGGCCCGGAAATCTTTAAGCGTGCGGTTAAAGGCATGAGCGGCGCCTGTGATGACGTACTGAACCAGGCACAATTAAGCCTGGATGATATCGATGTACTGGTACCCCATCAGGCGAACCTGCGCATTATCCAGGCCATTCAGCAACGCCTTAAGGTCGAAGACGACAAGGTGATGGTCAATATCGATGAGTATGGCAACACCTCGGCAGCCACCATAGCCATCGCCCTGTGTGAAGCGGTAGAGCGCGGCATGATAAAACCGGGTGCCAATATTATGTCGGCGGCCTTTGGAGCAGGTTTAACCTGGGCCGCAAGTTATATAAAGTGGGGTCAAAGAGTAACTCCTGTGCGTGAAAGCAGCGCCGAGTTACCACCTTGCCCGCAAACCGGCCTGGAGCTTATCGCCGACGCCGTTGCTGCGTGTCAGAAATAAAAAACGGTAAACTTCCTTTCAATTCAAGGCCGCCTATGCGGCCTTGTTTCTTTTTGCAGTTTTATTGCGCTACATCATCGGCGTTCTCGCCACCCTTTTGCTATGTTAAATAAACACCTAAACACACCATAAGGGCCAGCAAATGAAACGTCATGGTTTACATATAGGTATAGAGCGCACCAAAGCGCGTTTTTACATTTCCATGGTGATAGTCGGCAAGTTAGATCATCACGACTATGAAGTGATCACTCCTATGTTTGATGACGCCCTAAAGGGGTTGGATGAGCGTATCGTCGATGTGTTTATCGATGCCAGCGAGCTGGAAGGATTCAGCGCCCGCGCTCTGTGGGATGACTTTAAGCTCGGCATTGCCCACCGCCACCAATTTCGCCGCATCGCCTTTTACGGCCGCCACGACTGGCAGGATTATGCGGCACGCATCGCCAATTGGTTTACCAGCGGCGAGGTCAAGTATTTTGCCGATGCTGATGCCGCCAGGGCCTGGCTCAATGAGTCTGATACCAAGTCCGACGGCGAGTAAAAAACGAGCCGCAATTGCGGCTCGTGATTTATATCATGGAGTGAAAACGAATTAACGCCCGTATTTGTCTGCCAGCATGGTGTATACGGCGCGAATACCGAAGGCTTCACCGCCTACCGGGCGACCAGGTAGCGCACGCAGGTTCCAGGCCATTACATCAAAGTGGATCCAAGGGGTTTTGGCGTCGATAAATTCCTGCAGATACAGGGCTGCGGTAATAGCACCCGCAAAAGGACCCGGTGCACAGTTGGTTAAATCCGCCACATCGCTTTTCATCATATTCTTGTACTGGGCGAATAATGGCATACGCCATACGGGATCTTGGCTGTGTTCGCCGGCTTGAGTCAGGGCCTCGGCCAGCTTGTCATCATTACTGAAAAAGCCCGGCAGCTCGGTACCCAAGGCAATGCGCATGGCGCCGGTCAGGGTAGCGAAGTCGATGATCATCTCTGGGTTTTCCTGCTGCGCTTCATCTAAGGCATCACACAAGACTAAACGGCCTTCGGCATCCGTGTTATCGATTTCCACGGTCAGACCCTTGCGAGTTTTTACCACATCGCCTGGGCGAAATGCATTGCGTGATACGGCGTTTTCCACCGCAGGTACCAAGACCCGCAGTTGAATATTCAGCTCCATGGCCATGATCAGGTTCGCCAGGCCAATTACATGAGCGGCGCCGCCCATATCCTTTTTCATCAAACGCATACCGGCGGCAGGTTTTAAGTCCAGACCACCGGAGTCAAAACACACACCCTTACCAACCAGGGTTACTTTAGGCGCATCTGATTTGCCCCAGCGCAAATCAAGCAGTCGCGGCTTGTTTTCACTGGCACGGCCAACAAGATGAATGGTGGGGTAATTTTGCTCTAGCAGCTCATCACCCACCCACTCGCTAAACTCACCGCCAAAGCGCTGAGCCATATCGTTCATCACTTCACTTAAGTGCTGCGGCATCATATCCGCGGCTGGGGCGTTAACTAGGTCACGCACCACCTGGGTCGACTCCATTAATGCCACTAATTCCTGGTATAAGGCGGCATCTTCAATAAGCAAACGCGCCTGAGGCAACTGAATTTGCTTGTAGCCGCTAAACTGATAACCACCAAGCACAAAGCCCAGGGCAATATCGCGCTCATTAGCGGCATTTTGTAATTGATAATCCCCCTTGGGCAATTTACCGATAATATCACCGGCCGCCCACATATCAGCGACATCTGAAGTCACCAAAATAGCGCTTTGCGGCTCGCCAGTTTCCGGATTCGGCAGCACACATAAGCCGGGTTGCTGTTGCAGTGAGCGGGCTACCCAGGTACGGGTAAAATCATCTTGCTCTGCACACCAAGCCTCACAACCTTGTTGGTCAAAAATGAAAAGGGAAATTAAGGCGGTATCGAGACGAGGTTTATTGATGAGTAAATTCATTGCGGACTCACTTTTTATTACTGATAATAAGCAGGATATCAAGTTAAAAAAGTAAATGATATAGCCAAACCATGGGACCTTGCGAGCAAGCACGTCGACTGTTTTTTGCCTTGGGGCTGAGCGCCGAGCAGAAGCAACATATCAAGCAGTGGTTAAGCCGCCATGCCACCTTAAGCAAGGCGCCAACCCAATGCCGTAACTGGCATTTAACCCTGATGTTTCTCGGCCAGGTTGAACAAGAGCAGGCGCAGCAGCTCATTAATGACGCCCGTAAACTGGTGGTGCCGCGCTTTTCTCTGACCTTGGATGAGCATGATTATTGGCCGCACAATGGCTTATTCCATCTGCGCCCAAGCGCTCCCGAACCACACTTGCTGACCTTAGCCGCAGAGCTACGAGCCTTGGCCGGGCAACATCAAATTCACGACCAACATAGCCGTTATCACCCTCATGTTACTCTGGCACGTAACCTTAAAACGCCCCCTAAGGTGGAGCGCCCCATGCCACCATTGCAGATGGATATTGATCATTTCACCCTGTATCACTCGACTCGGGACGATCAGGGGCTGGTGTATAAACCGATTGCCGAATTCGCCTGTAGCTAACTCAAAACGAGCCCAGATTTAATCCTCTTTTGGCTTATCCACCACTTTGGTTTTAGGTGGTTTGGGGTTACTAAAGGAGCTGGGCAGGATATCGACCCCCACCATATGAGCAATTTTGACCACCAAAGGAATGGTAATGGGCGCAAACGGCAGCACGGCAAATACCCCAAGGCCGAGGCCTTTGAGGATATCAATAAACTGTTTATTGGCTACCTGTAAGTCTTGTTTAGACGCCTGTCCCTTGGTGTAGCGCTTATATATATCGAGCATTTCCCTTGTTTCTTGCCGCTCTTGGGCAAGCGCCCACTTAAGCGTGACCATGGCGCGGCGGAGTTTTAGTTTTTGTCGGCGCCGTGAAATCATAAGCACCCGTAATGGAGCGCGATGGAACGAACGATAGATTCGCATACTGTCTTGAATTAGGGATCTGATTGCGCATTGTCACATACTTAGACGCATTTCACTAGCGCCCGACTTCTGCACCAGCGAGATAAGGACGGCTTATATCGGCCAAAGCAGACGCCAAAACATGCTCACCTTAACCACGCCATAACAGCTGGATCTTTTATGCTTGCGCTCGCAAGCATCGGACGTTATGTTGAAGTTAGTCTTATCGCCTTGCAAAAAAACATGAATGTACTCGCGCGCGCCAACAAATTGCTTAGCGAAAACAAATTAAAACAAGCGGAGTTTCATTTTAAGTCGCTATTAGAAGCCAACCCCAATCAGGGAGAAGCCTTGTTTGGTTTAGGTCGTATCGCCATGCGCTTAGAAAAATACCCCGAGGCGGTGTACCTGCTGCAAAAAGCCTGTCAACGTCTGCCCAAGGTGCTTGATCCCCTGTTTGCCCTGGCCGATGCTTTTGACGCCCTACAAAAACCACACTATGCCCAGGATATCCTCGAACACTGTTGTCAGATTGCCCCGCACAATGGCGAGGTCTTTTATCGATTGGCCCAGCATCAATTAGTGTATGGCTTCATCGAGCAAGCGAAGCAAAGCCTAGTGCGCGGCTTGGCATGTCCTGATCATAATGTCAGCCTGTACCTTTATTACGAGCTTGCTTATCTTGGCCCCAAAACCATCGACAGTGCGCAAATCGCCCACCTGCACACCTTGCTCAGAGGCACGCAAAATAAGCACGCCAAGGTGGTCGCCCACTATGCCCTTGGTAAAAGCTACCATGGATTGGGCGATAAAAATCAGGCTTTCGCCCATTATCGCCTCGCCAACAAGTTACAGGCCAAGCTTTGCCCAGCCTTTAGCGCTACGGCTTTTAATACCCATATTGATAAGATTAAGACCTTGTTTAACGCCAAGTTTATTGCTTCTCTGCACGATGGGCTTAAGGCCAGCTTTACCCCTGTGTTTATCGTCGGCATGCCCAGATGCGGCTCTACCCTGTTAGAACAAATGCTGTGCCAGCATCCCAAGGTGGCAAGCTTGGGTGACAGCGATATTTTTAATGCCAAGCTGATGACTCATTTAAGCAAGGTTACAGGGCAAACCTTCCCCGACTGTATGGCCGATATAAATGGCGAGATGCGCTCAAAACTCAGGCAAATGTATGCCGACGAAGTCGCCAAGCAGCAGCTGGGACATCAATATATAATTAATAGACTAGCGGCTAACTTTGAGGCCATAGGTGCTATTAAAGCACTGTTTCCTAATGCCTTATTTATTGATATGCGACGCAGTTTTTATCCCATGGCTTGGTCGGTATTTACTCACTACTTAGATACCAATAAGGCTTTTTGCTGCGATATGGATATGCTGCAAGACTATTACCAAGGCTATGACAGCTTGATGCAGCATTGGCACCAAAACGCTGACAATAGTATTTATACCCAGCATTATGAGCAGTTGACCGACAAGCCGGAGCAAGCACTGCGTAAGCTTTGTAACTGGCTGGATATTGTCTACACCGAGCAGAGCCTCGACTATCATAAAAGTAACAAGGCGGTCACAGGTTTAAGTCGGGCTCAGGTGCGACAACCGCTTCATCTGGGCGCCAACCTTGCCTATAAGCATTATGAACTGGCGTTTCTAGGCTGTTTTAAGCGTGGCGAGCAAACCAGGCCTGCACATCCTGAAACTGATCCCGCACAGCCTGCGGGTGAGTAAGCATATCGATATGACCATAATCATGGTGATGACCATGGCTGCGACCATAGATTTTTAGCTCCTGCAGCCCAACCCCTGACTCCTGCATAAACTTCTTGATATCTATGGGCTGAGCCAGGGATTTATCCTTGACCCCGGCAATATGCAAAATCGGCGGTAAACTTTTATGGCGCAGCGCTGCACCATAATCAAAGCCATCATCACTGTCGACCCAAGGCAACACCTTGGCCCACTGCATACTCTGATAGTGCGACTTGATGGTTTCGTTATCACTGCCCCACTTTAGCTGACGCGCCGGCAAATAACCGTGCTTTTGCGCATACTTAGGCGCCAGCCAATACCAGATTAAATTACCCTTGATAAACTTCCCCAGATGACGATTGTAGAGCGAGCGCTTTGAGCCAAAATAAGCACAAGCGCTCACCTTGTCTATATATTCAGGGAAACGGGCAAAGGCACTGTTAAAAAGCACCCCGCCCCAGGAATGCGCAACCCAAAAGCGAGGAAACTCGCCGCTATGGGCGATAATCTTTTCAATAAAAGCGGGGATCTCAGCACAGATGGCCTCGGTTTGACCATAGGCGGCACCTCGGGCTATGGCCGGTTTACTCTCACCTCTTCCAGCCAAATCGGCCACATAGCAACGATAACCTAAACGCGCTAAAAAAGGCGCCAGCCCCTTATTACTGTGGGTATAAAAAATCTTACCGTTTTCAACGGCGCCATGCATAAAAAACACCGCCGGCCCCGTGGCATCGGCCTTGGCGATATAACGAAGATGCAATTGCTGCGCGGCATTAAGGTCAACAAGAAGCGACTGCTGCTGAAGATCGGTCATAATTCGGCCCGTTGAGTTACTTTATCTCATCGTACCAGAAGAATAACCAGGACACCCACTCTAAAATAACCTTTAAGGTGGGTGTCCTGCTAATGGTTTTAAGGTGGGTGTCTTACTAATGGTTTTAAGATGGGTGTCTTGCTAATGGTTTTGCTGGGATATTGAATGCTTCTAAGAAATGGACAATGCCAATCCAGAACTGGAATATGACATTCTCTCAACTGGCGATTCACTTCGATGGGCGCTTGGGTGATGTCTTAGATCTCTAGCCAAAGTTAGCTGACACAGAATTCTGAACGCCCTCTACATTTTAGCCTTCAGTATTTGCACACGGTACTGAAGGCTAGCTTGCCGGCAATATCTAGCACTTTCCCCTCCATTACAACTGACGTATATCTTCCTCTACCATTTCAAGAACGTTGCTGTACTCTTTTAGTGCTTGCTCTTTATTCTCTAAGTCTGCTCGAAGTTGTTCAATGCTACTTTCCAAATCCCCAATCAGTGTAGGAAGAAATTCTTGCTCTTCTCTGGAGATTTTACCAAGCATATCTGAACCACATTTACTCACTTCTTGAGTGATTTCCGTTAGCAAAATACCTACTATTCTAGCCTGCTCAGCTCTTAGTTGTTGGATCTCATCACCCTCGACTTCGGTTACAGAAAACTGTTGTCTAATGGAGTTAATATGATGGTCTAGGTCTAAGCTAATCGTTGGAATTGTAATTCGGTCAACAGAGTTACTTAACGGTAGCAATATCATTTCAGGATCGAAATCTGGGTCTGAAAAGTCAAATAAGCCTCTAACTGCCTGTTTGATATCTTCACGGAACTGGTTGATATTGATGGCTTGAGAACTTGACTGATAAAGTCTGTCACTTGTTTCAATCACAAAATCTTCTAGCTTTTGTACCGCATCTTGAACATTAGCATAGGTGTAGTTAACTGTACGGTAGTTTGTAGATGACACATTCCTAGTTCTACCCCAACTAAATGGATTATACCAACTAGAGTCACTTACCTCAGAGTAAGTCGTATACGATTCTTCACGACTACCTGTTTGAGAGTTAATGCGTTTAACTGAAAGAGAATTCTGTTTGATGCTTTGCTCTGCCTTATGAAGCTCCTTTTCGATCTGCACTCGATATTTATCGAAAACCATACTCACTTTTGATTTGCCCGCATTAATGCGCTCTGCCAACTCTTTCTGTTTCTTTTCTGCTTCAGCTAAATCGCCTTGCTGGAGATTATTTCGCTTAAGAGTAATATCATCAGAAATAGCCGTTAGCTTTTGTAGTAAATCACGCTCCGCCCCTTTTAGAAGATTATCAAGACGCTCCGCCATGATTTTATCTTTATTTTCTCGAACTGACTCCAGCTTAGAGTGCACTTTTTTGAAGTTAGCTACTGCTTCCAAAATTTGTGGCGTAAAGGTAAAGCCATCAAACATTTGGTTCAGGCGGTTAAGTGTGTGTTGCTCTTCTTCACTTAGATCGTCCCCTTTCTTCGCTAAATCGTAACATCGAGAGGATACAAAAATAGGAGGTAAAGCGTTTTGTAAGGTTTGCATCAGATGTGACTGACCACCATGGTTCAACTCATCCTGACGACAAACAGCATTCACTTCTGACTGAGCTTGATCATTTAAACTAGTGGTAAGAGAAGGCAAAGCTTGTTGAATAGAATCGTAGTTACTGTATTCATCTAACAACGCACTATCGAATAAGGAGCCAACTAAAATGATCTCTTCGATACCCTTATTCGGGATATTTTGTGCTAGCAGCGCCATATCTTGGCTATCCAAGAACTGACCGCAATAGCTTAGTAGGAAGATAACGTCACATTGCCCTAAAAACTCCTGCGTTCGTCTACCTCTTGATACAATTGGGTCATTCATCCCTGGTGTATCAACAACCTCGATATCTTTAAGCCCAGGAAGATTTAAGGCTAATGATGAGCTTTTAACAATTGGAGTAAACTCGCCATCTGCACCAACGAACGGTGTCAGGTCAGAGATTAGAGTCTCATTAGAACCAGTCCCTTCAATCACATGTTCTTTATCAAGGTACTCATCAACGTTCAACCCTGAACGTTGCACCATCTGGTACAGTTCGAAACACGCCTTAGATTCTTCAGGATAAATTGGTTTTTGAGGTGGTCTAACGCCTCTTTCTCGTCTTAATCCTGACGTTTTTGATGCTTGAAACTCATTGAGCTGTGCTTGATAGAGTATTTCTTCTTGCTCCACTTTACGAGCTTGTTCAAGTACTTTATTCCACTCTTTCTTACTATAAAACTCTACCGTTGCTGACGGCTGTTCAGAGTAGCTAATCTTGGTAAGGGCTGCTGTCATTGGTGTCGCGGCTTTAGGGAGAACCGATTTACCATCGAAAAGTAAACTGTTTAGAAACGATGATTTACCACGTTTGATTTGACCAACAATACCGATGCGTAAGACTCGGTTTTCCTGCTTCGCATTCTCAATGTCAGTCTCAAATGTATCCCTAAGAAGACTAATATCGCCTAAGATTTTCTCATCAATCACTCCAGTATGAGGCTCATACTTGGAGTAAATTTCGTTTATTTTATTTTTATTCATACAAACTACTTATAAAATTTTACTAGCGCTTCCAGCGCTAGATTTACCAGTCAAAGAGTGGTGTAGTTGTAACTCTTTAACTCTAGCTAACTGGTTAAAATTGGTTTTAGTGTTGGATATAATATATTTATCACCCATTATATTGTTATAGCCCCGCCCTTTCTTTTAAGACCATAACGTACCATTTATATCTATTAGACAGCCTTCCTCAAAATTTGAACATAAGTCCAAAACTCGATTGTTTTTACCTAGCTTTGAGATGATAATTTTTTGAGTACCGCCATCAAGCTTATAACGGTCACTATCTGTCAAGCCAATACTATTTATGAAATATTTAACGATTGGGTTTTGTTTTATTAAAAGTGAGGAGTCAATATGAAGGGTCTCACTTAACTTATCAAAGTTAATATTGATCGTACTTAGTTTAAATTCATCTAAATCGGGAAGTATGAAAGTTCCATCTCTTACACTTGCTTCTTTTTTATCTATCTTCGCTTGTAAAAAAGGAAGAATAACCTCATTACTTATTCCATCATCTAGTTTATTTTTAATACTAACTAGGATTTTTATCTTAGAGGCTTGCTTGCTTCTGATATTTCATCTAGAGAAAGATCGTAGAATTTAAATATATGACCAAAATAATCAGGATTTAAAAGGTGAATGGAGAAGTATAATGCAGCATCTTGCCAGTTTCTATTTTTGATATAGCAAAAGAGGTCAAAGATATCATGATAGATACCTTTAGCGACTTCAAATTGAAAAGCAAGCTCGTCAATTACTTCTTTTTCTTGCTCTGATATATCACCGTCACGATAACTCATCATCAAAGCATCAAACAATAATAGCTGAGCGATAGGTTTACGCTTGAAGCACTTTAAAACACTTTGAATGGTGCTTTTATCTGGCTGGTTAGCAAAATCAATACAGCTTTCTAGGAGCGATTCATCTAAGTCAAAAGACTTGATAAGGATGAGAAGGTAGTCCTTCTCTTCTCTATGTATTTCACCATCAGCATTCATAACTAAGGCTAAACCTTGAAGGTAAAGTAGCTTATCTTCAAGTGGTAAGTCTTTCGCAGCGTGGTTTTCAAATGCATTGCTTTCTTTTGCCGCTTCTTTTATTGAATTAAGAATATTCATAATTAGTTTGGAATTATTTAAAATATGACATTAATATCTTTGCGAACTGTATCGAAAGATCACAAAGGTATAATTTTAGTTATAAATATATTTTTCTTAAATAACCTCGATTGTCACAATCATCAATATTATAATCCAATCTTATTTCATCAAGACCTTCGCAATTATTGAAGTTATCATTTAGGCTATATAAACATTCAGATTCATGAAATCCATAGCGGCCTTCATTGCAGATCCATAACTTACCATCAAATACTACAAATTCTTCATTGTTTATTGGTCTACTCAACTCTAAAACTCTTGAGTCTTCCATATTTACTTCACCGAATGAAACCTTATCTAATACATTGGAAAATAATCTTTTATAGTCCTCATTTTTATTTATATCCAACAATTCCAAAAACTTGGAATTTAATATTGACGCTGTAATTAAAGTACTAACAGAAGAATGAAAAAATTTACCCTCAAGATCATATTTTATACCTTCACCTTCAAGCTTTAATGAGCTTCCATCAGAAAATAACACCGTATCATTTGATACTCTAAGCTCTCCCCTATCTAACATTTGTTGTAGCATCGGGATTATTATATCGGTTTTAAGTTCAATTTTTATAGTATCAGAAAAAACAAAATTCAACCTGTCAGTAACTATTCTAATTAACTTATCTTTTCTAATTTCATTCGTTCTAATCATCAAATCATCAAAGTCGACTTCATAGTAATCAAGCAGGTGTTTGAATGATTTGGATTTAAAAGATGACTTGAGAAAAATACCGAACTTTCATCCCAATCTTTATTTTTTAAATGACAAAATAATTCAAATATATCTTGATATGTACCCTTGAGGACCTCTAATTGTTCAGCAATCTTATCAACTACCGACTTTTCACGCTCATCAACAGAATCATCTCTGCGAGTCATCATCAGTGCGTCAAACAGGAATAATTGAGCAATCGGTCTACGCCTAAAGGTACGGAAGAAGGCTTGAACTGTATCTTTGTCTGGACGTTGCGCAAACTCAACAAAGCTCTCTAAGATTGATTCGTCCATTTCAAAAGATTTGATCAAGATACGAATGTACTCTTTCTCTTCTGCATGGATCTCACCATCGGCATTCATTACAAGCGCTAAGCCTTGTAGATATAGCAGCCGTTCTTCCAGCGTCAGATCCTTTGCTGCATGATTTTCAAAAGAGTTAGCTTCTTTTGTTGCTTCATTAATTACGTCTAAAATATCTAGCATAACTGATTCCTAGTTAATCGTTGTCAATACGTTGCTTTAAAGTAGACATTACAGCTAGCGCCTGCGTTAGCTGTTTCTTCATCTCTTCGAATGTGTCTGATTGTTCTTTATGTTGCTTTTGTAATTCAACAAGCTGTTCGTTGTGTGCTTGCTTCTTTTGCTCAAGAGTAATGTTAAGTTGCTGGCTGAAGTTTCTAACAACACGAGCTAGATGGTCAGCTACGGTATCCATAATTTGACTTGTCGCTTCAGGAATGACTTGACCACGAATTTGCTGCTCAATCTGAAAGTCTCGCTCTGCTTCATTGTCTTTTTTCTTACCCAGCAGACCACCTAGAATACCAACGACAATGCCTGCAACTGTACCTAGCACCACTAAGCTAATCGCACCTGCAATTGTTCCTGAGCTTAATGAAAACTTTTCTTTTTCTTGAGGTGGGATTTCGAGGTGAACACTGATTCCACCGACAGAAACACTGTCATGGTTTTCCAACTTACGCTCAAAACGTGCTAGCTCTTTTTGAATAAGGTCATCTAATTCTAACTGCACCACAGGGCGCACAATAGTCGCCATCGAGTCTGACAAGGTATTACTTTTCGCAGCACTCACTAGGCGCTGGATACTATTTGATAATACTGAACTAACTTTAGCGGTAAGTTGCTCTCTGCCGACACTACAAAGGTTATACTCAAGCTCCGTTAGCACCTGTTCAAGGTGTTGCTTCTCCTGATTGAATCTTTGCTCCAGTCCATCGATCTTATTTTCAATTTCAACGGCAGTGTTAGATGTATATGAATTTTTCGCTTTTAAAGCTACTTCAATGCTCGTAATCAAAGCTGATAGTGTTGGTTGATAGCGATGCTTTAACAAACCATCAAACTGACTTGCAGCATTATCAATCATCACTTCGAAGCCTTTGATTGTATATAGCTGTTTGTCCTGTGTTTCGATACTCGTTACTTCAAAGTGGTCTTGCATTCTTTCATTCAGCGTTTGCTTAACTTGCTCAATGCTTTTTGCCAATTCAACTTCAGACTTACGGGCTGATTTCGAAATTAAGCAGCCAATATCTTTACTGTGATCGTAGTAAATCTCTTCAAGGCGTTCTACTACCGTATTATCGAACGGAATATCCGCTGGAAATAAAGTAACAAAGTAATCTCCACGCTCTAGGTATGTGGCAATGGCTTTTTGGTGAGCTTTATTACGAGCATCAAATCCAGGCATATCGACTAGAACTACGTCTCTTCTATTCTTTAAGCGTTGGTTATTAAGCTCTACGGTAAGGTAAGCTACTTGTTCATTAGGTTGAAAGTCTTGTAAGGCATTCAATGAGTAAATTACTGGTTCAGTATCATCAACATAATGAACCGTAAACTGTTCCACCTCACCGTAAGTCAGTTCGGTTGCGACTGCGGTTTCTGGCGCAATATTTACCTTTAAGTAACCTTTACCTAAGTAGCTATTAAGTAATGAACTCTTACCTGCTGAGAACTTACCGATGATCGGAATAACCACTTTATAGTTGTTAACCCGAGAGGTAATAAACTCTAACTGCTCTTTTATGCTTTCATCGTTCAGGTGCTGGCTATTAATTTCGTTAAACTCAGCGATCACTGATAACCATTGTGATTGGACCTGAGAAGCTGCCGAACCACTTGTTAGTAACGGAGTCTCCTCAGATGTTAGGTTGAGTGTAACTGGTCTGCGATCATTCTGACGCATTGCGTGAAGAAGCTCTAAACCTAGCTCTTTAGCAGGGCGTGGTGTAAATAAATTCAAACCAAGATCGGACTCTAGCTCACTAATGATATCTCGTTCACTCGATACCTCTGTTGCCATTTGAATGCCTTTCAATAGAGGAAAGTCATTCTCCTTTTGGCTCGCTATAGGCAAAATGTACTGAGCATCAATACGGTCTACGAACTTACCTCCATTGGACTCCCAGATAAGAGAAGCTGGCACTAACTCTTCTTTATCAATTTCCAAAAATTTCAATGCATTTACATAACGAGCTAACTCATTATTTCCCCATGTTCTACCTGAAGTTAGGTAAAAACTGCTCGTGAGATCAAGTAAAGACTGATAGGCATTTGTAGCGAAGCCATTAGCAATAGCGTCATGGAACCAGTTATTAATAATTTGGTTTCTTTCTAAAGCATCAACTCTTTGTGAAACATGCGATATTTGTTGAGAAAGCTCCGCTTCCAAAACTTCAAAACCGTTTTTCATAAGCGCCAACGAGCGATTCAGTCGATGCTCTGTCATCTTAATGCTGCCATGTAACACATTGACATGATTCATTAGGTAATTGGTTTTGTTCGATAGCGAGGCAACAACTTCTAGTGTTAACTTATTTTTCTGATTAAGTTTTTGAATCAATCGTTGGTTAGCATAGATAGCTCTGTTTAATCCATGATTAACTTCTGCTTGTCGTTCATTATTACTACCTGTCAGATTACCAATAACACGTCCGAATCTGCTCTGCTCTAACTGTGCATTGATCGCCCCTTCAGTTGAAGCAAGTGTCGTAATGGCTGAAAAAGCCTCATTGAGTAACTCAGTAGAGTTATCTTTCATCTCTGCTATTAATGTATCGATGCTGCTATCAATACATGCTTGTTCTTGAGCATCAATTTCCATCGCAACTTGTTGAGTTACTTTTTGAAGGCTCTCGTAACTTTCAAACTGACCGTTTCTTATTTGCTGGTTTAGATTGACGCTATGATCGAAATTTTTTTCATCATCAGCGAGCTTATCGACAATAGCAACAAACTGCTCTTCAGTATCTTGGAAGTCTTTAAACTGCTCTAAGATGCGCTTCACATCTTCATAACCTTCATCTATCAACTTACCTGCATTTTCAGGTGTAAAGTTGAGAGGCGCAATTAATCCATCAAATTCTCTTGTTGGTACAATGTTCCAAAAACGAACATTAGGGTATTGTTTTACTGTTTGAGATAACTGCGGATCTCTCTCCAAATATAGGTTGATGATGTGTGTACAGTGATGCTGCTCAATCAACACTTTGTAAGGGGTATTATCACTATACTCACCAGGTAAAACCCCACCATCAAAATATGTCGTCCCATCAATTTCAATGCCATCAAATACAATAGGAATGGCTGCTGATGCCAGCAGCCACTGAGCTATACTTGTTGGTGTTTTATCTGTTAGGTCTGGGTATTCAAGCTTTCGAGTACTAGAGTTCAATGCGCAAACGTGGAACGGGATCTGACTTTGGCTAACATCATCACAAGCACCACTTTTTTCAATTAAGTATTTTAAACCGCTTTGATTAAACAAGCCCTGTGATTGGCTCAACCCTGTGGTAGCTAAAACCGCTCTAGCCGCCAATGATGGTGTAAACAGGGTACTCGCATAAGTTGCAGCCTTTCTCGCAAGGTTATCTTTGTTTAAAGACATTATTTGGTCTTTAGAGATACCACGCCATAGTTTCTCTGCCGCTTCCACATCGCCTTGTACGAATAGAGCGCCATTCAAACCACCCACCGAAGTACCAGCCACGGCTTCAACGTTTTTATCTAGACCAAACTCGTGAAGTGCTTTCCAAGCACCAACTTCATAAGCGCCTTTACCGCCTCCACCAGAGAAGACAATACCTAATTTACTCATTATTTAACCTATTAATCGAAAGTGACTGATACTGATGCTTTTTTGTTACTAATGATCTGCACTTTCACTTCTTGCGAGACATAAAATTGATCAAACTTAAGTGATGGTGCTGTTTTCGTGATCACATTTTTCATGATCATAATTTCTAGATTTGGTGCTTTATCGAGTTTGATAGATAAACCTAAGGCACTTATCTTCGTGACCTGCCCTTCTAAGCTATCAAGATTTGCTAGATGCGATAATGCGCTTTGATCACCTTGTAGAAGTGCGTCGAACTTGAATGCTGCGCTCTGTGCTGAGTCAGATTTCTTTCTCATCGCGTTAAGCTGGACAAGACTTGGGATATCGGACAGCTTAATTTTTTTCGATTCACAAACATCCTTCAGCAAGTCTTCTATCTGAGCATGAATTTTTTCAGAATCTCGTTTATGACGCTGCAAGGTATCTAACTGAGCTTTAACTTTCTTATGGAAATCAGTCAGGTGCTTCTTCTTATCACCCGTCAATTTTTCATCAAAGATCAGCTCGTTTAATGTACCGACGGTTAGCTTGAGTGTTTGCTGGGTTGCCAAATATTCTCGGTGATACTCATCAAAGATTTTTGAAAGTTGCCACTTTAATGTTGAACCATCACTACCACGATTTACTTGAGTTAAAAACTTTTTAAGGCGTCCACCATGTTTTGAAATTTCTGAATCTTCAACCGCTGAGTAGCCAATGACATCAAGGTAACCAATTTCTGCATTTTCGAGATCAGCTTTTGCTACCTTGATAATGCTCTTCACTTCGGACTCAAGTTTTTTATCGGCTTTGCTCATCACAACTAACACAGGCTGGTCTAGCTCTAAGCTTTGAAGAAAGTCTATATCTTGTTGAGGTACAGTTCCGTTTTGGCTGTCAACAAGCCAGATAAGATAATCCGCTACTCTTAAATGTTGGCGAGCGATATTTTCATCAATTTTCTGTTGATTATCTGATTTGCTGTATCCTGGCGTATCCAAGAAGATAAGGTTGGCGTAATTAAAACTTTCTCGTTCAACCGCAATCATTTGCAGAATATGGCTGAAGGTCACTTGATACTTTTTATTGAAAGCATGACAGATCGCTTTGATCGCATCTTCATTTATTTCAGTTTTCTTACCGTAAAAGTTCAAAGCATCAATTCGATTTGAAACGCCTTTAAATAAAAAAGTAGGGATGGATGTTGTTGGAGTGGTGTCGACAGGTAGAAGTGATGGGCAACCTAAAACTGTATTAAGAAATCGTGTTTTACCCGCACTAAAAGAACCACCGACAGCAACAGTATGACTCTGTTGCAACTGAGGGAAAGATACTGCTTCTTTGAGCAAATCAAACCACTCAAGAAGTCGGGCATAAGCGCTTGCACCGCTAGTATTTTCACCCTGTTCTGTGTGCGATAGAAACTTCTGATTAATTAACTTATCTATATCTTCTAAAATTTGATCACTCGGTGTTCTTAAATCTGGTTTTGCAACTAATCTGGCACATAGCTCCAACCCTGAATCTGCATCTTCAAGGTAACGATTAGATTTACCTGATGATAACAAAGGTGTTGTGTCTTTCTTTTCTTCTGATGATGCTAAATGACCATTCATTAAGTTTTCTATATTGTCTATATCCATTAAGTAGTTATTCCAAAAATAAATAATAAGCCGATCATAATTTGCTATTGTTGCTTTTGTGATAGAAGGATAATCAATAAGGTTAACTGTATAGAATTTATGAACTTAAACATGAATACTCCTTTTAGTTTACATATTTATAGAGCTACTCTCGAAAGGTAGTTATTAAGCTCTTCAAGTAAATCATGTTTAATTCCATCTGGTGAAATCACTTCAATTTCAGGTATCCAGTATCTAATAAGCGGCAGTATTTGTTTGTCAGTTGCGACTCTAGAAGAAACAAGTAACTCTCCGGTTTCTAGTTCTTCAATAATTCGTTGGTTGGGGAAAAGGCTGCGCCTTAGAAAGTATTCGGCAATGTCTTTCGATACTTTTACAACAACTTCAAACTTCTTTGCATTGAAAAAAATACCATCTTCTTCTTCAATTTCAGTAAGCACCACTTCGTTTGGTTCAAACGTTTCTTCTTGCTCAAATATATGCTTCATATCGAGCAAGTGAAAAGCTTTAAGTGTGTCTTTATCTACAGCCGCTAAGTACCATATACCTTTGCTATTAACTAATCGATATGGCTTAACATGCCTGTATTGCTTATCTTTATAGGTGAAATGAACAGTCTTGTAAGTCCGAATGATAGCCTCAAGCTTTTCCAGGTTGGGCCTTACAAGGTCGGTTGCCTCATAGTGATAACCTTTTACTGTAAACGGATTGTCATAAACTTGGGACAGTAACTTAGTTACAAATTTAGTGTCTAGGTTTGGAAAAAGTTTACCAACACCAGTTAATTCAGAGAAGTTACGAATATCTACAGGAGATAACCTGCCAAGGGCTGATGGCTCTAGTCGGAAATAACTATTGTTATGAATAAGTGGCAAAAATGCGAGCTTTTCATTAACGTCTCGCTGTATAGTGCGCAAGTCGACATTAAATTCTTCAGCTAACTCCTTTTTTGATAAAGCTTCCCCATCATTTAGCCGTGTAATTATTATCACAAGCCTTTCTGCTGGAGATGTTCCTTTCGATCCCATGCTACTTCCTTGTCTTTGGCAATCTTAATATATTGAAAAAATTGCATTAAATCCAGCCCGCTCGTTGAGTTACATCAATTCGCTTAAAAACTTGTTTACAAAACGTTCAGCGGGGGATGTATCCGAATTTTGACTTAATAAGTCATCCATAGTTTCATCAATAAAGACGATATCGATTTGACTATTATCAAATTTCACGTTCTCCCAATTGTTAAGTTCATCACGGTCTTGAAAAGTCAGCTGTAAAGGCTGTTTACAACTTATCATTAAGTTATGAACTGACTCGATTGCACCAAAAGGTCTGAACTGATTTACATATTGACTATCATCCAAGTCGGAATGACTTTTCGAGAATGAATATTCCAACTCACCCCGAAGATAAAGCGTTGTTGATTTTGATTTTCCAATAAATTTGAAACCAGCCAAAAGTGCTTTCTTAGGGATCTTAAACTCGTCACCATCTAAAATTATAGTAGCAAATGCATGATCTTTAAGCGCTTGTTTGAATTCTTCTTGATTTGTAACTGTGATTTGAGACATAACGTCACTTCTTTTGTTAACTTGCTAATCACTTTAAACAAAGGGGGTGACAGGTGATGTCATGTAAATTTGTTTTATTCGATAATAGGTGATTCGTATTTATGTTTTGGTGTCGCAGAGGAACAAAGCTCATACCGTCACAGTGCTTGATGGGCGGCTAGTTTGAGCATGCCGTCACCAACACAAATGATACAAATAAAAACACTACTCTTAACATAAACCCATCAGCTCAAAATAACCAAGACACCCACTCTAAAACAACCTTTAAGGTGGGTGTCTTGCTAATGGTTTTTTTAAGATGGGTGTCTTGCTAATGCTTTTAAGATGGGTGTCTTGCTAATGCTTTTAAGGTGGGTGTCCTGCTAATGCTTTTAAGGTGGGTGTCCTGCTAATGGTTTTAAGATGGGTGTCTTGCCAATGTTGATTTTAACCTCAGTTGACCATGCCCGCATACTTTACAAGTCCAACTCGGTAAAGCAGGTGGTTGAATCTCAATATTGGCTGGTCGCTGCGCTTCTGGCGTGATTGACCGTACTATGTGCTGCGCTCGTTTGTAGCTCGCGTTGGCTAAAAAACCGTAGTACCTTATTCGCATAAAGCCTTTTGGCAGAACATGTAATAAATACCGCCGAATAAACTCTTCTCGACTTAATTGCATAACTTTCTGCTTATGCTCCTTAAGAATAACCAAGACACCCACTCTTTAAGGTGGGTGTCTTGCTAATGTTGAGTTACTTCATCTCATCGTACCAGTGATAATAATCGGCAACAAGCTGTTAAAATATATCCGAATTTCTTGTTCAGTTTCAGTTTAGGCTAGTGTGATAGCCTTTACAGGAAATTAACAACTCAAGAGTAAAAATTATGAACTCATTACGTCCACTAAGTGTTGCTTTAATGCTAGCTGTTTCTCTAGGTGTAAGCGTTGAAGCCAGTGCTCAAGAAAAAGAAGTAAAAGAGCAAAAAGCACAAGTTAAAGAAATGAATGAGCACGCTGAACTTAAGCACCTAAATGCTCAAGAGCACGCCCAAGAGAAGCGTGAAATGGCCAAAGAAAAAGCCGAAGCCAAAAAAGAAATCGTTGAAGCTAAAAAAGAAGTAGCTGAAGAAAAGCACGAAGCGGCCGAGGGCAAAGCCCACGAGCACAAAAAAGATGCGAAAGAAAAAATGAAAGCCAAGGAAAAGAAAGCCAAAGAAAAGGCTAAAGAGAACAACTAAGAAAGACTTAAATAGTGCGACGAGACGAACGTCGCAAAGGCGAGTGTAACTAATCTCCCTTTTAGCCTTCAGTATTGCACACGGTACTGAAGGCTAGCTTCATCCCAGAGTTAAGCTCTTAGTATAAAGCTAGACTCTCGGCATTATGGCCCTAAAAACAAGCAGCCATAATCACCTAAATCTGTTAAATCAATCCTGTAGACCGAGTTTTGCGCGCTTTAGCGTCAGCCTGATCACGGTGATAAACTGCCAGGCCATAATCGCACCACCTACGCCTATTAGGGCATAGCTGTTTTCAATTTCATTTAGAAACGAGATAAATGCATCGCCATTGACGGCGAAGACGCCATACAAACCTAAACCAAATAAAATCGAGCCCGGCGCGCCGATTAGCTGTGCCTGAAGCATTTTTTTATTGATTTCACTGCGTTGTGCTTCCCTATTATCAGTCATAATTTTCCCTAATACTGGTATTGTTAATGGCTGCAAGCATTTAGCTTGTTGGCTTAATGCTTTATGCAACTTAAGAATATTTACCCGCCCCCACAATGGCAGGTTAACTACTTAATAACCCACATATTTACACTTATTTTCTAAGCTGTAAATAAGGTCTGCACGCGGCCCAAATGGCTTGGCCGGCTTAGGTCTTAACTCGGCGCTACATTCCAGCCGGCCGATCCCTTATACTATGCCCATATTCACGTGATAGAGATCCCGCCCTTGCATCCACAAAACCACCATCGAAACGGCTATGACTTCGACGCCCTGTGCAGCAGCTTACCGAGCCTACAAGCCTATGTGATTAAGCGCCCCGACGGGCAAGCCAGTATCGACTTTAGCGATGCCAAGGCATTGAAAACGCTCAATCAGGCCTTGCTGAAACATCACTACGATGTGGCCATTTGGGATTTGCCCGAGGGTTTTTTATGCCCCCCTGTGCCCGGGCGCGCCGACTACTTGCACCATCTTTATGATTTGATAAGCCAGGATACTGAGCACAGCCTAAAACAGCCTAAGGTGCGGGTGATGGATGTCGGCACAGGTGCCTCGCTTATCTACCCCATCCTAGGTAACAAGCTGTTTAATTGGCAGTTTTTAGCGAGTGATATAGATGTGCATTCGGTTAAGTTAGCAAAACAGCTGGCACAGTTAAATGCGTTGCCAATCAAGGTGGTGCAGCAAAAGCAGCCGACTCAGTATTTCGCCGACATTATCAAGGCGCAAGACACAATAGTGGCAACCCTGTGCAACCCGCCATTTCATGACAGTGAACAAAGTGCCCAGGCCGGTTCCCAGCGTAAATGGCGAAATTTAAAGGGACAACAGAGTAATACCCTGAACTTTGGTGGCCGCGCCAATGAGCTTTGGTGCCAAGGTGGTGAGCTGGCCTTTGTGCGTAATATGGCGTTGGAGAGCCAACACTTTGCCGAGCAGGTGATCTGGTTTACCAGCCTGGTATCGAAAAAGGAAAATGAGCGCCCATTGAAGAGCACCTTACGCAAACTGGGTGCCGTGCAAATTGAAGTGGTGGCCATGGCACAAGGGCAAAAAAGCAGCCGCTTTATTGCCTGGACCTTTATGGAGGCTGACGAGCGCCGAGCGCAACTGGCTCGGCTATTAGGCTAAGCCTTAGGCTTCATCTTGGTTGAGCGCTTCTTTATAGTGTTTACGGCACACGGACACATAGCGCTCATTACCGCCTATCTGTACCTGATCGCCGCTGGCGACCACATCGCCATGGTGATCATAACGCAACACATGATTGGCCTTACGACCACAGTGGCACACGGTTTTTAGCTCCACCAGCTTATCGGCCCAAGCCAGTAAATACTGAGAGCCGACAAACAACTCGCCTAAAAAGTCACTGCGCAAACCATAACACAAGACGGGAATATTAAGCTGATCGACCACCTCGGTCAGTTGCCATACCTGCGCCTTGGACAAAAACTGGCTCTCATCCACCAGCACACAATGCAGGGCCTCTTCCTGGTGTTGCGAGGCAATTAGATCATACACATTGCTGTTGCCATCAAAGACAAAGGCATCGGCCTGCAAACCGATGCGCGAGGCCACCTTGCCAACCCCGGCACGGTCATCGATGGCCGCGGTCATGATCATGGGACGCATGCCGCGCTCGCGGTAGTTAAATGCCGATTGTAATAAGGTGGTGGACTTGCCGGCATTCATTGCCGAATAGTAAAAATACAGTTGAGCCATGGTAATTCTTCTAAAAACTTCGCGCGCCAAGCTTACACTAAGGCCCCTATCAAGGCCAAGGCAAACTCATCCCAGGCCATTACTTGCTAATGTGGCCTTGCTCGAAGGCCAGTAGCCAGCGCTTGCGTTCCAGCCCACCAGCATAGCCGGTCAAAGTACCGTTAGCCCCTATCACCCGGTGACAAGGCACAATAATGCTGATGGGGTTACGACCATTGGCCGCACCCACGGCGCGCACCGCCTTGGGATTATCCACCAAACGGGCAATATCACTATAACTGCCGGTTTCACCATAGGTTATGCTGCCTAAGGCTTGCCAGATCTTGCGCTGAAACTCGGTACCCTTGGTATCCAGGGGGAGATCAAACTGGGAGCGAACTCCCTGGAAATATTCTGCTAACTGGCTTTTTGCCTGCGCCGTGATGGCATTGGCACTTGCAGCCGCATCTACCTTGCGTTCAAGGTCAAAACCCACATAACACAGGCCTGTGTCACTGGCTTGGATCACCAGCTCGCCCAGGGGCGTGTCGATACATTCTTGATATAAGGTCATAATTGTTGCCATAGTTGAAAAGTCAGGTATGAGCGAAACGGTGCGGCGCGCTTAATATCAATGCCGCTGAACCCGGCCAGCGCTTTTTGTACACCCAAGTCGCCGCCGAGATAAATATCCGGGTCGCTGCTGCCGCGCATTTTAGCGTAATTGACCGTCCAGGGGCCTATGCCCTTAATAGCCAACCAGGCATCCAAATCGGCACTGCCATGCTCGGCTACATAGGCGCTTAAATCACGCAACGCTTCTCTACGCCGCTCCGGCATCTTAAAGAAGGCCAACTCGCTTGCCGCCATTTGCTTGGCGGTGGGAAAATAACGCCCCTGCTCGCCCAGCTCCTTCACTAAAGTAGTGGTAAGCGTGCGCGCCGCGCCAACGCTCACTTGTTGCCCCAGCACAGCACGAATACCGGCCTCAAAAGGATCCCACATACCCGGCAGGCGCAGCCCTGGAGTCAGTGCGAACTGCTCACCCACCGCGCTTTGCAGCTGGCCATTGATCACCTGAGTATCGGCATCCAGGTCCAGCACTCTGCGAATATTAGCCACTACTCCTTGCAGGCAGTGCCAGTTATCCAGGCTGATCTCGACCCTAAAGCCCTGCTTCTTGTCCTGATAATGAGCGGTAAATTCGCCCTTTGCGCCCTGATAGGTGAAAGCGCGGCCATAACTTTCGGCAGTTATCCATTCCATAGGCGCGACTAGCCGTTTATTAAAAAACGCCTGCATGGCCTGCCAGTCATAAGGGGGGCGAAAACTTAGAAACAGGCTGATAGAGCCAGCATCGAATTGTGCCTTGGTGCGAATGGCACTCGGCGTCAGCTGCATCAGCTTCTTAAAGGCATCGTTAAAACGGCGCACGCTATTAAAGCCGGCGGCAAATGCAATCTCAGTGATCGGCAACTGGGTTTGCTGCAACAGCTGTTTAGCAAACTGACATTGGCTAAACAGCGCATATTGCCCCGGAGCGATGCCATAATGCTTTTTGAACAATTGATTTAGGTAGCTGGATGACACGCCAAGGCGAGCACTCAGTGCCTCGGCTCCGCCATTTGACCAATGACCCTGATCGATTAAGCGTTTTGCCCTGAGCGCAGTGGTTTGCGCCCCCAGCCAGGGATAGCTGCCCGGGCTGGCATCGGGGCGGCACCGTAAACAAGGGCGAAATCCCGCCTGCGCCGCTAAATGCGCATGCTCAAAATACTCGACATTCTGCTCTTTGGCGGCTGGCGCCGGACAGATAGGCCGACAATAAATACCCGTGCTGCGCACCGCCACATAAAACAAGCCGTCAAAGCGCTTATCACGGCTTAAGCGGGCTTTTTGGCAGACATCGGCGGTGAACATAACAAGGTTCCAGTAAGGGTGATTTATATGCTTAGCTTACCCCATTGGCGGTGCGGCACTAGCCGGATTTTGCACTCAATGGTAAAAATGCGTGCCGCGCTCGCAATTAGAAGGGTTATTGCTCAGCAAATTGCAGCAGCTTGTCGCCGCTAAGCCGGTAGATTTGCCACTGCGCTTGCGCCTCGGCACCTATGCTGTGATAGAAATCGATGGCCGGCTGATTCCAGTCCAATACCACCCACTCAAAGCGACCACAATTTTTGCTGATGGCACGCTGCGCCAGGTACTTCATCAGTGCCTTGCCGGCACCGCGGCCACGTTTGTCTTCGCTGACAAACAAGTCCTCAAGATACAAGCCATTGCGGCCAAGCCAGGTTGAATAATTATAAAAATACACCGCAAAGCCTATGGCTTCGGCGTCGGGGGCATCGCTTTCAAAGCAGATAACGCTGTGCGCGGTCGCCCCCTCGTCAAACAAGGTGCGCTCTATATCTAGCTCGGTGGCGGCAACGGCGTCGGGCTCTCGCTCGTACACCGCCAATGCCTTAATAAACTGATAGATCAAAGGCACATCATTGATCACCGCATCGCGAATATATACCTGGCTCATGGTGGTTCCTGTTTACAAACTAAACCACCATCATACTAATGCTAAGCCACCTTGCAAGTTGTAGACCTGATGATAGCCCAAAGACTGCAAGTTCTTGATCGCCTGCCCCGAGCGGTTACCAGTACGACAGACCAGGATATAACGCGTATCCGGCTTCAACTGCTGGGCAAATAAGGCATTGGCCATGCGACTTAGCGGCACATTGAGCAGTTGATCGTCATGCACACTAAATAGCGAGCGTATGTCTTTGGCACCATGCTCATAAGGTTCGCGAACATCCCAAAGCACGGTTTCAAACTCCTCACTGGCAAGCATCTGCTGTACTTCGGCACTGCTCAGTTGCTGGGCGTTGGCATGCTTAGGCTGATGGCTAAAACCACAAAGGGCACCGCTTTCTGTGCTCAACTCCTGATCCAAAGCGCATTTTTGCTCGGCGAATTGCGCCTTGTTTATCTGCTCTTGCAAGACCTGTTGTAACAAAGGCGTGGCCTGAACCTGCGCCTGCCAACTCAAGGCAAAACACTGCTCGTAGTCATGAGCCGGACACAGCACGGTATCCGCAGCCAACTTAGTCGCCAGGGTGTGGATAGAGTCCAGCATTTGTTCTGTGTCGGCATCGGCAAATTGAGTGCTGCCCAAGCCGCTAAAAATATAGAGGTCGCCGCAGAAGCAGGCAGTAACCTTATCTCCTTGATAGAGCAAATAGCTGTGACTGTCGGCGCTGTGGCCAGGAGTAGACACACGAGTCAGGCGCTGCTCGCCAAGGCTGATGGCGTCGCCTTCGGGCCAGCCCAGGGGATCTTGCACCGGCGCCAGACCAAGACGCTCTGACAACAGAGTGCGCGCCGAGTCTTTATCCTGATGTTTATGGGTTTCCAGTACGGCTTTTACATGCAGCTGCTGCTGAGTAACCAGGCGGGCGATACGCGGTACCAGCTCGACAACCGGGTCGATGATCACGGCCTCGTTATTAATGCCCACATACAACCAACAACAACTGCCTTGGTGGCGCAGCTGAGTAAGGCCCAGGGCACATACTTCATGCTCGGGCTGAGTGGCATCTGAGACGATTAAACAGTTATTCGCCAACACGGGTTTCAAGGCGCAAATGCGTTCACACGCCAGGGCAATTTCCTGCTCTGTGGCGGCCGGGCCAAAAGACATACGAATGGCATTTTCACTTTGCCAGTCATTGGCCCCCATGGCATCTAAAACAAAGCTGCGCGAGGCACCCGAGCTACAGGCAGAGCCACCGCTGACACGAATACCGGCAGCATCAAACAGGTCCATGACTTCTTTTGAGGTCAGGCTGTTTACGCAGAAGTTCAAAGTTGTCGGCACTGTGCCTTCAAGGGGAGCATTAAAGCTGATATCACCAAAAGTTTGCTCCAGAGCATGGATCAATTGCTGGCGGTACAAGTGCAAAGTCGCAACCGGCTTGAATACGTCTTGTGATTTATCGAGCAACATATCGAACAGCTCATACAGGCCGGCAATACCGGGCAGGTTTTCCGTACCCGAGCGCATGCCACTTTCCTGACCGCCACCGGCGATAAAAGGAGTGTATGGACTATTTTCACGAATATATAAGAAGCCTATGCCCTTAGGGGCGTAGAGCTTGTGACCAGAGAAAGGTGCATAGTCTATGCTGGTATCGCTGAGCGCTAGGTCTTGCTTACCCAAAGCCTGCACACAGTCCACCATCCAGCTAACATGGTCGTTATTAGCGCGGATCACCTGCTCCAACTTGGCTAAATCCTGGTACACGCCGGTTTCATTATTCACCGCCATGGTGCAGATCATCAGCGCCTTACCCACATGTTGGGCGATAAAGTCCAAGTCCAGCAAGCCCGCTTCATCCACAGGAATGGCCATTACCTTGGCCCCCAAGCCCAGCACCTGGTTCCAGTGTTTAAGAGTGTTAGGCACCGCCTTGTGCTCGGTGGCACCGTAGAGCAATACGCTGTGCTCGGTGGCCTTATGTCGATTGGCTAAAAGTGTAGAAACTACGGCGGTTTGGATACCTTCGGTGGCGCCCGAGGTAAAGAGAATGTCGCCCTGCTCGGCGCCTATAACCTGACGCGCCTTGGCACGCGTTTGTTCCAACAGATACTTGGCCTGTACCCCGGTGATATGCGAACTAGACGGATTACCAAAACACACCTGCATGGTGTGAGAGACAACATCGGCAATGCGCGGCAACACAGGAGTGGTCGCATTGGCATCGAGATAAACGAGATCTTGGCTAGTCTGGGTGAAAAAACGCTGGGTCATGGGCACCATATTCCAATTAGCTATAAGTTATAACCATTGTACACAAGTGCCCCAGCGCTATTAATACCAATTTGTTTGCATGGCGCTAACTTTTATCAGCTTTTCATCTAACCAGCCGAATAAAGTGGGCACTACTCCTGGGCCTGTTTGGCACTGGCGTTGGCGTCTTCCAAGGTCGATGACCAGGCATTCGCCAAGGCACGCACTAAAGAAGCCAAGGGTATAGCAAAGAATACGCCCCAAAAGCCCCATAAGCCACCAAAGAACAGCACCGCCATAATGATAAACACCGGATTTAAATCCACCGCTTCAGAAAACAGCAGCGGCACCAAGACGTTACCGTCGAGCGCCTGAATAATGCCGTAGGCTACTAGCACAGACCAAAACTCACTGCTGACACCGAACTGGAACAAAGCCACGGCGGCAACGGGTATAGTCACCAGGGCAGCGCCGATAAAAGGGATCAACACGGACAGTCCAACCAACACCCCTAATAAGGCGGCATAACGTAAATCAAATATGGTAAAGACCACAAAGGAAACACCGCCGACGATCAGGATTTCAAACACCTTGCCACGAATATAGTTCATGATCTGCTGATTCATTTCCAGCCACACCTGCTGGATCAAACGGCGCTGCGCCGGTAACAAGGCACTGACACTGTGCAGCAGCTGGGTTTTATCTTTGAGCATAAAGAACACCAACAGCGGCACCAACACCAGATAAATCAACCAGGCCACCACATCTTTAAGGGAGGTAAGAGACACAGATACCAAGACCTGACCGAATTCCACCGCCTTGCTTTCGACGCTGGCAACCAGAGTGCGCACCTGCTCCGGGGTGATCAAGGTAGGATAGTCGACAGGTAAATGCATAAGATAATGTTTTCCCTGCTCCAACATGGTGGGCGCTTCTTGCAGTAAATTACTGGTTTGTTGCCACAAAATTGGGCCAAAACCGAACAAGGTGCCTATCACCAAGGAGCAGAATAAGCTGACCACAAGTATGGTGGCCAAAGTCCGCGACAGACCTAAGCGCTGCAAGCGCACCACGGGCCAATCCAATAAATAGGCGATCACCACGGCGACCAGCACAGGCATTAATAGCGCGCCGAAGAAATAGAGCACGGCAAAAGTGCAGAGCAAGAGTAAAAGCAGGGTCACCGAGTGAGGATCGGAAAATTTTCTTTGGTACCACGAGCGCACAAATTCAAACACGAGTTTCTCTCTCCACGGTTATTATTAATTGTTCTGCCGTTGATGTGACAGTGAATGCTAGCTTTTGTTTGGTTAAATAACGCTTAATATCACTGATACCTTGTAGATCGTCACCCTTAAGCATAAAGGCGATATCCTGCTGCTCGGCCTGCGCCGCCATTAACGCCAGTTTAAAACGAACAAACAGCTCAGGACAGTGATAACAGCGTAGATCCGAATTTTTCATAGCTTCTGGCGGTAATCCCATTAAACCACATACTTTTTAAATATTCTTTGCATCTAGCGGGCCTTGTATAAGACGTTTGCTTATGTGCAAGCCTTAGCTAGGGCCTTGGCGCGTAAGGCATAATACCGTAAAAACACTTAAAAGCATCGCCACATTCGTTTATCCTAAGATTAGTATGGTCAAATACACAAAGGCGAATAGGCGTGGCTCATTCATCTTCTATGTACTTAGGAAAGTGCATACTAGCGGGACTTTATTGCCCTTGAAAGTGAACGTTCGTCGCATGCGCAGGGTCTGAAGCACTAAACAACAATGGCTAGACCAATTAATTATACGCCACTTATAAGCTTCAGATTGCTTATACCAATTCTGTTAAGTATGTGATCAGATATAGCACTGGATAAATGATGTGAAAACAAGGCGGAACTTTTCTTATGTAGTTATTCTACATAGGCGAGCAAGGCCGAAGCAATGCTTCGCAGCTTAGCGAGGTGAGCGCATAGATGTGCGATGTAACCAAGCTTCATGGATGTATTTAACCGCAAAGATAAACAGATCCTAGCTATTTAAATGGGTATTAAACGCCTGTTGTAAAATAAAGACAAAGACCGCAAGGAATAATATGTTATTTAGACGTCTGCTGTTATGCGCTTTGGTATTGGCTACCAGTGTGACCGGGGCCCGCGCGCAAAACTCTTTTGAGCTGCCCGACTTAGGCACCTCTGCATTACAGGCTATGCCGATAGAAAAGGAACGCATCATAGGCGATGTAATGATGATGCAAATTCGTGGCAGCTCGCCGGTGATCAACGATCCCGTGCTTGATGAATACCTGCGCGGCTTGGGCAACCAGCTGGTCTCCCACGCCGACGATATCCGCTTTCCTTTTTCTTTCTTCTGGATCAATAACAAGGAAATCAATGCATTCGCCTTCTATGGCGGCCATGTTGGCGTACATACCGGGCTTATCGCTCAGGCCGATAACGAAAGTCAGCTAGCCTCTGTACTAGGACACGAAATCGCCCACGTGACTCAGCGCCACCTGGCGCGCCGACTGCAACAACAGCAGGACAACTCAGGCCTGACCATAGCCGGCCTTATCGCTGGTGTGTTGGCAACCATGGTCTCTCCCGATGCCGGTCTGGCCATTATTACAGGCACGCAAACGCAAAGTGCGCTAAGTCAGCTCACCCATAGCCGCGGCGCCGAGCAAGAGGCGGACCGCATAGGTATGCGGACCTTGTACGAAGCCGGTTTTGACCCTAAGGCCTCGGGAGAGTTTTTAACCAAATTATCGGCACAAATTCGCTATAAGCAAAAACCGCCTATCTTCTTGCTGACCCACCCACTGCCGCAAAGCCGGGTGAGTGACGTGCGTCTGCGGGCACAGCAATATCAAGACAGACCCTATGCAGATAACCTGCTATTTCACCTTGCCAAAAGCCGGGTCATTGCCCGCTTTAATGGCGACAGTGAAAATGCCGAAGCCCAGTTTCGCAAGCTGCTCAAAGAGCACAGTTTTGGTGATACCTCGGCGTTACGTTATGGTTTAGCCTTAACCCTGATCGACCAAAAGAAATTCGCTGAAGCAAAATCTTTGCTTGATGCACTCCTGCAAAAAGCCCCGGACAACCTTTTCTATCTAGACTCACTGACCGATTACTATGTGGGTAAAGGCGAGCCGGAAAAGGCCGTAGAGCATCTTCGCCCTTTCCATCAACTACGCCCGAATAACCAGGTGATCACCCTGAACTACGCCCACGCCGCCATTGAGGCTAAACAGTACGAGCTGGCCGAAGACCTGCTACGCAGCTTTGCCCTGGAAAAACCCGAGCATATCCTTGCCAAGCAATTGCTGACCGACACCTACAAACATCAGGAAAACAGAGCCGCCTACCATGAAGCCAATGCCGACTTACTGGCCCAATATGGTGCCTATATGAAGGCCGCCGACGAGGTGCAAAAAGCGCTTAACCATATCGAGCCAAACGAGGCCCTTAAGCAAAAACGCTTAAAAGCCCTGCTTAGCCAATACCGGGCCATGCAAAAAGAGCTTTCAAGGCTATAAGTACACCCAGCCAACCTGGAAATTCTGCTAGGTTGGCTAATACCACTTCTCTTAAATAGCTAGTCATTCTAGTGAAGCTAAATATCATGCCCACATACTTGACAGAATTGGTATAAAAAACACCCCTCAGGTGGCGCGCCCCTACCCTTAACGGCCAGTATCTTTTACACTATCGCCATTATCTGTATTTAAGGAATTATTATGTCTGTCGTTATTTATCATAATCCGCGCTGTTCAAAGTCGCGCCAAACCCTGGCTTTAATTGAAGAGCAAGGCACGCCGGTCACTATCGTTAAATACCTGGAAGAAACGCCAAGCGTTGCAACTTTAAGCGAGCTAGTTGCCAAGCTGGGTTTTGGCTCGGCGCGCGAACTAATGCGTACCAAAGAAGACCTGTACAAAGAGCTGGAATTACAAAACGAGCAGGACGAGCAGGCATTGCTTAATGCCATGCACGCCCATCCTAAGCTGATCGAGCGACCTATCGTAGTAAACGGTGACAAAGCAGTACTTGGCCGACCGCCTGAAAATGCCCTGGAGATCATTTAATGGCACCGATTTTGGTGCTTTACCACTCTCGTAGTGGCAGTGTGCAGGCGCTGGCGGAAGAAATCGCCGACAGCATAGAAGCACAAGGCTGCGATGTCTGGTTACGTTGTATCTGTGACGATGGCGCTCACCCTCAGGTGAATAAGCAGGAGCTTATCGACTGCGCCGCCCTGGCCTTTGGCACGCCGACCCGCTTTGGCATGATGGCATCCCAGGCTAAATCGTTTTGGGAGCAAAGCAGCGATATCTGGCTTAAGGGTCAGTTGATCGACAAGCCCGCTTGCGTCTTTACCTCGTCAAGCAGTATGCACGGCGGTAATGAGACCACCTTGTTGCACCTAAGCATCCCCTTATTGCATCACGGCATGCTGTTGGTGGGTGTACCCTATGACGTGCCTGCTCTCAATGCCACTACCACAGGCGGTGCCCCTTATGGTGCCAGCCATGTTTCTGGTCTGGATAATAATTCCCAGCTCAGCAATGATGAAAAACAGATTTGCCAAGCCCTTGGTCGGCGTTTGGCTAATTTAGCGAGAAAACTCAATGACTAATATCGCCAAAAAGCCGCTGACTCAACGTTATCAGCGCCTGGCGCTGGTCGGTTATATCGGCCTGTTGCTGTTAATGCCCCTGTGGCTGTTTGTCTTTTCGCCGCGCAGCGATTACAGCTTCGCCTTTACCTTTGGCCTGTATATAGTGCCCCTGCTCTTGCCCCTTAAAGGCATTATTCAGGACAAGCCCTATACCTATGCCTGGGCCAACTTTATCGTCATGATCTACTTTATTCATGGCTTTACCCTGCTGTGGGTCAGCCCGGACGAGCGCCTTTGGGTGATACTGGAGCTGGTCTTTTCCAGCTGTATGTTTATCGGCTGCACCTACTATGCCCGTTATCGCGGTCAGGAGTTAGGCTTAAAAGTGGGTAAATTAAAAGACGATTTAGCCAATGAAAAGGCGGCGCAGGAATATCACCGCCAGAATCAGGATAAGCAATAACAAAAACGCCGGGCTACTCGCTCGGCGTTTTTAGTTTGGAATTATGATTTAGCCAATCAGAGCTTAGCCACCCAGCTGACTTAAGAATGCCAGCCCTACCACGCTCAGCAATGCCAATTGCGCCAACAAGGACAGCACAGAGCCCACCCTTAATAAGCCAAGCCCAAATGGATGACGCAACTGCGGATACAAGGCGCAGCGCTTTAGGCTAATAGCAAAGAATATCGCCACCACGGAGAGCATGGTAAAGACCATGGTCAGCTCGCTTTTATAGTCGATACCGTCATCAAAAAAGAAAAACAGTTGCAGCGGTAGGAGCAACATTACCAAGGCATGCAGGGCATGCACCTTGGCAATACGCATATACTGACCCTGAGGTGATAATTCCTTGATGCCAAACTCGCGCTCCATAAGACGCACTAAGGCCTTACGGTTTTGCTCCACCGCATAGCGATAGCAGCTCAGTCCGGCATTGTTTTTAGCATGGAAATTCGCACCGGCGCGCAGCAGCACGGTTAAACAATTGCCGTTGTCGGCGCCAACCGCATAGTGCAAGGCGTTGTTACCCTGATGGTCCTTGGCATCGAGCGATGCGTGGTTAAGCAAGGCTTCAATCACACTGACAAAGCCTTTCTCGGCGGCCAACATAAGTGCCGTTTGCCCTTGCTCGTTTTGTTCACTGCCCCGTGCGCCCTGTTCAATAAAGCGCATCGCCAGGCTTTGTTTGGCATGCTCACTGTGTAAATGAGCCAGTAAGGCCTGCTCTAACAGCTGTTGCAGATTCTCCTCATTAGAGAGGCACTGCAACAGGGTGAAAAAGTCATGGCCCTGGATAAGTTCGGTCTTCGCCGCTTCCAGTAAATCAGGCAAGTCTGCCGCACAATCCGGCAGATAAGGCTCCAGTTTAGGGCGAAAATCCACTTCCTGCCAAAGCAGCAAGATATCGGCGCTGCTCAGCTTTACATCGCGCTCCAACAGCTCCGCCAACAAAGAAAAATAGCGCTGCTCAAACAACAGCTTGGCAAGCGAAAGCGGTGATTCAACCTGAATTTGCGCATTAATATCGGCGTACTGAGCCAGGCGTGCAAGCAGCATTTCGCTGATTTGCTCGGCGGTGTAGTCATTGCTCAGGAAATATTCTTTAGCCGCCTGAATATAACGCAGAGCCTGCTCGTCAACGTCGCTGATATGCTGGAAAGTGCACTCTTCAAAAGGGTCACGCGGCTGCAGCCAAATTAGATAATACAGAGGTGGCAGCGTGGTGGTGCTGACCTCTTCCTCGATTTTTGTACTACAAGCTGGCCATGCTTCCAAAGCATCGAGTATAAAGGCGCCGTTTTGCTCAATAAGTCCTTTGAGTAATAACGGATATTGTTCCGGCCAAATTAGTACCTTTTCCATAGCCTATGAAGACTCCACTAAATCGTTCTAGATGTTGCATCGCAACTAGGTTGTCAGTTATAAAGGGCACTCCCTTACCCTGCACTTAATATAGCGGACACTGCAATGCAAACCTGGCATGTAATCCTGATCATCGTCTTGGTATTGGCGGTGATCTGGAGCAATATCGCACTGTTAAAATATTCTGCGAAAATGGACCTTAAAAAGTTCAATCAGGACCCTATCGAAAAGGCCAAACGCAGCCTTGCCGAAAAGGCCAAGCAACAGGACTCAAAGAGCGACGATAAAGAGTCCTAAAGCCTTGGTGTATGTGCCTAGGAAAACCCTAGGCTACCAGCCATTTTGCCATCAGGGTGATCACTGGCAAGGTGATCAGGGTACGCAAAATAAAAATTACAAAGAGTTCAAAAATATTCACTGGGATCTTACTGCCCAGCAAGAGCGCGCCCACTTCCGACATATAAATCAACTGGGTCACACTCATGGCCGCGATAATAAAGCGCGTTACTTCACTGTCGATATTCGACGCCGCCAAAATCGACGGGATAAACATATCGGCAAAACCCACCACTATGGTTTCTGAAGCCTTCACCGCCTCGGGAATACCCAAAAGTTCAAGATAAGGAATAAAGGGTTTACCCAGCCATTGGAATACCGGTGTATATTCAGAAACGATAAGCGCAAAGGTACCCACGGCCATTACCACAGGTAATACAGCAAACACCATATCCAGTGCATTGTGCAGGCCTTCTTCTACCGTGCCTTTGACTCCTTTGGCATGGCGCGCCTTATCAAGAGCCATATCCACTGACTGACGCCACAGGCTTTTATTCTCTGGCACCGCCTCGTTGTCGTCGCATTGGCTGGTGCCATCGACATAAATATTTTTCTTCAGGCTAAGAGGAGGAATACGCGGCAAAATCAGCGCACACACCACACCGGCCAAACACACGGTTAAATAGAAGGGCGCAAATAGATGCTCAAGGCGAACCTGACCTATAACCACAAAACAGAAAGTAATAGACACGGCCGAGAAGGTGGTACCGATAATGGCCGCTTCTTTTTGCGTATAATGCTTTTCTTCATATTGTCTGGCGGTCATCAAAATACCGACACTGCCATCGCCAAGCCAAGAAGCAGCGCAGTTTACGGCGCTACGGCCGGGCACACCAAACAAGGGTTTCATAATCTTGGTAAACAGGGTACCAACCAGCTCAAGCAAGCCGAAATTCAAAAGCAGTGGCAATAAGAAGCCAGCCAGAATAAACACGGTAAGCAGTAACGGCAGCAACTCAGTCAACACAAAGGCGCCAGTAGCGTCTGAGTAGATAGCCTTGGGGCCAAGCTGGAAATAGGTCATAACCACAAACACCATGCCCACAAGGCGCACAACCAGCCAGGTCGGGGTTACCAGGAAGAGATGGCGAATCATGGGCTTTTCAAACAGGGAGCGCGGTTGTATCAGGGTCATCAACAAGGATAACAGGCCGGTCATACAAATAATCACCAACAGCAAGGTGCTGGCGATGGGCGCTAGGGCTTGACGTAACATATCCGCCAAAATCGCCACGCTAATTTTTATCTGACCATCCCAGGGGATAGGCACCATAAAGAGAAAGACGCCGATCAGCGAGGGAATTAAAAACGTCAGTAAAGTGTTGGTCATTGACCGTGGCTGGCTTGTTGTCATAATCGTTACTTATTTTCTTTGTTATCTTTGGGCTGCCCTGCCTCTTTTAGCTCCAAATAAAAAAGGAAAGGTGACTCAACCCCTTTCCTTTTTTACAGCAAAATCAGATGATTACAGTTGAATCCCGCGAGCACGCAGGGCCGTTACTAGGGCTTGCTGTAAATCATTCATGGTGCCGGGCTCAAGCACCTCACCGTCTTTATCCATCCAGGTAATGCTGGTACCGCCAGCTTTGGCGTTATCCAATAGAATCTGATATTGGCCGTCTTCTAAAGGCAATTGCATTGCCTCTTCACCCCAAATCGAATCCCATACACTAGATTCAGGCTGGGTGTAGTCGGCAATAATACGGCCTTTTTCGGCATCCACTTCAATAATAGTAAATTGTAGACGCTCTAAGAAGGCACTGAAGCGCTCTGACACCAGGTTTTTGTCCTGCTCGGTGATCAGCGCCGCATTGCCTTGATTATCAAAGCCTAAAGCCAGAGAGATAATGCCTTGGCGCTGGCGCAGTTCGACCTGTAACTGACGGTAGCGATAATCGAATTCGGCAATCGCGCCATTAAGGGCACGGGTTTCCAAACGTTGTTGTAATAGAGGCGTTAGCGGCACTTGCTGCGAGCGATAATCAATCATCTCGGCACGCAAAGACGCGGTGCGCTGGTGATCTTTTTCTTCAACGGTAAACTTGTAGCGCTGTTCGGCAACGATTTCATCGTCCCATAACCAACCTTCTTCAACTTTTACGATAGAAAACCAATCACTTTCGATGCTGGTTTGTGACCTATTGGTCACAGGTGTGTTGTAGTTTTCCAGAACGCCTTCTACGGCCGCCAAAATAAACTGGTCAAGATCTTCAATACCATCGTTTTTATCGAAGTAAACCCTGGCTACCTTGTCACCTTCTTCAATCCAGCTGCCCTGGGCAATAGGCATAATCTGCATTGGCGGCTTAACTGTCTTGGCGTCTTCGCTGTTATCGTAGCTCGCCACGTCCACCTTATAGGTAGGGTCCTGGCGCGGTGCATCGAGTCCCTGAGGGGTCACTAATGGCTGATTCGCCTGATAGTTACGCTTGTGGTGTGCCTCGTTGGTAAAAATGCCACAGCCACTCAAAGTGACTAAAGCACTCAAGATCAATACTTTAGGGATCCAATACTGCACTTTGTTGTTCTCCTTTACTCACCATTATTATTGTACGGACTTTGAGTCAGTGAGTGGTAATTGGTTCAGTGTCAGATTCAACTTAACAACGGCTTAGTTGTCTTGCCTATCATACCAAGGCGTTCAACCCGAGTATCGACACCCACACCAGTGTTGTGCTGGCGCACAGCAATGGCTTATAAAAATTTTCACTATGGTACTTTTACACGAGGTTAAAAACAAGAATGTCGCCATCGAAAAGGTAATAAAGCAAGGTACGGCTAAAAGTTGCCCTTTAAAACCCCGTTTATGCTACACTGCGCCGCCAAAAGATTGTTTTCATTTAGCAAGGGCAAATCAATGGGCGAATTGGCCAAACAACAGTTAGTGATCACCGCAATTGGCGAAGACCAAGCCGGGGTGGTTAGCGCCTTAACGCAATTGGTCAGCGATTGTCACTGCAATATCACCGACAGCCGCATTGCCATTTTAGGCAATGAACTCACCTTTATTATGCTGCTGTGCGGCGATATGGCTGCCATTAGCCGAGTCGAGCACCTGCTGCCAAATAAAGGCATGGAGCTGGGGCTGTTGACCATGATGAAACGCACCTCCAGCCACACCGAAGAGCTTTTTAGTGGCGGTTATACCTTGGAATACATGGGTATAGACACGCCGGGCACCCTGAGTAAGATCACCGGTTATTTTGCCGAACACAATATCAGCATCTGCTCTTTAAAATCGGACACCTACGCGCAAGGCGACGACATTCAAATGCGCTGTGAACTCGAGTTTAATGTGCCACAAGAGCTTGATATTGATGCCTTTAAGGTGGCCTTTGAGGCGTTATCTCAACGCCTGAACATAGATTATACTTTTAAGCGGATCAGATAAGGACGCAGCATTATGAACACCTTGCAAGCGGGCGATAAAGCGCCACTTTTCACCCTTGAGGATCAAAACGGCGAAGCGGTTAGCCTAGAAGCGCTATTAAAGGACCATGAAGTTTTAGTGTACTTCTACCCCAAGGCCATGACTCCAGGCTGCATAGTACAAGCAGAGCAACTGCGCGATCATAAGGCCGAGTTGGCCAAGTTCAATACAGTGGCTGTGGGTATCAGCCCGGATCCGGTGAAGAAACTGAAGAACTTTGAAACCAAGAAAGAACTTAACTTCCAGCTGTTAAGCGACGAAGACCACAAGGTGGCTGACGATTTCGGCGTATGGGGTTTGAAGAAGTTTATGGGTAAAGAGTACGATGGCATTCACCGCATCAGCTTTTTAGTCGGCCAAGACGGCAATATTAAACATGTCTTCAATAAGTTTAAAACCAAGGATCATCACCAGGTGGTGATCGACTATTTGGCTGATAATGCTTAATTAGAAAGACAAAAAACGCGGCTTAAGCCGCGTTTTTTTATGTTTAATGAGCCAAGCCTAGTTAATCCCCAGATACTTATGCACCTGTACAGATAATCGCCAGTTTTTCTTGATGCAGGTATCTATGGCCAGTTTTGTTGCCTTGGCCTTTTGACTGATGGGCTGCAGATAGACCAGTCGCGGGTGCACACCGGTCGCTTTAAACAGCTCTTCTAGCTCGTCCACATGCTTTTGCATCGCCACCGGATGTTTAATTTCATTGGCGCGCTTCATGGCGCTAGCCAGCACCTCATAACCACCGCGCATATTGATTTTCGGCGATACCGTCACCCAGGTTTGCGCCGGCACTTTGATCTCAAAGGTGCCGCTGGTTTCGACTTGGGTGCTGTAGCCATGCTGATGCAGAAGTTCACACAGCGGATTGAGGTCAAACAAACAAGGTTCACCGCCTGTGATCACCACGTGCTTGGCGCGATAGCCACGGCTTTGGAACAGCGCCAAAATATCTTCGGCATCGGCCTTGGCCCAATGTTCGGAGTCGGACTTTTTTTCCACCGTTTGTTCCAAGGACACCACATAACTGTCTTTGGCATCCCAGGTTTGTTTGGTATCACACCAGGAGCAGCCCACAGGACAGCCCTGTAAACGCACAAAAATTGAGGGCGTACCGGTAAAACTGGCTTCCCCTTGGATGGTTTCAAAAATCTCGTTTATTTGGTACAAAAATCTAACCTGCTGCTAAAACTTAACAATCGCTCTTCACAAATACCCGACCTAAAGCAAATGCCAACGGCGAATAATTGTGATCTAAGCTCAAACCCTGTAGTATACCGCGCCCTAACGTAAACCTCTATGATTAAAAGGCTCGCAGGCAAATGGCAGAAAAAGTCGTTGTAATATATTCCGGTGGCATGGACTCCTTTACCGTGCTCAATAAGGCACTTCGTCAAGGTCACGAGGTCTATGCCCTTTCCTTTAACTACGGCCAGCGCCATGTCAAAGAGCTGGAAGTAGCCAAGCAGGTGTGCGAGCAACTCGGCGTTAATCATAAGATAGTCGATATTTCCGCAATTAATCAGTTAATTGGCGGCTCATCACTGACCGACGATATCGACGTGCCGGAAGGGCATTACGAAGAAGAAAGCATGAAGAGCACCATAGTGCCTAACCGCAATATGATCTTATTGTCTTTGGCGGTGGGCTACGCGGTGTCACTGAAGGCCAGCAAGGTATTTTACGGTGCGCACTCGGGTGATCACGCCATCTATCCGGATTGCCGCCCTGAGTTTGTGAAGAAAATGGACGATGTGTGCCGTATCGCCAACTATGACGAAGTTGAAATCGTTTGTCCTTATTTTGATAACAGCAAGATCGACATTCTCACCGACGGTCTGAAAATGGGCCTGGACTACAGCCAGACCTGGACCTGCTACAATGGCCGCGAGCAAGCCTGTGGAAAGTGCGGTGCCTGTCAGGAGCGTTTAGAAGCATTTGCCCTTAATAACGCCGTCGATCCCCTGCCGTACGAAGCTTAAGCCCCCTCTTTCTACCTAAGCCACTGATAATTTTGCCCCATCAGTGGCCTTGTGGCATTTTGCAGTTATACTGAGATTATTCTCGCTAGCAAGATATAGCCATGCTTATATACATGATATTACTGCTGATTATCGCAGCCTTAGCATTTAGCTTCGGCCTGCGCACGCAGCGCCGACAAGGCCAGCAACTCTCCAAGCTACAAGATCAATACCAGGCGGCAAGCCAGCAAACAGACACAATGTCAGCGCAAATCAGCCAGCTTAAAGAGCGGATACAGGTGCTCGAAGCCATAGTCACGGAGAAAGGATTTAGTGTCGAACAAGAGATAAATAACCTCTGAATTTAAGCCGTACAGTGCACCTAATATGACAAGACGCTCCATACTCCTGCTTATCTTGCTCAGCACCCTTTATTTGGGGGCCAGTGCCTTCGTGATCGAGTATTTTGCTCACCTCTATCAACAACAAGAGTACGTGGAAGAGCAACTCTACCTGCGTAAACAATCGGCCTTGCTGCGAGCCAAACTTGAAACCACCTTGAATCAAGAGATCTTTGCCGCCGAAAGTCTGGTGGTTATTGCCAATATCAATCGCGAATTTACCGCCCAGCACTGGCAGCATATCGCCGCCCAATTGGTGGCGCGCTCGCAACTGGTGCGCAGCATCACCCTGGCTCCAAACAACATAGTCGAATATGTCTATCCCTTAGAAGGCAATCAAAGAGCCCTAGGGTTTGACTATCGCACCGATGAAAAACAATTTGCCGCCATAGAGCAGGCGCAACAAACTCAATCCGTGGTGCTCGCCGGACCATTCACTCTGGTACAAGGCGGTGAGGCCCTGTTGGCTCAGTTTCCGCTGTTTGCCACCCCCGCCGATAAGAGCAGTTACTGGGGCACCCTAAGCCTGGTATTGGACATTACTACCCTTTATCATTTGCTGGAGCTGGACTCTCAGGAGCAGGTGCAATACGCATTAAAAAACACCGCCGAGGGCTCCTTGGTGTTTTATGGTGATGCCGACACCTTTACGCATGCCGATGTGATCTTGCCCTTACATCTTCCCAATGGTCGCTGGGCACTGGCGGCAAAGTTTAATGCCGAGCCCCAGCGTCATGCCACCCTTATTCGTGCCCTTGGGGCGCTCTTGTGCCTGGTGTTATTTGTATCTGTCGCCATCTTGGTGCGCGCCTACTTTTTAGTCAAGGCCACCTCCTTGCAAGACGACCTCACCCTGCTCGCCAACCGCCGTGCCATTATGCTGCATCTGGACGACCTCACCCGAGGCTCGGATGTACACAAGTACTTTGCCATTATCAATATCGATGTAAATGACTTTAAAGCGGTAAATGACAGCTACGGCCATGATTGTGGGGACGCACTGCTGGTGCATATAGCGAAGGAATTACAGCGCACCTTGCGCGACTCGGACATTATCGCCCGCCTCGGCGGCGATGAGTTTTTAGTGCTCTTACATCGTATCAACAGCGACGAACAAATTGCCGCTATAGTCGAAAAGCTGCGCCTGCATATTGAGAGCTCACCGCTAAACTATAAGGGCCATATCATATATCCATCGATCAGCTGCGGCTTTAGTTGCCACACCGAGTGCACCCTGGATATCGCCGCCCTGCTGGCACAGGCCGATAAACGCATGTACGAAGACAAACAGAGCAATAAATTAAGCGGCAAAAAAACTGTAATTGCTTAAGTTAACGCTGGAGTGGCTCCAGCGTTAACTCTTGATCAGTTGCTGTTGCAATAGATGCACCTGGTCACGCACCTGCGCCGCCTTTTCAAACTCCAGGGCTCGGGCAAATTCATGCATCTGCGCTTCCAAGCGGGTGATCTCCTTGGCGATTTGCGTCGCATCCATCACCACCTCAGTATCACCGCCCTTACGTCCCTTGCCTGCCTTACGGGCACCGCTTGGCTGCTGCTTGGGCGTCTCTCCTGTATCCATCACATCGGTAATGCGCTTATTCAGTGCCTGCGGCGTAATGCCGTGCGCTTCATTGTGGGCAATTTGTTTTTCACGACGACGGTCGGTTTCGTCCATGGCCTGGCGCATGGACTTGGTGATCACATCGCCGTACAGAATTGCCTTACCGTTAATATGACGGGCGGCACGACCTATGGTTTGAATCAAGGAGCGAGCAGAGCGTAAAAAACCTTCTTTATCGGCATCGAGAATGGCTACCAGAGACACTTCGGGCATATCCAAGCCTTCACGAAGCAAGTTGATACCCACAAGCACATCAAAGACCCCGGCGCGCAGGTCACGAATAATTTCCATGCGCTCCACAGTGTCTATATCACTGTGCAGATAACGCACCTTAACATCGTGGTCGCTTAAGTAGTCGGTTAAATCCTCTGCCATGCGTTTCGTTAAGGTGGTCACCAAGACGCGCTCGTTTATTTCCACGCGCTGGTAAATTTCCGAGAGCAGATCGTCCACCTGGGTACTGACCGGGCGCACCTCTAGCTGAGGGTCGAGTAAACCGGTGGGACGAATGACCTGCCCGGCCACCTCGCCGGCTGATTTATTCAACTCATAATCGCCGGGGGTCGCCGATACATAGATGGTTTGCGGCACAATCGCCTCAAACTCTTCAAACTTAAGGGGCCGGTTATCTATGGCCGAAGGCAAACGGAAGCCGTATTCCACCAGGTTTTCTTTGCGCGAGCGGTCGCCGCGGTACATAGCGCCTATCTGCGACACGGTAACATGGGACTCGTCGATGATCATCAGGGAGTCATCGGGCAGATAATCCAATAGGGTTGGCGGCGGCTCGCCGGGGGCGCGCCCAGACAAATAACGGCTGTAGTTTTCAATGCCGGAGCAATAACCGAGCTCCTGCATCATTTCGATATCGTACTGGGTGCGCTGTGACACCCTTTGCTCTTCGACCAGACGATTGTCGTCGAGCAACTGCTGGCGACGTTCTTTAAGCTCGACCTTGATCTTGTCGATAGCGCCTAAAATCTTCTCTCGCGGCGTCACATAGTGGGTTTTTGGATAAATGGTGGCACGTACCAGGTTCTTTTGCACCTGCCCGGTCAGGGGGTCGAACAGGCTAAGACGCTCGATTTCATCATCGAACATTTCCACCCGCACGCCAATATCGTCCGATTCGGCAGGGAAGATATCAATCACCTCACCGCGCACTCTATAAGTGCCGCGACTGAAGTCCATATCGTTGCGGGTGTACTGGAGCTCGGCCAAACGACGCAACATCTGCCTTTGGTCAAGGGTATCGCCAACCTTAAGCAAGAGCATCATTTTCATATAAGAGTCGGGATCGCCCAGACCATAGATGGCCGACACAGAGGCAACGATAATAACATCACGGCGCTCCAACAGGGCCTTGGTGGCCGACAAGCGCATCTGCTCTATATGCTCGTTAATCGATGCGTCTTTTTCGATAAAGGTGTCGCTGGCAACCACATAGGCTTCGGGCTGATAATAATCGTAATAGGAAACGAAATATTCCACCGCATTGTTAGGGAAAAACTCTTTCATTTCCCCATAGAGCTGCGCCGCCAGCGTTTTGTTGTGTGCCATAATAATGGTAGGGCGATTCAAGGTGGCGATAATATTGGCCATGGTAAAGGTTTTACCCGTGCCCGTGGCACCTAATAGGGTCTGATGCGCCAGGCCCGATTCCAGGCCCTCTACCAATTGAGCAATGGCGGTGGGTTGGTCGCCACCGGGCGAATAACTCGAATGTAGCTCAAAAACATCTTTCACTATAACACCCCTTGGTTAAACGGTTTGGCGTTCAAGCTCGCGGCTGAACCACAAATAAGCAACGATGGCCGTTAATAAATTACCCACTGCGGCACCGATAAACAAGCCTGTTAAATCGCCAATCAGGCTGCCCAGGTAGGCTATCGGTACGTAAAACACAAACAAACGCACAACACTCAATACCAAAGCATGCATGGGCTTGTGCAGGGCATTAAACGACGAGTTGGTGAGGATTATCACTCCCTGCAAACCGTAAGTCAGGGGCAGAATATAGATAAACAACTTAATCAACTCACGCACCTGAGCCTCAGTGGCAAACGCACCGGCAATCCAAGGAGCCACCACTATAAGCAGCAAATAAATGGCAAATTGCCAAAACATCACAAACTTCAGGGTTTGCTTATAGGCCTGCTCCACCCTGTCCTTATTGCCGGCGCCAAAGTTTTGGCTGATAAAGGGAGGCAATGTCATAGATAAGGCCAGCACCACTAAAGAGGCAATGGACTCAATCCGACTGCCGACGCCGAAGGCGGCCACCGCGGGGGCACCAAAGTGGGCGACAATGGCGGTCATCACCGCCATGGCTAAGGGGGTAAGCATATTCGCCCCGGCCGCTGGCAAGCCTATTTTAAGGATTTTTCGCGTCGCCACGACGAATGACTGGGTGCGACAACGAATACCAATTAACTGACGATGGACAATAAGAATATATAAAATCGCGGCAACACCGATTAACCAAGAAATGGCACTGGCGATGGCCGCCCCGCGTACGCCCATGGCCTCTATGGGACCAAAACCAAAAATCAAAATAGGGTCGAGCACCGCATTAACCAGCCCAGATGCTCCCATAATCAGACTCGGCGTCTTGGTATCGCCATTAGCACGGAGCACGGCATTACCTATCCTGGGCGTTACCAACAACACACTGGCTAAAAACCACACCTGCATATATTCATCTATCAATGGCAGTAACTGCGGCTCGGCGCCCAGTAATAGAAAGATAGGATCACTGCAAAAATAACCCACTAGGGCCAGTATTGTGACTAAGAAGGCCGAAACCATCAGGGCCACCGCACCATCGAAACGGGCTTGCGATTGCTGCCCAGACCCCAAGGCGGTAGCGATAACCGCAGAAGTGCCTATACCTAAACCTATGGCCAGACTGATCAAAGTAAAGGTAACGGGAAAAGTAAAACTAATGGCAGCCAAGGGCTCGGTGCCCAACATACTGATAAGAAGGTATCAACAAGATTGAAAAGCATTAAAAAGATCATCCCGAAGATCATCGGAATGGTCATTTTGCGTAAGGTTGGCACAATGGGCGCACTGAGGATCATTGCAGGTTCGGCTTTAGCCATAACAACGCTTATTGCTGCTGATACAAGCGCTCTATTCTAAAGCATCGAAGCCTCCCCTTCCATGCTTAATTAGCGCATAAAAAATGTTCATTTTTCGTTGTTCAGCGATATATACAAATGAAACCCGTCAAAAAACAATTAATTTACACCTTTTAAACATCTGCACAAATTAACGCTGTATTTTTGCACAGCAGCGGCATTATCCCCTCAGTTCTAATTATAAGAATGTCACTTTTTGTAACTTTTAAGTATATATAAATAACCCATTGATAAATATAAGAAATGTTTTTTGCATTTTACCTATTGCTTTCTTCTCAAGTGCTCCTTGTCGCCTATCAATGCTGCATTCCCCCCATTAATAAACAGACTTATCCACAGATTTCGTGGATAAGTTAATCGAAGCCTTTAAATATAAGGGTTTGATCGCTATAGGCAAAAAAGCATTCTTACACTGATAAACCCAGGTTCCATTTTCATTCATTTTTTGGCCTCGCAGAATTTAACTAAGCCTTTGATTGTCCTTTGACGAGCCGAATTATCTATGAAATTACCAGAGGGACAATGCAGGGAAACCCAAACAGGGGTCATTTTTGCCTGCTTAGCAGGCAATTTGAGTGAAAAAACGGCGAACGAGTCGTTTTTTTTATTTTTGCCGATTTTATTAGTTGACACTAGCAGGTGGGGTCATTAATATTTCGCCCCGTTGAGAGACAGGCGCTTCCCCCTTAGCTCAGTTGGTTAGAGCGACGGACTGTTAATCCGCAGGTCCCCCGTTCGAGTCGGGGAGGGGGAGCCAATATCTTTCAACACTAGGTTGTTCCCCCTTAGCTCAGTTGGTTAGAGCGACGGACTGTTAATCCGCAGGTCCCCCGTTCGAGTCGGGGAGGGGGAGCCACATCCTAGTATTATTTTGTTCCCCCTTAGCTCAGTTGGTTAGAGCGACGGACTGTTAATCCGCAGGTCCCCCGTTCGAGTCGGGGAGGGGGAGCCAAAATAACTCCTAAAACCACCCTGATGTTCCCATTTTAAAAACACCCTTCTCTAGACAAGATTTTCCCCATAGACTAATCTCTATTCATAATTATTTTTATTATTCAATACACTAGTAAATATAAATAAACGCCCTGCACTACTACAATCATGTCTCTGTACATTGCCATTCTCATGCTGCTGCATAATAATATGGCCGCAAAAATACAAAGCTAACTTATTGTGGTGCCTAGTAAATAAACATGGATGTAAGTGCACAAAACGATCGCAGCACCAAACTGTTGGCGATCGCCTTGTTGTAGCACTGGTGTAATACCAACTCTGTTAAGTATGTGTTCAGAGGTAGCGCTGGATAAATGATGTGATAACAAGACGGAATTTTTCTTATGTAGTTATTCTACCTAGAAAAATTACAACCCTGTGAGCATGATATTTAACCCGCTAGAATGATTAGCTATTTAAGTGACTGGTATAAAGACACTTGGACCACATGCTTCAACTAAATAAAAATAAGGGAAAGGATAAACTACCGTGAAACGATTCACACTACTGCAGTTTACGTTATGGCTGCTGGCTCTAGGCGCCGCTGTAATAGTCAACACAATGATCTTTCATTCCTATGGCATGCATAAGCAGGAAGCGATGCAGGCACAACTACAACGCTTTTTAGATCTCCAGCCGAGCATGAATGCCGAGCAGGTCAAAGAACAGGCTCCGCTTATGGCTGAGCAGCTTGTCGCCTTGATGCCGGTGCAAAAACTGTGGCTACGCGATAGCAATGGCGAAGTGCTCAGCAGCAAAACTCAGCGCACCGAAGAGAGCTTTATTGCGCAAATGGCCCAGTTCCAGTTTGGCACCCTGCGCAGTCAATTTGCCACAGATCAGAACGCCGAGTTACGGGTAGAGTTTGTCGCCGATATCAAGGACATGGCCCACGCCTTTGAGCAAGGCTTGATCTATTTCGCCCTGCTGATCACCTTTCTCTGCTTTATTCCCATAGCCAGCCTGAAAACCGCATATCGTGGTTATCGCCGTCGTATCGCCGATATCGTCAGTGACATTATCGACCAGTTCATTACCAGCAATAATATGCCAGAGCCGATCAACCGTGCTTTTGCCGATGATAGCTTAAAGCTCAAACTTGCGAATCAAATCTCCCCCGCCCTTAATCGTTTACAGTCCCATCTAGGCCTGCAAATAGAGAATATTGCCAGCTCGGCGCTGGAAATTAAAAAAGAAGCCTATAAGGATGTGATCACCGAGCTGGGTAACCGCAATATGTTTGTGGAGTATTACGAGCGTCATATTGAACATGTCAGCGGTGATTGTTTTGGCTGTATTGCCCTGGTGCGCGGTACCGAATTGCAGCACATTAATCAGAGCAAGGGCTACCAGGAAGGGGATGAGTATATTCGCAGTATTGCCGACATTTTAACGACCGGTATTCGAAATTACGGTTCCGCCACTGTGTTCCGCCTTAATAGCTCGGACTTTGCCGTGGTGTTGCCTAACACGCCTCCCAAAGAAGCGGAGCGCTTTGCAACGCAAATACAGCTCAAATTCAATCAGTATCAAAAAGTGTATAATTTGGCATCGGTCGCCTATACCGGCATAGTGTCTTTTGAACAACATAAGCCACTGGGTGAGTTGCTCGCCAATGTCGATATCGCTATGAGCATAGCGCAAAGCAATCACGCCAACGCCTGGCACATGTTACGCTTGGAAGATATCAGTGACAGTGCTATCCAAGGGACACAAAACTGGCGTAAGATGATCAATGAGCTGCTTGAAAAACAGTCTGTTAAACTGGCCATTCAACCCATTATCCCTCTTGGTAAAAGCAGCGTGGCCTACTCTGAAATTCAGGCTCGTTTTCGCGATGAGGAAGATCATATCCTACCGACCTCCTCCTTTATGGCCATGGCCGATCAACTGGGTAAGTCGGTCGAGCTTGACCAGATGATTATCGACCACGCATTGAATGCAATAAAGAATCAAAACCTCACCGCCCAATATTTTGGTATTAACGTCTCTGCTGCAAGTGCTCATGACGATAAGTTTATGATCTGGTTAGAGCGCCGCCTTATTAAAGAAGGCGATTTCGCCCAGCGCCTGGTGTTTGAAATATCGGAATTAGGTTTACAGCAGGATATCACCGCCAGTAAGCGTTTTATCAGCATGCTGCATCGTTGTGGTTCCCGCCTGACGGTAGAGAGATTCGGTGTTGGCCTGACCTCGTTTAAGTTTTTCCGCGAGATCAAACCCGACTATATCAAGATGGACGCCAGCTATACCCGCGGCCTGGAAGACGACAAGAACAACCAGTACTTTATGCGTCTTATGGTCGACCTGGCACACCGTATCGGCGTACGCGTCTTTGCCGAAGGGGTCGAAAGCCTGGAAGAAAAGCAGATTATCGAACAACTTTGTCTCGATGGTGCCCAAGGCTACTTTATCGAAAAGCCGAAAGAGCTGTTATAACACAGTGACGAGTTCCCGGGTCAGCCCCCGGGGACTTCCTTTGTCGGCTTACCTACACATATCACCCAACGCCCTAACATAATCACTGCCATCGTGCGCACTTGCAGCCGCACTTGCAGCCGCACTTACACAGCTCCCGATCAGGATGACTCCTGAGCACTAATAGTTTCTATTGAAACAACGCACCTGTTAACAACAAAAGCAACCCGAACATTGTTATTGAGATTTATTTTCATTATCATTTACGCAATCATTTAATAATAAAGGTAATCTCCGTGCGTTTTTCACTTTCTCTTTTGACCATAGCCCTTAGCGCTCCCCTGTATGCCGAGCAAACAACTCAAGACCTAGAACATATCATAGTCACTGGCAGCCGTGTGGTGGAGAATATTGACGAAGTGCCCGCGTCGGTGACTGTGATCACCCGTGAACAAATACAGGCCCAGCTCAAGGTCAGTCCCGAGTTACAAAACCTGCTCGAAGTACTGGTGCCAGGCATGGCGCCAAGCACCAATAGCTCAAGTAATACCGGACAGACCCTGCGCGGTCGTGCGCCGTTAATCATGATTGATGGCGTGCCGCAATCAACACCACTGCGTAATGGCTCTTTGGGAATTCGCAGCCTGGACCCAAGCGTGCTGGAGCGTATTGAGGTGATCAAAGGCGCGACTTCGGTCTATGGTAATGGCGCCGCCGGTGGAGTGATTAACTACATCACCAAAAAACCAAGCAACAGCAATGACTTTTCCGCCACGGTTGATGCCTCTACCCGTTTTAGTGCCGTTAAAAGCGACGAAACGCTGGGTGCACGAGTGGAAGGCTCAATCAATGGCCGCATGGATAAGTTCTCATATCTGGCCACCCTGAGCTATGAGGAAAATGGCGTAAAGCGTGACGCCGAGGGCGACATTCTTGGTCTGCAATACGGACTGAGCGATGTAGAAACCGCAAACTACTTCACCAAATTAGGCTATGATCTCGACGCCGAAAAGTCCCTGTCATTAACCTATAACTATTACAAATCCCAACAAAAAACCGATCTTGGCGATGTCTTTGGCAATATCAATCAAGGCGATAAGTCCTACGCCATTCACGTACCCGCAGAGCAACAAAAACAAGGTCGCCCGCAAGGACCAAGCGGCAATACCAATATAATGCTCAAATATACGGATAGCGAGGTGTTTGCTTATACCGCACTGACCGTCGACTTATACGCCCAAGACATTGAAAATGTCTTCTTCTATTCACCCAATCTAGCCAATCCAAGCGCCGGATATGATGGCGGTCAGTCAATTATCGCCTCGGAAAAAGAAGGGTTGCGGGCCACCTTTAACAGCCAGTTCGACCTGCAAGGCACCGAAGCCACCTTTATTTATGGAGTTGACTTACTTCATGACGTTACCTCACAGCCCTTGGTCGATGGCCGGGTTTGGGTGCCGGAAATGGACATGAGTAACCTTGCCGGCTTTATCCAAAGCAAATGGGTTATTGATGACCATTATGTGATTAAAGCCGGTGTGCGTCATGAAGATATCGACCTGGAGGTGGACGATTATCGCACGTTAGAGCTGTGTCGCAGCGAAACTCAGTGCTCGGTGCCCATCGATGTCAAAGGAGATACCCTGAATTACACCGCCACCACCTACAATGTCGGCGTTAAGTACAATGCCTATGAAGCCTTTAGCCCCTTTATCAGCTATTCACAAGGCGCCGATATCTCGGATATTGGCCTTTTACTGCGCACTGCCACGGTTGACGATATCGCGCTTATTCGCACCGAGGCATCAGTGATCGATAACTATGAGCTTGGTTTCACCTCGGTGCTTGATGGGCTGCGCCTAGAAGGCTCCTTGTATCGCAGTACTTCGGAGTTAGGTACCACCAACAGCTTCGACGAAACCACCGGTGTCTATATGCCGGTACGTGCACCACAAAAGATTTGGGGCTATGAGCTACTGGCGGACTACCGCTTTAGCCCGGCCTGGCGCACCACGTTGACCTACGCCTATGTGGAGGGTAAGAACACCGAGGACGATATTTACCTTGGCGCCAAACAGATCAGCCCACCAAAAACCACCGCGAACCTGCAGTGGCAACCAAGTCGCGAGACAGGTTTAAGCCTGACCTTGCTGTATGTGGGCAACCGCAAGCGTTTTGAACCCAATGCCGATGGCAACTATGTGGGCGATCAGGGCCCGGTGAACGATTACCTGGTCGTCAATCTCAGTGGTCAGCATCAGTTTACCGAGCAGCTCAATGGGTACTTTGGCGTTGAAAACCTCTTTAATCACGACTACTACCCTGCCCGCGCCCAGGCCTATACCTATGGTGGCTATAACATTAAAGGCTTAGGCACCAGCATAACCGCCGGTGTGAAGTATCAGTTCTAAGCCCGATTAGACCCCACTTTGTTGGTCAACAAACTGAGCAACAAGGTGGGCTTTCATAGCGAAATTATGGCGGCGTTTATGCATAAACCCTAACGGCAAATATAAATTGGAATGCGAATAAGTTACAATTGTAACCACCTGATTTATAATGAAAATATTTGATTTATTGGCAAGATAGACTACACTTGTTCCATCAATGCACAACGAGGCCGTGGCAAATGCAAGGTAAACAAAGAGTTATCGATAGCTTCAATAAACTGCTGGCAAATGAGCTCGCCGCAATCGATCAATATTTCATCCATTCACGCATGTATGAAGACTGGGGTTTGAATAAACTTTATGAACGTCTTGAGCATGAGCGTGAAGAAGAAACCCAACACGCCGACTGGCTGATCAAACGCATTCTGTTCTTAGAAGGCGTGCCCGATATGACCAAGCGTCGCGATCTGCTCGTAGGTACCAATGTTAAAGACATGATGGCCAATGATCTCAAGCTTGAGCTTGAAGTAGTGCAATGCGTCAAAGAAACCATCAAAATTTGCGAAGAAGAGCAGGATTATCAGTCTCGTGAAGTACTGGAAAAACTCTTGTTCGACACCGAAGAAGACCATGTTTACTGGCTTGAACAACAACTGGGTCTTATCGATAAAATTGGTCTGCAAAACTATCAACAATCGCAAATGGGCGATGCCGAGGTATCATAATGAAAGGTGATATGGACGTAATACGCGCGCTAAATAAGGTATTGGCCAATGAGCTGGTTGGCATAAACCAATATTTTCTACACGCCCGCATGTTTAAAGACTTCGGCTTTAGCAAGCTAGATAAGGCTGATTACAAGGTTTCAATTCAAAAAATGAAAAACGCCGACAGATTGATTGAGCGTATTTTATTTTTAGAAGGCCTGCCTAATTTACAAGACTTGGGCCGCCTGCGTATCGGTGAGGATGCCGAGGAGATGATTGCCGCCAATATGCACTTTGAAACAGAGTCGTTAAAAGACCTGCAAGCAGCAATTAAACTGGCGGAAGAGCGCCTTGACTATATCAGCCGTGAAGCTCTTGATGCCATACAGCATGAGCAGGAAGAGCAGATTGATTGGCTGGAAACTCAGCAGCACCTGATCAAGGTCACCGGAATAGAAAACTACCTGCAATCGCAGATGTAATTCACCTAAAAAAGCCGCTGTTACAGCGGCTTTTTTGTGTCCATATTTACTAGCTACAGCAAAAGCTTTGCTAGAGCACGCCCTCAATGGGCAATAAGGACATCAGCCACACGCTAAAGCGCTGCCAACGGCTGGTATCCGGCTCATGATGGTAAATCTTATCGCTGTCTACTCCCTGCCATTGCAACTCACCTTCTTCATCCAAGCTTAATCGCCAGGCAAATTTCGGCATATCGTTTTCCACCCAACGACGCAGTAAGCGATTAAACCGAGGCGATGTGATCACCAACCCCTGCTCGGTATTAAGATTGAAAGAACGGGGATCCAAATTCAAAGAGCCAATAAAAACCTGCTCGTGGTCAAAGGCCATGGTTTTGGCGTGTAAGCTGGCGGCGGAAGAGCCGGTAAAGCTTTTTATCTTAATTTTCTTCGGGGTTACCTCGAAGTTACGTTTCAGCTCCCAGAGGTTGACGCCCATGGCCAATAACTCCTTGCGATAACCGGCATACCCGGCATGCACCACGGGCACATCGGTGGCGGACAGGGAGTTGGTTAGAATGGTGATCTTCACCCCCTGCTCGGCCCAGCGCCGCAATAGGGCCATGCCCGGCTCTCGCGGTACAAAATACGGGGAGATAATAATCGCTTGCTGTTTGGGTACGCCCAAGGCACGGATCATTTTAGGAGCCATATGGGTGCTGGTATTGCTACTGTCGGTTAGCAGTTTGTTGGGATCATCGACATATAAATAGCCCAGTGCCCAATCGAGGTTCAACTTACCGCGGCGCAACGACTGCACCAGATCCGACTCTTTTACCCGCTGTACATAGGGGCTGCTGTCGCTGTACTCACGGCTGACAAAATAAGCCAGCTTGCCCTTGAGGGTATCCAAGTGGCTGTCGTCGACCTCGGTAAATAGCTTGTCGATATCCTCAGCTAAGGGGTGGTTCCAATACAAATCAAACGCCTGGGTGGCCTTTTCGACCACAGGGCCAATGCTGAGCACATCCAAATCAACAAACTGGGAATTATCCTCTCCCGAGAAGTATGCATTGCCGATATTGCGACCACCGGTAATAAACACCTGGCTGTCGACGATAAAGCTCTTGTTGTGCATACGTCGCGACACCCGCGAATAATCGGTAATAAAACTAAGAAAACGCAGCTTACGGTGATTAAGGGGATTAAACAGGCGGACTTCTATATTGTCGTGGCGTGCCAGGGCGGCCAAGTCGCGTTCCGATTCGGCCTGTGACATATCGTCGAGCAGGATACGCACCCTGACTCCGCGCTCCGCCGCCTTTAACAGGTAGGCACTGAGCACCTTGCCGGTTTCCTGGCGGTGATACAAATAATATTGAACATCGATGGAGGTTTGTGCCACTTCGGCTAAGGCGATACGGGCTGCGAAGGCATCCAGGCCATCGATCAAGGGATAAAAGCCAGATAAGTCGGCATTGGGTTGTTGTTCAAAAAACGTATTTAGCAAGTCAGCATCCTCACTGGGTAATGCATAACTGGCTGGACGTTCGGGCATAGATTCGAAGTCTGACACCGAGCTACAGCCAATCAAATACCATGTGCATAGCGAGATAAGCAGGATTCGGAGATGAGTTTTTGCGTGCATGAGCCCTGGCCGTTCGCCATCATCATGCTACTCAATATAACAAAAACAGGGAGATATAACAGAAATTAGCTAAATTTGCTGGTGATTAGGCCACTTCGTCGGTGACATCGACGATATCGATAAGCTTTTGATTAAGGATCTTTTTGGCACAGTTACAACATTTGCCGCACTGAGAGCCGACCTTAAGCTCGGAGCTAAGATCACGCATAGAACGAGCACCTTGATCGATTGCTTGTTCAATTTTCTTATCGGACACACCATGACAAAGACAGATATACACGAATAAAAACCACTCTCAGTTAGATTATGCCGCCAATTTTAATCTAAACGAAAATAGTTATCAATAAAAATATTGATTGATTGTCATCCAGCTGTTTTGCTTAACATTTGATCAAACCAGTCATTCCATTAAGCGGGCTGACGTTTCATTTTATCAAGGCCAATATGTCGCGAAACTGCGGGTGGCGACAACTATTCATCCAGGCGAAGATGGCGGTTTCCGAAGAGCAAATTTGCGCCCCGTTGTGGCGCAGTTGCGCCAAGGCCAGCGCCTTATTTTCCGGGTCGCGCGAACACACAGCATCGGCCAACACAGTTACCTGATAGCCTCTGGCGAGCAGTTCATTGGCGCTATGGTACACGCATACATGACTTTCCATGCCGCATAAATACAGGTGCGATTCGCCCAAGGGCTCGAGGGCGGCAATAAAGGCTTCACTTTGCACCGCACTAAAGGTGTCCTTGGCCACCACCTTGGCGCTGGGAGTAACCAGGCAAGGATCTGTAGCCCCCAATCCTTGTGGGTTTTGCTCGGTAATTATATGCGCCAATTCAAGTTTAGTGGCCACCTGGCTCAGCAAGTCGACACGGGCGCACACCTGCTGATAGTCGGCCATCGCTGGGGCTAAGCGAAGCTGCATATCGATAACAATAAGTGCGGGTGCAGAATCTGGGTTGGGCGAGAGCTGGGGCATGTGGTCTTCCTTGAGCTAATAAGTTGCTTCAATGTTAACCATAGATTCGGGTTTTTTAGAAGCGAAATTATAAAGATATGGTGACCACGGACACTTCTATGCTAGATTTACAAATTATTATGTTAATTCCCTGTTGATGGCCTAGTTCAGTTTTGGGGATGCCGCCTACTAGGTGGGTTTCAGCGCCTTATTGGAGTCAAGAATTGCGTCGCTATATCAGTTTGTTGCTCAACGCATTACTTAGCTTTTTAGTCTTCCTTTGCAGCGCCAATGTCGTTTTCGCCACCCCGGTCAACTATGGCTATCAGTTACAACGTCTTTCAACCGAAGAAGGGTTAAGCCAAGGCACGGTCAATGCCATAGCTCAAGACGAGTTTGGCTACCTTTGGTTTGCCACCGACCGCGGCCTGAACCGCTACGACGGCTATCAACTGAACCTCTTTAAAAGTGGCGATCCCGCCCTGGCCAGCGATGCTATTTTAACAATTGCGCCCTTGAAAAACGGCAACTTCCTCGTCTCCGCTCAGCTCAATGGCCTGTTTTTAGTCAACCCGGCCACCCTAAACTCACAACAATTGATCAATAATCCGCTGTCCGAAGTCGATGCAAAATACGCCACTGTGTGGGCTATCAGCCAGGATAATAGTAACCAGGATATTGTCTGGTTGGGTATTAACCATCAGGTCTACAAATACAGTCTGAATCGGCGGACCCTGGAGCTGGTGTTTACTCTGGACAACCGCACCCATATGATACGCGCCCTGCTGCCTCATGATGACGCCTTGTATATTGGCACCTCTGACGGCCTGTTTCGTTATCACAATGGCACCAGCTCGGCATTGACTCATTTACCCAAAGAGCAAGTAAGCAACGATCAGCGAAATATCAAATTCTTGCAGTGGGATAACGAATTTGGCCTCTTAGTCGGCACGGTAGAAGGCCTGTACCGGCACAATCTCGACACTGAGAAGCCAGTTATAGAAACCCTGATCGAGCATCATAATATTTGGTCGATGCAGCGCTACGGCGCAGTGGATTTTGTCGCCACCGGAGACGGTCTGCTGCAATTTGATCGGCAAACTCGGCAGACGCTCAATTTAATTCGTTTCAGCGACTCTCGCTATGCGGTCAACGACAACACCATAATGACTATGTTTCGCGATAAAAGCGGCATGCTCTGGCTCGGCTCGCAAGCTCAGGGAGTGTTTTCCTGGTCGCCTTTGGCCATGCGCTTTAAGCAAAAGGCTCTGCCCACCGGCCAATACCAGCACGGTCATGCCGCCTGGGCCATTTACGAGCAGGACAATGGCACCTTGTGGGTTGGTAGCGGTAATGGCCTAAATAAAATCCCTAAGGATGGGCCAAGCAGTACCTTTTTAAGTGTCGATGATAAAAAAATGGCCCAGGGCCAACAAACCGTCTATCAATTACTGCCGGCCACTCATATTGACAACAGCCTGTGGGTCGAGGCCATCCAGGGCATAGCCCTGCTTGATATGAATACCGACCGCCTGAGTTATCCCCTGGTAAATGCCGCTCATCCGTTAGAGTTTGATGCCAATAACGTTCACTGGGGACTGTATCAACTTGCCAACGGCACCGCCTATTTTATTGCCGAGTCGGGATTCTATCGTTTCGACCCGAGCAGCAATACCATAGAGGCACTGCCGTCAATCGAACAAACGCTGCAGCCCGAGCACGCCTCGCATTTTCTGGCGCCACTGCCTACCCATAAAGATGATCCGCTGCTGAGTTATGGCGGTGGTTTATATCGTTATGACGTCGACAACGACAGCCTGCAGCCCATTTACCAGCCACAACACCCAAGCGCTCAGTCAAACAATTTAGTCGATTCCTGGACCTTGGATCAGAATAACAGTTTGTGGCTCAGCGTAGATGGTGAGGGCGTGGTCGCCCTGGACTTGGAAACCCTGGAAGAGCGTGACCGCATAGGTCCGGCGCAAGGCCTGCAAAGTCTGAGCGTGTTTACCCCGGTGCTGGATAACTTCGGTTTCCTGTGGTTTGGCTCTAATAATGGCTTATATCGCTATAACATCAACAGCGGTCACCTGCGCCACTTTAGCGTCAAAGACGGCCTCTCAGCGGCAGAATTCAACGGCTACTCCGCAGCCAAGCTGGCCAGCGGCGAGCTCGCCTTTGGCACGGTTAAAGGCCTGCTTATTGTCGACCCCGCCGACTTTATTAACAGCAATAATCATTATATTGCCCCGGCGCCGCAAATTACCGACATTAACCTGCTCTCGCGGCCTCTGGGCTATACGCCGAGCAAATATGCCAACAGCCCGTTAAAGTTACAACATGACGATCTTGGCCTGACCATTTCTTTTTCCAGCTTCGATTATATTCATCGCGATCAGGTGCGCTATAAAATCAGTCTCAGCGGCGCCAGCGAATTTAAGTACCCCAACTACGCCAGTAACAATTTACAGTTCGCCACCCTGAATCCCGGCGCGCATCAGCTCAGTATTAGCGCCTTCGACCCTGTGTCGGGTAAATGGTCCCGCACCCTGCATATGGGCATTGAAGTGGCTTATGCCCCCTGGCGCTCACCGCTGGCGCTCACCCTCTATATCGTTATCAGCGTTCTGCTCCTTGGCAGTTGGATGCTCTGGCTAAGACGCCAGCAACGCCGCCTGCACCATGCCCATGGCAAGTTGCTGGCTTCACAGCAACAAACGGACTTGGCACTGCAAAGCTCCAACAGCGGCATCTGGCACTACCGGGTTAAGCAACGACGCTTTATGCAGCGTCGCTTAGCAGCGGAGTTAGGTTATAGAAGTACTTATAATCAGTGCTCTTTTGAGCAATATATGGACTTGATCCATCCTCAGGATGTCGACCGTTATCGCCTGAACTGGAAGCGCTTTTTAAACCAGGGCGAGCAGGCCACCTGGGATTTCACCTACCGCTTATGCCATAAACAAGGCACCTGGCACTGGTATCACGAGGTGGGACGCATTACCGAATACGATGCCAATGGCCAACCCAAGGAAGTATCGGGGATCTACACCAATATCACAGATGCCAAAGCGTCGGCGCAACAAGCCACTGTGCTCGGTGAAGCCATAGGACAGATCAGCGATTGGTTGTTAATTTTAGACGAGCACCTGCAACCGTTTTCTGCCAATGACAGTTTTTTACGGGCATTTTCCGACCCCGACAGCCCGGGACTCAGCATACAGCCTTTTGTTCGTGCCCTTGGCAAACAAAAGTTCCAACGCTATATGGAGCTGATCGGCCAATTGGCAGCAGGCGATAACTGGCGTATCGAGGAGAAGATCCGCACCAAGCACGATATTCGTCACCCGGTACAGATAAGCGTGACCGCCGTGTGTCGCGACAAGCAAGAAGAGAGCGACGAGATCAGCTACTATGTGGTGGTGATCACCGACTTGACCGAGCAAAAGCGCGCCGAAGACGAGTTGCGCTACCTGGCCAATTACGATCCCCTTACCGGCTTGCCGAATCGCACCATGATGCGCGGCAAAATCGCCCAGGCCATAGACTACGCCAAAGAAAACTCATCCCTGTTGGCCCTGCTGTTTATCGACCTGGATAAATTTAAGCCGGTGAATGATTCCTTCGGTCATGCGGTGGGCGATCAGGTACTTTGTTGCATCTGCGAGCGCATCAGTGAGCAACTGGATGATAACTCGCTACTGGCGCGCCAAAGCGGCGACGAATTCCTACTCCTGATTGAGCAGGTGCAATCGCCGCAGGTGCTCAGTGAGCTATCCGAGCTCCTGGCGAAAACCTTGGAAAAGCCGATTAAAATCGGCAATATCACCATCAATATTTCCGTCAGTATAGGTATCGCCCTGTCGCCTTTTGATGCCGATAACGCCGAAGACCTGATCCGTAACGCCGATATGGCGATGATCTACGCCAAAAATGCCGGCCGCAACGGCTATAAGTTCTTCACCGAGCAGATGAACAATCGCATCACCCATAAACTGATGTTGGAAAATGCCCTGCAGGATGCCTATCGCGACGAACTGCTGACAAACCATTATCAGCCCATAGTGCATATTCATCAAAAGCGTATTGTTGGCGTGGAGTTGTTGCTGCGGTGGCAAAGTGAAGGCCAGTTTATATCGCCCACCGAGTTTATTCCTGTGGCCGAGGAAATCGGCCTGATCGATGCCATTACCGAGCAGGCCCTGCACCGCGCCCTGCGCGAGCTGAAACAATGGTTTAGCACCTATGACGATTTCTATCTGTCGGTGAACCTCTCACCCATACATATTTTGAAATCCAACCTCACCGAGCGATTGGTGGATATTCTCGCCATGCATGATGTCAGCCCGGGGCAATTGCGCCTGGAGATCACCGAAAGCACGCTATTGGACGATAAGGCCAAGGCCGCGGCTCAGCTTAATAAATTACGCGCCGCCGGCTTAAAACTCTTCTTAGATGACTTCGGCACCGGCTACTCATCGCTGACCTATCTCAATCAGTTCCCTATTGATGTGATCAAGATAGACCAAAGCTTTGTGCGCCAAATTGGTATTAACCCCACTAACGAGGCCATTATTCGCACCATACATAATCTCGCCGGCAGCCTGGGTCTGTATTGTATTGCCGAAGGGGTGGAAACGCGGGAGCAGATCTTCTTCTTAAATAAGCTGGGCTGTCATCACTTACAGGGCTTCTTCTTCGCCAAGCCGTGCGATGCGACCACCTTGGCAGCCAAGTATTACCTGGAAAAAACCCTGAAAAAGATGAACAGCCTTTAGGTCGGGATTTGCCGCCATGTCTGAGTCGGGATTCTATACCAACAAAAGGGCATTGATCTCCCATTGTCGGCGCCAGGCGTCTAACTCGCCCCGCTGACCCCACAGGGCTGATGATTACCGTCAATGGCACTGGCTTCAATCTGCAACACGCTATGGGCTATGCTGAACTTGCTCTGCAGCATCTGCTCCGCAGCGGCGCGACATTTGGCATCATGGGCGGCCAAGGTACAGTGATGTTTCAACACAATGTGCGCACCCACAGCAGGGGCATTATCCACCATGGACACGGTAACATTGTGAACGCTGGCGACATGGTCAAGCTGAGCCAGCGCCTTTTCCACCCGAGCCGCTTTGGGTAAGGCAGGGGCAGCGCCACGCAAACGCTGCAAACATTGGTAAATCAGACGCAAGCCAGTCACCAGCACAAATACCGCTATCAACATGCTAAAGAGCACATCCACCTGCTGCCAGCCAGTCAAGACAATAATCACGCTCGCCACCAAGGTAGTGACCGTGGAAAGCAAATCGAAAAAGGTATGTAAAAACACCGCATACACGTTAATGCTTTCTTTGCGGCCCTTATAGAGCACCCAGGCCGCAGTGCCATGAAATACAAAACCCAGCATGGACACCAGCGCCATAATTTGCGGATTCACATCACCGCGCTCATGGCCGTGGTGCAAATCAACAAAGCGATCCGTACCCAAGGTTAAAATGGTCAAACTGATGGCCAGATATAAACTGCCGTTGATAAGCCCGCCAACCAGCTCTGCCTTGTTAAAGCCATCGTTAAAGTTGCGCGCCAGATGAATGGCGATGGACGAAGCCAGAATAGCGATAAACAAGGTGCTGTTATGCACGAACAAGTGTCCGGCATCGGCGAACACCGCCAGGGAATTAGCAAAATACGCCGCCACCAGCTGAATAACCATAAAACTACACGTGATGCTCAAAGCGATAAGCAAGCGTTTACGTGAAGCCTGATGGGTGGTGATGTCGGTCATGGGCGCAAGGTCACTAAAGAGGAGAAATGATATATAGTAGCAATTGTAATTGTTTTGCGACAACATTACACCCGTTTTCCACACTTCACCGCTGCGTATGCTGTAAAATCAGCCATGGTGACATGAGAGGCGCGCAACAGCTCCCCAGCCCTAACAAAGTAAAGCGCCGGCACTGGTCCCATTTTCTGGCTCCCCTGACCGTTAGGTGGTAGGCTGAATTTAAAGATAAACTCCCCAATAAACAAAGTGTTGGTTTTTAACATGGCAACTTCTTCTCTTAAGCATGCCCTGGTCGTAGAAGGCGGCGCAATGCGCGGCATCTTTGCCACTGGCGTACTCGATGCCTGGCTAGCGGCCAATTATCAACCCTTTGATATGTACTTTGGTGTGTCGGCGGGCGCCACTAACATCGCCGCTTTTTTGTGCGCCCAGCAGGGGCGTAACTACAAGGTGATCACCGACTACTCCTGTCGCCCCGAATTTATCAGCTATGGGCGCTTTATCCGCGGTGGCCACCTGTTTGATTTGGACTGGTTGTGGCATAAAACCATCAGTGAAATTCGCTTAGACCTGGCGACCTTTGCCAGCCAAAGTGCCCCATTTTATGTGGTTGCGACCAATGTGCACAACGCCCAAGCCGAGTATATTCAAGGCACGGCTGAAAACCTGGAGCAGGTGCTAAAGGCCTCCTGCGCCTTGCCATTGGCGTACAGAGATTACCCCGAATATCAGGGCCAATGCTATACCGATGGCGGCATAGGCGACTCCATCCCCGTGCGCCAGGCCTACGCCATGGGCGCGCGTAAGCTCACAGTGATCCTCTCTCAGCCTCTGGGCTATCGTAAAAAACCGGCGAAATTCAACTGGCTCACCCAACGCCTGTTAAAAAACACGCCAGCACTGGCCAAAAGCATGACTAACCGCTGGGCTGACTACAATGCCAGCCTGGATTTTATTATGCAGCCGCCGGGCGACTGTGAGATAGATATTATCGCTCCACCGACTGAGTTTGACATCTCCCGCACCACCCGGGATATAGCTAAACTCGATGCCGGTTATGCCATGGGGCAAAAAGCCGCACAGGCGTTTATCAGTGCGCCTTAAGCGCCTTCTCTTCCTATTTTCCAGCCTTAATGGCCAATACGACAGGATGTCAGATATGAATAACGCAGTAACTAAACCCACCACCGCATCGACTTATTCTCGAGGGACGTCTCCCTGGCAGGGGCCAGAGCAACACACCCTCAGCCTGGCAGAAGCTGTGGCCGACGAATTTGACTTCCCACGGCCCTCCTCTGCCTATCGCACCCTGGACAAGGTGTTCTTTATACTTGCCCTGCTTGCGGTCCCCGTACTGCTTATTGGCATAGGAGTTAGCGTCGGCCTGGCTCTTAGTCATGGCCTGTTTTGGCAAAACATCATAGCCGACAGCCATGCCTGGCAATTTGCCGGTTATTGGTTTGCGGTCGCAATCGTGGCGGCAGTGCCTTGGCTGCTTTCTCACCTCTACCTGCGTTGGCGGTATCAAGAATATCTGGATGCCGGCGGGGATATGCTCTCTCCCGAGGAGCACGTTAATATGCATAGGCTCGACTACAGCACGCTGATCAATTTGCAGCCGCTGCATATCCTATCTTTGCTAGACATGAAGCCGTCACAACGGCTGGATAAAGCCCATTTTATTGCCAAGTACCGTTATTACTGGAGCGATACATCCCTGACTTTATATAGCTGGCAACGCTCCTTACTTGGCAAGTTGCTGTGGGGGCTAAATGCCCTGAACTTCTTGATGATATTTTTAGGCTGGCCTTTTATGCTCATCCAGGTGTTGTTAGAGCCGGTCAATACTCCCGCCTATATCGCGCTCTTTCTATTTTCCGCCGCCCTGCCCTTTATCTATAAAAAAACCAAAATGCGGGTAACGCGCTTTTATCCCTATTTGGTTTTTTATCGCCTTAGCGGCATGGTCGAGCATTACCATAATGAGGTGCTACAGTGGCGCTGCCACTTTTCCGAGCTGAACGCCTACGCGAATTTTAGCCCGGGCAATCAAACCCAGCCGCCAAGCACCACCTTGGAAATTTACCCGCGCTACCCACAAAAAACGCCTAGACGACGCGTGCCCTTAAGCACCTGGTGCGCCATTAACGTCAGCGCCGCCACCGAGCTATGGGGCGTTTTACAAGCCTTTATGAATATCAATTGCCCCCTGCCCTTGGTGTTGCCGCTTATGGATAAACGCGACAAGGACGGCGCCAGTCGCGCTCACGCACAGGCATTTACAGAGCTCGCAACTAATGCAACGGGTCCAGACTCCTTTGAGATGACCCCCACGGACGATGGTGCCTATCGGGTCTGGGTTAAAAAACGCCTGACCCAGGAAATAGGCACCTTTTATTGGCATGTTGGCGAGTTAGATGTGCAAGAGGAAGAGCAGGAAATGGCCGCTCACGAAGCTCGCTCAGCTAAAACAAAAAAAGCCGCTCAATTGAGCGGCTAGGACACTGCACCACTGGAGATTTCAGGGTGTAAGTGCAGTAGCTGGTATACCAATTCACTTAAATAGCTAATCATTCTAGCGGGCTAAATATCGTACTAACTGTGTTGAAATTTTGCTATGTAGGATAACTACATAAGAAAAATTCCGCCTTGTTATCACATCATTTATCCAGCGCTATCTCTGATCATACTTAACAGAATTGGTATTACTCCTGGCCATGACGGATCAGGTAGTCAAAGGCGCCTAGGCTGGCGGTGGCGCCTGAGCCCATGGCAATAATAATTTGCTTAAAGGCGGAGTTGGTAGCATCGCCCGCCGCATACACGCCCTCTACATTGGTGGCACCGCGATTATCCACTTCGATTTCGCCAAATTTTGACAAGGTCACACCGCTTTCTTTCAACCATTCGGTGTTGGGTACCAAACCGATTTGTACAAATACCCCGGCAATACTGAGCTGATGCTGCTCGCCCGTGTTGCGATCCGTATAGGCCAGCGCCGTTACCTTATTGCCATCGCCCAGCACCTGTGTAGTTTGCGCGCTTTTGATGATGGTGATATTGGCCATGCTCTGCGCCTTGCGCACCAAAACCTCATCGGCACGCAGGGTATCGGCAAATTCAAGTACGGTTACCTGCTCTACGATATTGGCCAGATCAATGGCCGCCTCAATGCCCGAGTTACCACCGCCAATTACCGCCACGGGCTTGCCTTTAAACAAGGGACCGTCACAGTGCGGGCAGTAGGCTACACCGCGGCCGCGATATTCGCGCTCACCGGGCACGTTCATTTCACGCCAACGGGCACCGGTGGCCAGGATCACGGCCTTGGCCGTTAAGGTGGCGCCGTTTTCAAGCTCAATGTGGTTGCCATTGTCACTGTAAAGTCGCGATGCTCGCTGGTTATCAATCACGTCCACATCATAGTCTTTAACATGCTCCTCAAGCTGGGCCACCAGCTTAAGGCCTTCGGTGGCCTTGACCGAGATAAAGTTCTCAATCGCTAGGGTATCGGCAACCTGGCCGCCAAAGCGCTCCGCCACCACGCCGGTGCGCAACCCTTTACGAGCCGCATAAATGGCCGCGGATGCACCGGCCGGACCGCCACCAACAACCAGTACGTCATAGGGATCTTTTTCATTTAACAGTTCGGCCTGACGGGCACTGGCGCCTGCGTCCACCTTGGTGAGGATATCGTTTAGGCTAATGGCGCCCTGGCTGAAGACTTCACCGTTTAGGTATACCGTGGGCACCGCCATAATATTGCGGGCCTCTACTTCGTCCTGGAATAAGGCGCCATCGACCATGGTAGTGGTGATCTGTGTGTTCAGTGCCGCCATGGTATTAAGGGCCTGCACCACGCCCGGACAGGTCTGACAGCTTAAGGAGATATAAATCTCAAAATTCAGTTCCTTATCCAGTGCTTTAATTTGCTCAACCTGAGCCGCATCGGCCTTGGTGGCAATCCCGCCACTGTGCAGTATGGCCAGTACCAAAGAGGTAAATTCATGGCCCATGGGCACCCCGGCAAAGGCAATGGCGGAGCCCTGCTCACCCTTAACCGTCATCGATGGGCGGCGGGCCTGGTCATCATTATTTGTACTGATGCGAATGCGCTCGCTTAGCGATGCAAGATCATTGGCCAGCGCCTGTAATTCGTTACTTTTGTTCGTGTCGTCGAGGGCAAGAACCAGCTCTATGTCACCCGTCAACGTACTAAAATGGCTTGATAATTGATTTTTAATTGCAGTGTCTAACATGGTTTGCCTCAACAATTTAGAAGAAAAAGGCGGTGTCTCCACCGCCACAGTCTGACTTATTTAACCCGGCCGAATTAGATTTTGCCGATTAAGTCCAGTGAAGGCGCAAGCGTCTCTTCACCTGGCTGCCATGATGCCGGGCATACTTCACCATCGTGAGTGGCGATGTACTGAGCGGCTTGAACCTTACGCAGTAGCTCTGACGCGCTGCGGCCAATGCCCAGGTCATGCGTTTCAACGACCTTGATTTCACCCTCAGGGTTAATCACGAAGGTACCGCGCAGTGCCAGACCTTCTTCTTCAATCATTACCCCGAAGTTGCGGGTAATTTGACCTGTTGGGTCACCAATCATAGGGAATTGGATTTTCTTAATAGTGTCTGATGCGTCGTGCCATGCCTTGTGCGTGAAGTGGGTGTCGGTTGATACCGAGTACACCTCTACGCCCATTTCCTGCAGCTTGGCATAGTGGTCAGCCAAATCGCCCAGCTCGGTAGGACATACAAAGGTAAAGTCCGCCGGGTAGAAGAACACGATTGACCATTTGCCCAGTAAATCCTGCTCGCTCACCTGAGTGAAATCGCCGTTGTGGAAGGCAGTGGCTGTGAATGGTTTGATTTTAGTGTTGATTAAAGAGTTGCTCATTTTATCCTCTCATTTATCTCAATGATTTAAGTGAATTAGTGCGGGAAGTACCTTGCCCCGCTGGCTTGATTACTAAGATAACGATGAGGGGTTGATAAATAAAATTGATTGTTTAGATTACTTCAATCGTATTTTATGATTGATTTAGTGCCGCACCGGAAATACTCACTTTTTGCGGTAATCACAGTCGCGCCATAAACAGTGCCAAGAGGAGTAACAAGAATTGCATCGTAAGTAATCGAACTCAATTGAGCCCTAGGTAAACTCGTCTAAGCTCACTGGGTACAGTCGATGTTTTATGTTAGATTGGCGAGATACCTAGTTTAGAAACAAGCCGCAAGATTTAACTTATGATGAAAAAGACCCTTATTGTCGCCTTAAGCATTGCCCTGGCAGCCTGTCAGGACGAACCGCTAGCAACCAAACAAGATAAGACCGATCCACAGGCACAGGAAAACGCGACTTCGACCGCGCCAACAACTACACAAACAGCAACTTTCAGCCCTGCAGGTAATTATGTCAGCGCCGAATACCACAAACGCGACCAAGGTTATGACTGGATGGCGGTACAGGTGAGCCAAAGCGGCCCCGAGCAAATAGATGTATCAATACGCTCTCGTATCGATAGAAAGCGCCCGACCTGTACCTACACGGGCACGGCACAGCGATTAAGCGACACCCGCTATAAGGCCGAAACCCAGGGCACCGCCATACTCTTTGACTTCACCGCGCAAGGCATTGAGATAGGCACAGAACAGCCAGAAGCCGAAGGCATGCTTAATTTCTTCTGCTCCGGCGGCGCCTCAATTAAGGGCGGCTACAGCAAACTGAGTGAGCCTTTGGACAACAGCCAGCTGGACCAAAGCATATTCAATAAAACTCTGGTGTTACAAGGCATTGGCTTTAATGTCACCTCCTTTAAGGGCGAAGGTGAAAACCGGCTAACCATAGCGCCCTTTGGCTTATCCATCAGTAATGAGGCGGTCAGCCATGGGATTAATGGTCGTGTTGTGGGGGCCGAGATTGAAGACTTAAACTCCGATGGCTCTCCCGAGCTCTTGGTTTATACCCAATCCGATGGCAGCGGCAGTTATGGTGAGGTGATCGGCTATTCGGTGAATAACAAAAAGTCCATAAGCCAGATTTATTTTCAACCCGTTTCCGAGCAGCCTAAGATCAGCGTCGGCTACATGGGCCATGATGAGTTCGCCATCGTAGAAACCTCTCTGGTGCAGCGTTTCCCTGTTTATGGCGAAAACGACACCAATGCCAGACCGACCCAAAAAATGCGTCAGGTGCAGTACAAGCTGGTCGATGGCGAGGCTATGCGCCGCTTTGTTATCGATAAGGTGGTGGAGCTGGATTTACCTCAGTAATGGCTTTACTAAGACCGCCTTTGGGTGTGGGCGAGGCCTTTGCCGATAGATCTTGTCGCGTTGGGCGACGAGCGACCAAAGCAAGGCTTCGCAGCGCAAATTCAAAAGGGAGGAACCTGATAGTCTGCGTTTTTTAGTGAATGGGTATGGCTAAAAACTGATATCAACGCCGTTGAAAGGGCATACAAGCCAACGGCTTGGCTGTACCGCGCAGGCCCGAAGGGCTGGAGAAAACTTGACAACCTTGCTAGGCATTTCTTTCCAAATCATCCGTATACTTTTTAAGCCCTTCAGCGTACCACTTTAGAACGAGTATTTCCCTTTTTGAAGGCTTTTTCATCCATGAGAAAGGCTTTCTATGGTTAGGGAACATGAACTTAAGGGGCATAACCAACAAGGTAATAACACCAAAGCCAGAGACAAGTGCACCCAATCCAAAAAACAGAATTAGAACCCACAACTTTGGTGATAAAGCTGTGTATGGGCCAATCAATATTTCTGGGCCAAATAACTTAACTGCAACAGCTTCACCACCGTATATTCCAGCTACACCTGCGGATAATGTAATCCCAATTGTAACCACAAATAATAGAACTCTTTGAATCAACATTTCAGATGCCTAATAGGTTATTAGTAATTCCTTACAAGAAAGCTTACCTTGCAAGCTTGATACCTTCCACGGTACACGGTTCACTTTAACTGGACTATATTAAGGTGCATGGTGGCGCGCTAAAAACTGCACGTCAAAGTTCGTTAGGGTGCGAATTTCACCAGAGTGTGGTTTTCACCGGCAAGCTCGGTTTCAATAATTTGCGAAATGACATTCCAGTCACCGCCCGCCAGCCCAGCGCCAATTAGAGGGTAACCAAAGCGAGAGCCACTGAACTCTTTTTTAAGCCGCGAAAAAACACTTTGGATTGCTTCGTAGTCTGCTTTTACACCGCGGCCATGCCCATTAAACTGGGTGTAAGCATTGATAATAGTTATGGCCTTCCCGTTTCTTTCTACACTGGCTTGAGAATAAGTACCCAGTTTTTGTTTTGAACCTTTTTCAGTATCAAGGTCTGCTTTGAATGCTTCAGGAAATTCAGCTTTTATTGCTTTTGCAATACCTGCCCCCATGGTGCAAAAACAATTGCACCCATGAATGATGACATCAAATTCACCAGCCAGGGCGAGCTTAATTAAATCACCTTCTACGATTTTCATTATTACTCCCTGGCATCAGAGGCTTGTTTCACAGTTCCACCTTAACACCTTATTATGCTGAGCTTTGTCTATGCCATTAACTTGAGTGCGATATAGGGTGTAAGGTTTAAAAGCAATATACCGAGTTTATAATTACCCATGAAATTAAAGTATATACGTGGTAATTCGGAAGGCGCGACGCCTGCAATTTTACTGTGAAGATTAATAGTAAAATCTTTAAATACCAAAATAAAAAATGCGGACAGCAAATAAAAAGCCAGATTTATTACAGTACACCAACCGAAAAAAGCAGTAAGTTCATTTACACCGAGCATAATTTATATCTCCGTTGTTTGGGTTCACCCTAACGCGCCGCTAAGGGGCTGCACTTTAGCGCGTACCGCATCGACCTTGAGGGCGAAGTCCGACATGACCTCAGCACCTTGTTAAGTGATAAATTCATGATTTTCCTTAATGTAATTTGCCAGGTCCCAAACCTTGGACCTTAAAAAACAAAACCTTTCATCTTTTTCTTTGCTTGATTGGATCCAAACATCATTAAATGAACCCAGCCCGCCATAGCCAGCCAACAAATGCTCTATCCCTGAAAAGTCAGACTTTTTTAATCGGGTTTCAGCAAGGAGCAAAAATTTAACCCAATGCTCTTGGTCATCTTCTGATGTTAACTGTCGAAGCTCGGTTAAAACCTCAATTAATTGATTCGTTTTTTCACCCATACATATCACGCCGTGTTAGCTATCTTGTTCCAGCTCTGCTCTAAGGCTAGCTATGGTATATTGACTGAATACGCGAATACCCTCACGTTCTAGTAATGCGGCCGTTACTCCCAAACCATCTACTTTAGTGCCGCTAAATGTACCATCGTAGATTTTTGCATTACCGCAGGAGGGGCTGCCCTCAGCGAGCACCGCGTACTTTATTTGTTGTTCTTGGCATAGCTTCAACGCATTTTTGGCGCCAACAATAAACTGATGAGTGACATCAATACCATCATTGCCCACAACACTGCAGCACCTTGCAGGACGTCAACTCCTTGACCTGCGATTATTTCAGCCGGGGCTCTGGGAATGGGTAAACCTGCCGAAACTTCGGGACAACAAACTACAAGTTCAACACCTGTTTGCAGCCAATTTAAATCAGACTCTGGCACAGATAAGCAACTCGCATTGTAGCGAACCTTGTTTCCAAGCAAGCACGCACTGACTAACACCTTTTCCAAGTGTAGCTCCTTAAATTTAAAAAATAGCTAACGCGGCGGATCGCCTTGTTATAAATTATTTTGGTACTTTGTCGCCCCAACCAAAACACCCCCATCAAAGTCTTCAATGCAAGCAAACACGTTATCATCTCCCTGATACGAAACGCGCGCTAGCGGTTTGCATGGGCAAAGAGGCAATTAAACTTTCTAACCGGGCCGATAAAAAGGGCCGCCACCAGGGTAACAACGACAAACTGGCCAATAAAGAGCAGCGCGAGCTTAGGCCAAAAACTCACTTCTTCTGTGAATAAGGGGTGCCACACATGGATCAGAGTCAAATTTCCGGGAAACAGCAACACCTGAATTCCAGGCATGGGGCCGCCCCAGTAATCCCACAGATTCCAACTAAGGGTGAAGGCGATCGCGCCAACTACAAGGGCAACAATGCCGGCAGAGATGGCGAGGGTAAGAGTGTTAACTTGAGTCATTGTGCTAGCGATCTATCGGCCGTGATACTCAAAGAGGTTATTTTCTAGGCCATACAGCTCCTTGGTGCCTGTTAAATTAAAGCCGATACTTTCCAATAAGTGCATGGATCTTAGGTTATTGGGAGCTGTAACGGCTAAAATGGTGTGCATGCTATGCTCAGCCACAGCTTGTTTTAACACGGCTTCGGCCGCCTCCCGGGCGTAGCCCTTGCCACAAAATTCGGGGAAAAACGCGTAGCCCAAATCCGGATGCTCCAACTCTTCTCTTTTTAATAACCCGCACATGCCTATGGGTGTTGATTCACCTTTTAACTGCACCAGGTTCAGGCCAAAGCCATTGGTCTTGTAACTGGCCATGGGGCCATTTGTCAGATGGTTAATGGCATCTTCCCGGGTACGAACCTTCTTATCGCCAATATAACGTATAAAGGACTCGTCATTGAGTAAGCGCAGGATAAAGTCGGCATCACCCAAATCCAGTTGCCTGATGATTAATCTCTCGGTTTCACAGAGCACGGTCATTGGTAAATTCCTCACACATCCAGCATAGAAAAATGATGACTGGCAATATTAAAGCCTTCACGCAGATAAAAACGGTGGGCGGGGAAGCGCTGGACACCCGAGTCGAGGTGGATTTGCGTGCATTGATGGGCCTTAGCGTAGTTCTTAAACCAGCTTATCAGGAAATGTCCGACGCCCTGGCTGCGACAGGCGCTATTGGTTACCAGGTCGTCGATATAAATGCATTTGCCCCAGGCGAGTTTCTCTGTGACCACAAAGCCGGCCACCGCCAAAATCCCGCTATCGGCTTGCACATACACCAGCTGGTAACCCTGGGCCTGTTGTTTTTTCACCTGCGCCGCCAAGGTTTCCAGTGTATATTGGCTACGCAACTGCAATAAGACTTCAAGTACCTCAGAGTGCTCTCCTGGGTAATCCTGATCTTGGGTTAAAAAATGAACCTGCATATCCCTATCCCCTTCTTATTAATTTGCTCAACCCTTAAGCTAACAGCACCTTGCAGCGCTGGCAATTGCCCAATAAAAGCAGGTAGAAAGATTATTGAACTTAGTGCCCGCTGGCACGTACAATTGGTAGGTTGCTAATTTGCGGAGTTATTTGTGGCTATTGAGCGCTATGTAAATCATATTCAACTGGGTTATTTGGGTTTGTTGCCCTTTTTGGCCATGCAGGGCTGGACCTTATTATCCGGTCAGGGCGAGTCGGTTGCCCCCTTATTTATCTATTACAGTATCGCCATTGTCAGCTTTTTAGCCGGTCAGCTGTGGTGCCCGGGCAACCAGCCCCACGGCCGCGCCATTGCCGCCATAGTGCCAATTTTACCCATTCCGCTGTTGGCGTTAGGCAACAGCATTTTCACCCTGGCCTGGCTCAGTGCCAGCTATTGGCTGGTGTTACTGTTTGAGGTCAAGGCGCCCGCCTGGCAAGAACACCATAAGGACTATCGCAAGATGCGCTTTGTGCTGACTTCCGTGGTGTTTGTAACCCACCTGCTGATGATCGCCAGCCTTCTCGACTGAACCCTTAGACAGGCCGGCGCCTATGCATTACACTGCGCCGGCCTAACAGAATACGAGCAAAATTATGATAGATGCCCTGCGCCGCGCCCTGGATGAGATCGGTGAAATTTACGTTGAAAAAAATGCCGCCTTTAAGGTGAAAGTAATCCCGTTTTTCTGCGCGGTAAACATTAAAAAAGACCACAAGCGTGAAGGCAAACTCACTTTCTACAGCAATCAACTGCTGGAAATTGCCATGGTTTTGCTGTTTATCATGTTTGGCGCCACCATTTATAACCCGGAGCTGGGCTTCACTCATGGTCCGGTGCATTTTGCCATTGCTGCCCTGATTGCCTTGCATGTGCTTATTCGCCAAATCGCCATCGAATCACTAAAGGCGCGTTTATATGCAGCCGGGGCTCTGCGCCGCGACGAGCCGCAGCCACAAGGTGAATAAGTAATCATGTATTTGCAGCGCAACTGGCGGGTGTTAACCGTAGGCGATGGCGATCTCACCTTCACCAAGGCTTTATTGGATTTCTACCCGGCGTCGCAGTTACACGGCAGTGTGTACGACAGCGAAACAACGCTGCGCGATAAATACCAGCACCACGGCATAGATGCGCTGCGCGCCGCAAAGGTCAGTCTTGATTTTGAATTTGACGTCACCTCAGTAGAGAGCTGGCAGCGCCTGGGTGAAAAGCGCTTCGATCTGGTTATTTTCCAATTTCCGCTGTTAAGCCAGCTCGGCTCAGAGCAGGCCTTTGCGGCGGCAAAACAAAACGGCGGCTTGAATATTCTCAATCGCGCCCTGTTGCACCAGTATCTGCTCAACAGCGCCCGTTATGCCCTCGCCCCTCAAGGCGCGGGCCTGTGTTATATCACCTCCAAAGACGTTAAACCTTATAGTCATTGGGGCTTAGACCATGCCTTAACATCGCATACGCCGATGCACTTCTTAGGTGAGCAGCAATTTGATTTACGCCGTTTCCCAGGCTACAAGGTGCGTAATGTCGACCGCGACAAGCATGTTAAAGATACACTAGGTATTACCTACACCTACGCCCTTAATGCCGAGAGTGAGATGAGCGCGCATTGCCACCGCCGCCATCATCTTGATGACCCCCAATGCTGCCTGCTGTGCCGCGCCGGCCCATTTCAAAGCGAGCGAGACCGCGAGGGCCATCTTAACTCCAAACAACATCGCCATATGCAGGGCTATGACAGCCAATGGCAACGCTGGCTGGCGGACTTTCATAAAAACACCGACTAAGCGCTAACGTTTGCCAGCATGGTGTTAACGCTTGCTCGCATGGTGTTAACGCTTGCTCGCATGGTGCCAACGCTTGCTTGCACAGTTTGAACACTTGCTTACATATTGACCCTTGCACTCGAGTGCCGCTGTTGGCACTGTAGTAGAAATAATGCGAACTATTAGAGTTGATCATGAAGGGATTTCTACACACAGCACTGTTGGCCAGCCTACCATTGGCTTTTATGGCAACGCCCGTGGCGGCCGCATCCGTTCAGGGGGAGCCATTCCAAGCTCTGAGCATAGATCTTGATTTTAATATCAGTCGTACACCGCTGAGCGCCGATCTCACGCCTCATCCAGGCAAGGAAATCGTGGTCTTTGGTCGCAATGAAGCCAAGGCCCATCAGGTGGCGGTGCTGGCTGTGGTCGATGGCAGGCTACAACAGGTGGACCGCTTTGCCATCGGCGAAGAGTATTTCGCTTACGATATCAGTGAGCAGGAAAAGAGCGAGCACACGCTATACTTTTTAGCCCATGATCATGTCGGTCGCTATCAGTATCCACAGCAACAAGGCGAACCACGCCTGTTTGCCTTTGCCGATGTGTCTTCTATTTATCGTATTGAGCGCAGTAACTTTATGCGCCAAATCGACTTTATCCATGACTTTAATAACGATGGCGACAGCGACATCATGCTCGCGGATTTCACCGACTTGCATGTATGGCTTTCACAACACGAAGGTGGCCATAAAAAGGTGAGCCTGGATATTGGCAGCCACAGCGTACTCAATGGCGTCGAACTTAACGCCTCACCGGCGCAGGTATTTACCTTAGATCTTAACCAAGACGGTCGCCTTGATATCGCCAATTTGCACGAGGGCAAGCTGCACCTTTACTACGCCCACGGCCGCCATTTTGAACATCAGCAACTGGCGATCCGTGGTGGCATCTACAGCATAGATTGGTGGGATCAGCTCGATGATGATGGCCAGCCCCTTGACCAAAGCGACCTCAGGTACCGCAAATTAGAGCGTTTTGAAGATATCAATGGCGATGCCATTCCTGATTTAGTGGTGCGCTACACCAAGAGCTCCGGGGTGTTCGATAGAAGCAATGATTACGAAATTTATTACGGCAGTTTGGATAAACAACGCCAACTAAGCTACGCCAATAAAGCAGATACCACGGTCAGCGCCGAGGGCACCTTAACCGATCTGCAACTGCAGGATATCGACGGCGATGGCCGCCTGGAAGTGATGGTCGCCAGCTTTGAGCTCGGGGTATCGCAAGTGATATCAGCCTTGCTCGCCAGCAGCATAGATCAGGATATTCTGCTGTATTGGCAAAACACCCAGGGCCAGTTCCCGAAAAAGCCGTCATTGGACTATGAAACGGAAATGAACTTCAGCATCAGCAAGGGCCGCGCCAGTCAACCCTTGGTCATGCTCGCCGATATCAATGGCGATGGCCGCAAAGACCTGCTGTTCTCCGAAGATAACGACACCCTGGTCTATCGCCTTAACCAAGGCCAGCAGGCCTTTGCCCGCAGCCAAAAGCAAAAACTCGCCCTGCCCCAATCCGGCAGCCATATTAGCAGCACGGATATCAACGACGACGGTAAAAGTGACCTGCTGCTCTATTACGGCCAGCTCGATAAGCCCGAACTCAAGCGCCGCTTAAGCCTGTTGTTTGCCCGCTAACTCAGATGTTTTGGCTCTCACTCAGGGCCCGTCAGGCAGCGCTGTTAATTTAAAAACAGCGCTTGTTCATCCTCGCTACTCTTTAATAACTCACTGAACTTGGGTAAATTACCCCTAATTTATGCCGTTTTGACGGCACTGGATACCACTTAAAGTCGGTATTTCAATAATAACTACAACGGGATTTCACTATGGGTTTAGTCCGAACCGGATTAATGATAATAATGCTGGCACTGCTCAGCGGCTGCTCCAGCATATCGCAGCAGCAGTGCGAACGGGGGGACTGGTTCGATATCGGCTTCAGTCATGGTCAGCAGGGTCGCTCCTTGGCCAATGGTAAAAACATTATTTACGACTGCCTGGAATACGGTGTGCGCCCAACCCTGGAAGATTATAAGCGCGGGCACCAGGAAGGCCTGAAAGATTACTGTGAGCCGGAAAACGCCTTTACCCAAGGCCTTAATGGCAGAGACTATAACCCCATTTGTCGCAGCGAAGAATTTCGCCTCGCCTGGCAACAAGGCCATGACAGATACGTGGTGAACCGCCATCGCCATGAAATATCCTCGCGCCTCAACCAGATTGACGACGAACTGAAACACATTCACTGGCAGTTGCACTCTGAGGAGCTCACCCGCGAGCAGCGCCGCGAACTTAAACACCGCCGCCATCGCCTGGAGCATGAACAGGACGACTTACGTCGCGAGCGCGCCCTGCTACCCATACTGGATAATAAGCTAGAGCTGCATATCCACTGATGCTGCCATCTCCACCCGCGTAATGTGCTCCAAATGGCTATAAATGCACTCGAACAGCAGCCGGTGTCCGGCGCTGTTAGGGTGCACGCCATCGGCGGTCAAGAGCCCAAACCCGCCCCGACTATTGGAAAACAAGGCCGCAACATCGATAAGCGGCACCGAGGTATCCTCGGCCAACTGCGCCAAGGCCTGATTATAACTGGCTATATCCGTATTCAGGCGGCGCTTACCTAGGCTATTGGGAACACCATCCAAGTATTGGGCAACGGGCAGAATATTGATCAATATCGGCTGTACGCCCAACTCCTGGGCATGTTCGATACAGATGCGCAAATTGCTTATAAAACGCGCTAGGGGTACGCTGTGCTGCTGCGCCGTAATCGCCACATCATTAGCGCCATAAGCCAGGGTAACAAAGGTGCGCTGCGGCGCAGCCATATGTGGCGCAGCCATATGCGGCGCAGCCATACGCGGCGCGAGCTCATTCGCAAAGCGCTGCACCAGACCATCGCTGGTCTCTGCGCCTATGCCCATATTGAACACACAGGTTTCGGCCCGTGAGCCGGTCACAAAGCGACAAATTTCTCTCGCTTTTAACCTGTCAACCCAGCCGCCTGCCGCCGCGTCGTTTTCGCCCCGGGTAATACTATCGCCAAAACAAATGATATGAGTCACGATATTGCCTCCAAAAATTAAGCCAGCCGTTAGGCACCGTTAAAATGCCAAGGTCTGACCGTCATCGGGGATCAGCACGCGCTCGCCCAGATCGGCATCCAGCATCGCCTCACCCAGTTGTAAACGGGTTACCGGGCAGTGATCCAGCGCTTCCAGGTGGTTGGCTATCACCTGACCACGAGCGATGGATGCCAGCTCCAACACATCCTCGGCACCCATAATGATTTCGCCACCAAAATCAAAACGGGCACCACCTGCCGGAGCAATGATCACATCGGGCTGTCGGGATTGCACAAAGTCGATAATGGTCTCTGTCAGCAGGGTATCGCCGGTGATATAGACGCTGGGCTCCCCCGGCATTTCAATGTAATAACCAACGCCATGGGCCATCAGCTTCCCCACTAAGCCATGACCATGAACACAGGGCACCAACTCTATAAGCCCGCCGGCAAAGGCATTAGCTGAGCGCGATGACAAGGGCATCACATGCAAACCCCGCTTTTTTAAAAACGCCTCATCGGCGTTAGAGGCCAGCACCGGAAGTTGCTTTTGCCTTAACCAGCGCACCGCGGCACGGTCCAGATGATCAAAATGCCCTTTTTGACAATGGGTGATCAAGCAGTGAGTGACCTTGACCAGTAACTCCTCGCTGTTATCCGGCAACTCCACCAGTGGGTTTTTGCGCCGCTTTACTCCCAGGTATTTAAGCGCCGGCGCCTTGCCCTGTGGCGCCAGCATGGGGTCCACCAATAAGGTCACTTGTTTATATTCAATGATCACTGTGGCATTGCGTAACTGGGTAATTTTCATTGAGGTGCTCGAAAAAGTAACAATGACCTTATTGTATTTCGCCATCGCGGCACCTAATATGGCTAATTAAGTCACAATTAATACAATTATTGCCAATTATGCGTATAGGTCTTGTTGTTTACCCCGGCTGTATCCCCTCGGGCCTGATGGCCTTTGCCGAAATACTCACTGCGTGCAATCAAAGAACACAACAGCGCACCTTCGAATGTGTCTTTACCAGCGTCGACGGCGCTGCCGTTACCCTGACCTTAGCCTCTCAGGGCCCGAGCATCACTATTGAGTCCCAAACCAGCCTTGCCGAAGGCCAGTTTGATGCCCTTTTATTGCCCGGCTTTTGGGCCAGCTCGGAGCAGGATTGCACAAAAGCGCTGGCGGTAAATCGCGAGCTGATCGACACGCTCAGTCGGCTGCCGTCAACGACCCAGCTGTGGGGCTATTGCTCCGCGGTGTGTCTGCTGGCCGCCAGCAAACAATTGGAGGGCCGCCGCGCCACCGCTACCTGGTGGTTAGCCCAATACCTTAGCACCGCTTTTACAGGCGTTAACTGGCAATTTAATGACACCCTGGTTCAGGACAAGCAGTTATCCACCAGCAGTGGCGTACAGGGCTATTTGGCCATTGCCAACACGCTGATCCAAAGTCATTGCGGCGCCGCTATTCTCGCCGATATCACTAAGCTGATGGTGATTGCCAGACCTCAAAAAGCCGCCTTGCCCTGGCAACGTATCGAAATGATCAAATCGAAATCTCCGGAAGTGGCGCGAGCCTATCGCTGGGTTGAACAAACGCCGGTGCAGGATTTAACCCTGAGCAATTTTGCTTCAGCCATGAATATGTCGACCCGAACCCTGGCGCGGCGTCTCGCCAGCAGCACGGAGTTGTCGGCGGCGCAGTTTATGCGTTTGGTAAAAATTCAGCAGGCGTGCGATCTCATCACCTACCAGGGGTTGTCGGTGAAGGAAGTGGTGGATCGATTGGGCTATGGCGATGAAACCTCGTTTCGGCGCACCTTTAAGCAAGTTACCACCCTAACCCCGGCGCAATATCGCCAGCTGATCGCCTAAAACAACGTCCTAAAATCAAGCAATAAAAAAGGCCGCTAGGCGGCCCTTGGTTAGGAAAGATTTTTCTCTAAAGTCTGTTAACCATAGAATTTAAAAGCCCAGCACTAAGGGGGCCAGGGTTAAGGTCACCAGGGTGATAAGACCAATTGCTATTAGGTTCAGCGCAAAACCGGCGCGTATCATGTCTTTGATCTTGAGCTCGCCTGAGCCAAAGACGATGGCATTAGGTGGCGTGGCCACCGGCATCATAAAGGCACAACTGGCAGCGATGGCTGCGGGGATCACCCCACCAAAGGCGTGCCGGTAATGGACTCGGCCACCGGGCCAAGCAATGGCAAGAAACCGGCGGCGGTCGCCGTATTACTGGTGATCTCGGTTAAGAAGGTGATAAGCGCGGTAACGATTAAAATCCCCAATGCCAGTTCCATGGCCCCGGCGCCACTGAGCATATTGGCAATGTAGTCGGCCAGGCCCGATGACTTAATCTTGGCCGCCAGGGTTAAGCCCCCGCCGAACAACAATAAGATCCCCCAAGGCACCTTGGCGGCGCTGTCCCAGTCAAGAATACGCTCCTCACTGTCTTTTTTGGCGGGCAAAATAAACAGCAACAGCGCTGCGGCAATGGCAATACCGGTGTCGGAAATAGCCAGCCCGGTGGCCTTGGCCAGCAAGGGGCGCAATACCCAGCTGACGGCGGCAAGTGCAAACACGGCTAATACGCCTTTCTCCGCCCGTGACATGCTACCCAGTGCTGCAAGCTGTTGCTTAAACATGCCTCGGGTTTCAACCTGGGCCGCAGTTTTATCCACCTTGTACATCACCTTGGTGAGCCACAGCCAGGTCAAGGCCAGCATCACCACAGACAGCGGCACACCAATCAACATCCAGGTGGCAAAACCAATTTCTATGTTATAGCTGTCGGCCAAATAAGCGGCCATCAGCGCATTAGGCGGGGTGCCGATCAGCGTGGCAATACCGCCGATACTGGCTCCATAGGCGATAGATAAGAGCAGCGCCTTGCCAAAGTTATCGCACTCGCTGCCGTTATCGCGCAGTAAATGAACGACAGAAAGCGCTATGGGCAACATCATCACCGCAGTGGCGGTATTCGACATCCACATGGATAAGAATGCAGTAACCAGCATCATGGCCATGATCTGGGTGCTGGGTTTGCTGCCCGCCAACAACAAAGTAGTTAGAGCAATACGCTTATGCAGGCCCCAGCGCTCCATCGCGATGGAAAGCAAGAAGCCACCTAAAAACAGATAGATAAGCGGATGCGCATAGGGCGCGGCTACGGCCTTAATGGAGGCAATATCGGCCAGAGGTACCACCACCAAAGGCAACAGGGAGGTCGCCGGAATGGGCACCACCTCGGTGACCCACCAAGAGGCCAGCCACACGGTTAAACCTGCTGTGCGCCAGGCCGCCACCGACATGCCGCTCGGCGGGTCGATTAAACAGGTCAGCAGCATCACCAGAGGCCCTAGCCATAAGAAGACCAGGCGATTGATTTTATTTGGTTTGTTTTCGGTCATTTGTCGCTCCCCTTAGAACATGTACTTTAGACCCAAAGCGGTGCTGGTGTCATCGCTGGTATCGAGTTCCAATTGGCTGGCAAGGAGATAAAAGGTGGTTTGCTTGTCGACCACGTAGTCGACGCCCACCGTAAACTGCTCGGCATCGCCCTCATGGCGCAGGCCGCTGTCATCGCGGCTGTATTGCAACTTGGGCTGCCAGGCGTCGCTGAGCCAGTAGCGCGCGCTCAGTACCAGGCCATCGCCCTCTTTATCGCCGGCCAGGTTTTCACTGCGCTGGACGATGGCGCCCAGTTGCAGCTGCTGCCAGCGATAGGCGGCCGTTACCCGAGTGGCCTGTAAATCACCCAAAGCATCGGAGTAGCTCAAGGCAACAAAATAAGGGGTGCTCTTAAGCGCACGGTCGCCATAGCTTAATAGCGCCGCAACACCATTGTCTTCGCTGTTGCTGTCATCTTTAGGAACCCAGGTTACCGCCGCCGCCCAAAGCCCAAACTTCGGCGTGCTGTAGGTGATGCTGTCGCCAACCCGAGATTGCCCGGCCAATACCTGAGCGATATCGCCCTGGGTTTCGTTAAACTGATCAACCTTGCCCTCGGAGTATTTAAAGCGGGTGTCGTTGCGTCCCACCAGCACTGTGCCATATTGAGATTGCACGCCGACATAGGTGTTACGGGCGGAAAATGGATCATTGGTTGAGTCGCCATCAAACCCCTTCACCTGTACCTCGTATTTAAAAACTAATTGGGTGGTGTCGTTGAGGGCATGCTGACCCTTGACGCCGATGCGCGAAAAAGGTGCATCTATCTGGGTGCCTTCCTCGGTATAGCGCATCACCCCTTTGTCGGTGTGGGCAATCTGCACCTCGGCCTTGCCATAGATATCATAGTCGGCCGCGTGGGCCGTGGTGGCTCCGGCCATAAGCATGGCGGCGCTGGTAAATGTAAGTTGTTTTATCATTGCTGTATCCTACTTGTTGTTAACAAAGACACATACAAAAACCTAACCAACTTTTTAAAACGCTATTTTACAATGACTTACCAATAAACCAGCGAAAAAGACCAAGATAAATGTGCGGATTTCCGCACACAGAACTACGTATTTATCACCAAACCCACACACAGCTTAGGTGTACATGGTGCGCTGTAGTGCATACTTGGCCATCTTGTCGTACAAGGTTTTACGCGGTATCTGCAACAAGGCCATCGCCTCTTTAATACTGCCTTGACTTTGCGCCAGGGCATCCTCGATCAGTGACTGCTCGTAATAGGCCACCTTTTGCGCCAGACTTAACACTTCCTGCTCCTGGGTGCCAACGGATTGCTGCGCCAACTGCTCTCCCAGCAGCAAGGTGCGCTCGGCATGATTACGCAGCTCGCGCACATTGCCCGGCCAGTCATACTGCATTAACCGACCACGCAACTCCTCACTGAGCGGCTGGGTAGGCTTATGAAAGCGGGTCGCAGCAATGGATAAAAAGTGCTGATACAAAAGCGGAATATCCGCCTTACGCTGACGCAGCGCCGGGATCGGCACCTTCACCAGATTCAAGCGAAAATAGAGATCGGCGCGGAACTGCCCGGCATCGACCAGGGTTTGTAAATCCACCTTGGTGGCGGCCACCACGCGAATATCCAGCTCAATGCCCTGATTGCTGCCCACCGGCGTCACCTGGCGCTCTTCCAGCACCCGTAGCAGTTTCACCTGCAAGCTTGGCGACATGGCCTCGATTTCATCTAAAAAAACCGTGCCGCCATTGGCATAGGTAAACTTACCCTCGCGGGCCTGATTGGCGCCGGTGTAAGCACCACTGGCGGCGCCAAACAACTCGCTTTCGATCAATTGCTCGGGAATGGCACCACAGTTAATGGCGACAAAGTGATGTTTGGCACGCTGACTTTGCTCATGCAGATAACGGGCGACCAGCTCCTTGCCGGTGCCGGTTTCCCCTTCAATAAGGACATCCGCCGGGGTGTCTATTACCGCATCGAGTAACTGCATCATCTGCTGCATTTGCTGGGTCTCGCCCAAGATTCTCACCCCGGGTGCCGATTGTTTTTGCACCTGGCGTTTTAATTCGCGGTTTTCCAACACCAGGGTGCGCTTGTCCAAGGCGCGCGCCAGGCAATCGAGCAGCTGCTCGGTAATGGGCTTTTCAAAGAGATCATAGGCCCCCAATTGCATGGCCTTCACCGCGATACTGACATCGGCATAGCCAGTAAGAAAGATCACCGGCAGCTCGGAGTCGAATTGCTGCACCTGCTGCAAAAAACTGATGCCATCCATATTCGGCATGCTGATATCGCTAAGCACCACCCCGGCGAAACTGCGATTAAGGCTGTGCAAGGCCTTGGCGGCATCGTCAAAACATTGCACCCGATAGCCTTCGAGTTCGAGCAATTGTTGCAGCGAATGACGAATGCTGGCTTCGTCATCAATAACGTAAATGGTTTTTTCTCGGCTCATAGCTGTGGCTCTTGTTGGTGCAGGCTAAGCAAAAACTCGGCGCCACCATCGTGGTGATTATGAGCGCTGAGATTACCCTGAAAAGATTCGATAATTTGTTTTGAAATTGACAACCCCAAGCCTAAACCATGTTCCGACTTGGTGGTATAGAAGGGTTCGAAAATGGTGCTTAAGGCATGTTGGTCGATGCCAGGGCCATTATCGATAATGGACAAGTACACCTTGCCCTCCTTGCTGCTCGCCTCCAGGCGCAGCCATTTATCCTGAGCGTGCTCCATGGCCTGACAGGCATTGGAGAGCAGATTTACCAACACCTGCTCAAACTGATAAGGGTCGACCCACACGGGTACCTCAAGTCCGGACTCCTGCACGCTGACATGGTGTTTTTTAAGCTCGGGGCCGACCACCAAGAGGGCGTTTTGTACGCTTTGTTGTAGCGAGATACGTTGCATCTTCACCGGACGCTTTTGACTGAAGGATTTAAGTTGGGCAGCAATGGCGTGCACGCGGCGGATCAATTGCTCAATCAATTGCAGGTTTTCCATCGCCTTATCCGGCTCGGCGCGCATCAACAGGCGCTTACAGGCGGCCACATAAGCACTCATGGCACTAAGCGGCTGATTGATTTCATGATTCACACTGGCGCTCAACTGACCTATGGTCGCCAGCTTGGTGGCGCGAATAAGCGCGTCCTGCGCCTGCTCCAACTCCTGGGTACGCTCCTGCACCTGCTCTTCCAGGGAGCGTTGGCTAAACAAGAGTTGCCGGTAGCCAGCGACCTTGACCGAGAGATATTCGATCAACACTATCAAGAGTAAGAGCAGCAACATGGCTAGTCCAAGGCGCGCCGCATGCACCTCATTAAACGGCACGATGGGACTGAGCATCAAGAGTCGGTAGGAGGTATCCGCCAGAGTCGAGCTACTGACCAGATACCTGCGCTGCTTGGTGATCAACTGGCCACTTGGCTGGGAGTCAAACTGAGGTTGGTCCGACAACCAGCGCCAATCAAGGGGATTAATGGCTTGCCCTAAAAACTGCTGTGACTGTGCGACTTGCTGCTGCTTCTTGGCGCTAAGCGCTTTGCTGGCGCGCAATTGCCAGTCGGGATTATCGGAGAGCAATACCACCTCATTGACATCGAGCAGCGCGAAATGGCTTTTTTCCCCCGTATCCAAACGGGCCTTATCGGTTTCAAATTTACTGGCGTTGACCTTAAGCGCAATTACGCCTCGACCGCCACCAACAAAATCCACCGCCTTGGAAAAATAAAAACCGCGGCGCATGGAGCGTTGCCCGAGGGCAAAATCAATCACGGTTTCCCCGGCCATGGCCCGGTCAAAATAAGGACGAAAGGCAAAGTTATTGCCCTTATAACTGTGCGGCAGATGTGAGTTACTGCTGGCTACCACTGTCCCTTCGGCATTGAGTAGGTAGATATCGGAGGCGCCGCTGGCCTGTTGCACATCGCTTAGATAGCGGTCGGCAACGTTGCCCTCTTGAGCACTTTTAAGGGCCTGTTGCACTAAGGTGCTCTCACTTAAAAACGCAACGATAGTGCTATAGCGGCCAAATTCGCTTTGGATATAATCCTTCAAAGCCGAAGCATGACGGGCGGTACGCTCCTTATTTTGCTCCAGTAACTGCTCCTGCGTCAGGGTATGGGTCAGCCCAAGGCCGAGCACAAACAAGAGCCCATAAGCAGCAAACTTTATTAACTGATGCGACACCCAATTCTCCTGCGGCGAAAACCAATAACGAATCCCGCAGTGTAACAATGCAGCCGCCGCAAGGGTAGTCCAAGGCCCTGTTCGACCCAGCATCATCCCAGAGTAAGACCAAAACCAATAAAAACACGACCAGTGGCGCTTTGCAGTATTTACCCAAACAAGGTGCTTAGCTACACTAGCGCCACTTCATTAAACACGGGTTTTCAACATGTTTTTTGCTCACCACCGTGTGCTACTGACCGCCATCGGCTGTGTTTTACTGGCCATGGTTACCATACAGTCCGGCGCTTCCATCGCTAAGCAACTGTTTCCCTTGATCGGTCCCGAGGGCACCACGGCGCTGCGCCTGGGGTTTTCGGCCCTGGTTTTGTGTCTTGTCTTTCGACCTTGGAAAGCCCTGCCCCAGGGTCAGCAATGGCGTAGCATTATCGTTTACGGCCTGTGTTTAGGCGGCATGAACATCGCCTTCTATTACGCCATCGAACGTATTCCTTTGGGCATAGGCGTGGCATTGGAATTCACTGGGCCACTGGCGGTGGCCCTGCTGAGCTCAAAACGTAAACGGGACCTGCTGTGGGTCGCCTTTGCCATTGCCGGTATCATTCTGTTATTGCCGGAAATCGACGCCGAGACCGGCCTAGACCCTGTGGGTGTTGCCCTAGCGCTTGTCGCCGGTGCCTGTTGGGCTGGTTATATTTTATTTGGAAAACGCACAGGTAACCAAAGCTCCGGGGGACGCACAGTGGCCTTGGGCATGACGGTAGCAGCCTTTGTGTTGGTGCCTTACGGTGCCGCCCATCAAGGCATGGCGCTACTGAGCTGGGAAGTTATCCCGCTGGGCTTTTTAGTGGCGATTATGTCCAGCGCCCTGCCTTATACGCTGGAAATGGTGGCGCTGCGCAATATGCCGGCACAGGGCTTTAGCGTGATGATGAGCATGGAGCCCGCCATTGCCGCGCTGGCCGGTTTTATGATCCTCAGCGAATTACTAACGCCACTGCAATGGCTGGCCATCGCCCTGGTGATCATCGCCTCCATCGGCAGCTCGATGCAGCCAGAGAGCAAGAGCGATAAGGAAGCAGAAGCATCACACACCTAGGGCTTAGCCCAAGGGCTTAACCCTAAGGCACTAAGTTTTGTTGGCTAAACGCTGACAGAGCGCATCAAGCTCGGCCGCACTTGTTTTCAGTAGCCTGGCGGCCTCGGATTTTAAATTGGCGATGTTACCCCGGGTGACATCGTCCATATCATCAGAAGCAATGTCCAAAGTGGTTTGCAAGCGATAGTAGTTTTCCCCGAGCAGCTTATCCATTTGATAGTCGGCGGCATCCGCCACCCCATCAAAAATACAACTAAGCAAAGGAGCCACCCAACCTGCCTTGCCCCAATCCTTGGCATCGCGCAGCTCTATGGGACGATTAAGCTCGCCAGTGCCGATAGAGACAAGCAGAAACTCCTTTTCTTCGGGGAAAATGCGCTGCGCCTCGGCATAGGCCGACACCGAGGGCGAGTTTATAAACACGCCGCCATCGACCAGGGCGCGCTTGGCACCATCAACTGGGATATGAGCGGGTTCAAAATAAGTGGGAGCAGCGGAGGTAGCCCGCGCCGCATGGCGCATCAGTACGGTACGATGCTCTTGACGCCAACTCTTTAAAAACAAAGGCTTGCGGTTATGAATGTCATAGCTGGTAAGCAGTAATCGGGTCAGCGACGCCCCCAGGGGCTCATCGTCAAAGTAATGCTTAAGCAGGCGCTCTAGGCCAGTATGGCTATAGGTTTCATCGAGCAGTCCACCGACCGAGGAAACACCTCGCCACAAAGAGCGTGAAAATATTTCCTTACCGTGCTGTTCATACATATCCGCAAGCGCCTGGGCACTGTATTGCGGTATCCCCTCACCGTTATCCTTACCTAGGCCCAAAGCGAGAATTCCCCCGGTCGACGTGCCGGCGATCAGATCAAAGCACTGGGCAATGGGACGACCAAGCCGGGTTTCGATTTGCGCCAACACTAGGGCGGGAAGCAATCCCCGAATACCACCACCATCAATGCTGAGTATCGCCTTCATGCTTCCTCCTTGATTTGTTTACGCCTGGGCCTAAATAGGCTTATTTTTGAACTGCAGTGGCTACTTGATAAAGTAACCCACCGGGCGCCAATGCTCCTGAGTTTTACTCAAAGTCAGGGTTTCCACGGCACCGGCTTTATTGGCAAACTCGGTGTTAAATTGCAGCACCAGGTATTCGCCTTCAGGGGCGCCTGGCAAAGAGGTAAATTTTTGACGGCCCAATTCGGTGCGGCTGATAACCTTACCCAAGGGCGCGCGTACCGCCTTGATAATATCCCGCCACTGCTCCTTGGTAACCTGCTCCTGAAACAGGGCACCCGCCTCATCCCAGCTTTGCCCATATTGACCTGCATCTATACCGCCTAACCAGGATTTAGCCACTTCGACGCTCGGCGTTTGCCCGGCCCAACTTAGACTGGTCACCATCAGGCTTAAAATTAGGAATAGTTTTTTCATCATAAGTCCTTTTTCTTTAAGGTTAATTTTCCTTATTAACCTTAGCTTATTTTACCGCCTTGTAGTGGCGCGCCGTCATTATTCTTTGTAGGTCAGGCGCTGCCCGGGCAGTCTGAGCGATCCGGAACTGGTCGCCAGCGCACATAAGTACAGGGCCAAAACAAGATCCACCATGCCACAAAATTGTGGCCACCAGATGGGCGTGCCGGCATTACTAAAGAGGGTATCGTGAAAGAAGTCATAGCCAGCGTGCAATAGCATGCCTATCCCCGCCAGCCACCAACGGGCCGGATTACGACTTTTAATGGCCCACCCGGCGAGCAGAAAAAAGACCACGGCGGTGGCCGCTTCATAGAGCAACGCCTGAAAGTCCATGGCCCAGAGAGCAAAAAGCCAGTAATAAAGGGGGAAGCTGGCAAGCAACAGGGGATAACCCTTGCTGCTGGCCCAAAGCCCACGCCGTGCGAAGGTAATCATGATGATAAGGGCCACAGCCAAACCAATTAATAGCCAGACGCTGTTCATAAGCGAGTGCTCATTCAATGCAACTGGTTAAAAACATATCATATTTTTCATTTAGTTAAATGACAGATTCAGGCTTTTCGGTTTGTAGGGTCTGGCGACCTTTGATGCTGTCTATTCTCTCATCCACTCTTTTACCAATTTCACAGTAATATCACCGGCCACTTGTTAAAAAAATATAACCACTTGATAACTAATAGTTTAAATGATTTAATTCGGTCGCGCTTTCATTCGGCAAGGTACCTGCCACATAATCAAATAAACTTAAAATGGAAATATCATATTAGCTCTTGCGCTAGTCGCAACCTCAACAGCCACCTACGCTAGTTGTCGCTATGCAGGATACGTTTGCTCTGACAATTACTGTGTAGGTGTTTGGGTTTGTGAAGAAAAATAAAAGCTTCTTTTAGAGGTTTTTGGCGGCATGCTAATAATTGACATGCCGCCTATTATTGTATTGCATTTAGCAGTCACTTATCGAGAAATGCATGGAACAGCATCTAGAAGAAAAGCAAAATAGACCCACGACTTATTTATTCTTAATTGCAGTCGCTCTTGGCCTCATAGTACTTGTTGTAAAACTTACCTGGTTTGCTACTAAAAAGGTGCCCGGTGAATTTTCACTGATCCATCAAGTAAAACAAGGCATAAAAAGTGAGACGATCAACGGCTTAGGTGCTATTACAGTAAGAGAAACCAGCTTAATTGATGCCCAGGATCCGGGGCGAATAACGCAATTATCCGTGCGTTTAGGACAAGCCGTTGAGCAAGGGCAAGCGCTCGCTAAAATCCAAAATCACGAATTAGAGCAAGAATATAAATTAGAGAAAGCGCAATTAATCACGCTTAAATCTGATGTTGCTATGCGCAAAAGTGAGCTATTAACCGAAAAATACCGTCTGGAGTCACAACTTGCAAAAGCAATCGCCGCAAAACAAAACCAGGCATTAGAGCTCGAAGCCTATGAAATACTGGTAAAACAAGGCGTTGTTTCGCAAATCAGGTATAAGCAAGCCAAAATACAATTACAACAACAACGAATTGAAGTGAGTTTGCTAGAGCAGCAACAAGAAGAATTTTCGCGAACGTATCAAGTGCATGAAGCTGCATTAGATGCAAAGTACGAAGCCAAACAAGAGCAGATCCGCTATCTAGAAAGCCGACTCGACGCGCTCACTATCACAGCTCAATCAGACGGCATAATCAGCGATATTAGTATTGAGCTTGGCCAACAAGTATTACAGGGTGATCCTCTTTTTAAGATCATCGAACCGCAGCATTTTATTGCTCAGGTCGCCATAGCCCAGTATTCATCGGAACAATTAAGCACGGGATTGCCAGCCACCATCAAAACCCCCAATGGCGAACTAGCGGGCAAGATAGAGCATATTGATACCGTTGTCAGACAGGGAAGTGTCAATATATATATCGCCTTCGATCAGACCCCGCCCAGCTGGCTGCGCAGTAAACAGAGTATTGAAGCGAGTATCGCCCTCAGCAAACGCACCAACTACATGTTTATCGACCAGCCGAACAACTTTACAACATATAAAAGGTGGCAGGTTTATAAGTTGAACCCGGGTGCCAATACGGCCGACAAACTAGAAGCTGACTTTAAGCTTAGCAACCAACAACTTATTCTCACTTCAAATGCGTTTGAAGCAGGAGATAAGTTACTGTTGATCCCACAAGCGGTGGTCACTGACGAACGATTGACGCTATAACGCAGATGATGAAACCACATTTAATCGAATTGAAAAATGTTTGCTTTAGCTACACGAAGTCAAAGCAAAAAGCCTTAGAAAACATCAATATCACTATTCAATCTGGCGAATACGTGGCAATTGTCGGTAAATCAGGCAGTGGCAAAAGTACACTCATGTCTATTTTGGGGCTTTTGCAGTAACCCACTAGCGGTAAATATTTGTTATTGGGAAGGGATACGACAAATTTAACCAATAAGTCGTTATCGAAAGTTAAAAATAGAGAAATAGGCTTTATTTTTCAGAACTTTAATTTGTTAAATAGACTTAATGTTTTTGACAATGTGGCACTGCCGCTAAACTACAACGACGAGATTAAACGCGCTGACTACCGTCAGTATGTGATGGAAGCGCTTAACTTTGTGGGGATTGCAGAGCTACATAATCGTTTGCCCAGTGAATTGTCGGGCGGTCAGCAACAAAGGGTCGCAATCGCAAGAGCCCTTATCAACCAGCCTTCCATCATATTAGCGGATGAACCAACTGGAAATCTTGATTCATATAACAGTGAGTTGGTTTTTAACATTTTGCAGAAGCTCAACGAGCAAGGGCGTACCATCTGTGTAATAACGCACGACCAACAGCACGCGGCACTGGCGCACAGGCAGATCCCCATTAAAGATGGTCAAATCGGTTTATGACGAAATCACTGCTCATCGATTTACTCATTAATTGGAGTAAGCAAACTTACCAAAGCAAGAAGCTACTTCTCGCTATTGTGTTAGTGGCGCTCCCCCTGAGTATTTTGGTTAGTTTTTCGAGCATAAAGGCCACTTATCTAAGCCCCACTTTTGCTGGGCTCGAAGCGAATACGCCGATTCACCACATAGTGCTTAAAGAAGCCGAATCACAAAGCCCCTTAGAGCCCTATCTAGCAGAAGAAATAGCGCAAACGCTGGCGCACCCCATTCTCTATGAAAGAACGGTGCCACTGTCGCTGAACTATTTAGGGCGGCAATATCAAACCAACATTAGTTTCTTTTCCGGTGCTTACAAAAGCCTTAATTTAACGGCTTTAAAGGGCTCGCTCAGCAGCTTGGACTTTCCAAAAACAGGCGCTGAAGCCAGCGCTGCAATAGGCTATCACTTTTGGCAAGAGCAACTCTCCGGCGAAGAGGTTATTGGCAAGTATATCGCTGTTAACGGCAAGGCCGTCAAGATTGTTGCCATCTTGCCGCCTGAAATGGAGTCTTTGCGTAAAGGGGTGCCATTGGACCTGCTAATGGCTTTTAATCAACAAAGCTTTATCCTTGATACGGAAAACATCCAACTTACCCCGGACACCTATAGCTATATTATTACCGAGCCGACGCGCTCTAACGAAGAGCTAGCCCAATCTCTGAGCGCTCACCTTATAGAGCAAGGCTTGCTGCTGGAAGAGGATAAAATCAGCATTACCGCCGTATTCGGGATCCATCCCCAACAGTTTGAGATGATAGTCACCCGAGTGAACATACTTATGGCGGCATTCTCACTGCTGTTACTGTTTTGCTTTATCGCATTTTTGACCGTTTTTAATGCCCAGTGCCACTACAAGCAAGAAGAGTTAATCGTCAGGCAATTATGTGGTGCATCGTACAAACAGATCACCTGGCAAGGTTATCTGGAGTCTACCGCGACGGCCTTATTGATTGTGCTAATCGCGTTTTTGCTCACCCCTGTGAGCAACGCCCTCGCAGACATGCTGTTACCCAGTTTAAAAACGGGGTTATCTGCTACGGACAAGCTCACTTTCAGCCGGTTAGGTGTGGGTATGTTGATACTTGTCATACTGATCATGAATGTGTTTTATACAATTCAAAGCAAATGGATTAAAACACCCATTGGACGGGGTGCAAGCGCAAGTAAAAGCCAGATATTACAAAGTCACACCTTGTTAGCCCTGATGCTCAGCCTGTCGTTTGTTACGCTTTACTCGGCTACTTTGCTGTTACACAGCCAATATAATATTTACCACACCGATTTAGGCTTTGACACCACACAAAGATACTATGTGAGTTTTGAATTTCCCGAGCAGCATGACATAAGAATGTACTCGCAGTTTTCACTGGCACAGTTAGAGCAGATGTTAATGGCTAAAGAGGAAATTAACCAGGCCGGGGCAGCAATCACCTTGCCACTGACTAATCGCCATTACTTTTCAAACTGGTTTTTAGCATCAGGCGAAAAAATTGGCAGCGGCCAATTCAGTAACACCCATAGCAACCTGGTTTCTCCCAACTATTTTGAAACGCTCAACATCCCTTTTATCTATGGCAACAACTTCTCTTTTAACCATACCAACGCCGTGATTATTAATCGCAGTTTATGGCAACGTTATTTTCAAAACAGCTCGTTAGCACAAGCCAAGCTTCTGAAATACGACCCTTACAGTGAAAAATACACAGAATACAGCGTGATTGGCGTAGTCGACAATGTTCATTATCAAAGTGCAGATTCAGCACCAGTGCCCAGGGTTTATGAGCTGCAAACTACGTTCAACAGCATCATTAATTTAGTCATTTCCTCCGGTGCTAATATGGCAGATTTAAAATATATTTTATCCGACGCTATTGGCCGCTATGACACAAGCATAAATGAATTTAGCTTGGACAGCCTAGAGCGCATCGTTGCTCAAGAGAATCAAACTCGCTTATCTATTACGCTGACTATGCTGGTGATCACCATCATCATCTTATTAGCGACAATCTCCTTCTGTATAACCAGTTTGGCTCAACTCTGCCGCAAAGACGCCCAAGAGCTGGCGCTACGTTTTAGCGTCGGGGCTCCAACTCATCGTCAGTTAGGCAATCAGATAAAACGTTTTATGCTTGTTGCAATACCGATATTCGCGGCGATTTTTATACTTTTCGCGAATTTTATACACCTTTTGCAAGAGCTTTTAGTTGATCTTGCTACCTATGTACCGCTGTACTTTCTTTTCAGCGGCGGGATATGCGCCCTTATATTCAGCGCGACAATTTTATACCAGTTTCACAACACCATACGCCAATCATGGCATCATTTAAGTTAATAAAGTAAAAGGGAAATTCGCATGAAAAAACTAATATTCATGGCACTTGTTTTGGTTAGCACATCTTCGTTTGCAAAAGAGTTTACAATTAATGCCGTAGAGATGTATGAAGCGGGCTTGATGCCGGGTGGACCACAAGTACTTATCTTTAATCAACAAGGTAAGCTGGTACACCACAGCACTGAGCTTAATAAGCAGATAGTCACTGAATTCAAGCAGCAATCAGACTTTGCAGACACGCAGAATATCGTAGAAAAACTAGAGAAAATATTAGGGGAGCCGCTCGTTTCTGGTGCACAAGATTACACCGTCTACTCCATTAATATGGAAGCCGCAAATCCTTGCCCTCCATGCGCAAAGCAAAACAAATTCCTAAATGCTGCGTTAAAGAAGTATGCCGATAAAAAAATAACGCACAACAAGGTTCACCTAAGTTTGTAAGCACCGCCCCATTACTACCAGCATTTTTCATTTTTTTAAATGACGTAGTGGGGTCATTCGGTTTCTAACAGGCCGATAAACTGATCGAGCTGCTGGGCCATCTGGGTTAGCGCCTGCTGCTGGCAGGCCAGGCCTTCACTGAGTGTTTCCCGCCATTTTTTAACCTTAGGTGCCAGGGCTATGCCCTGCTCCGTCAAGGCAATCTGCAATTGCCGCTCGTCCTGTTCACTGCGCACTCTGCTGAGCAAGCCAAGCTGCTGCATGCGCTTTAATAAAGGCGTTAGAGTGCCCGAGTCGAGATGCAAACGTGAACCCAGGGCCTTTAAGCTTAAAGGCAACTGTCCCTGCTCGTTAGCCTGCCACAATACCAGCAATACTAGGTATTGGGGGTAGGTGATCCCTAAGTCTTTCAGCATCGGCTGGTAACCGCGGATCACCAGCCGAGAAGCGGTATAGAGCTTAAAACACAGCTGGTTTTGCAAATAGAGATCCTGATCCATGCTCATGTTTAGCTCGCTAGCAGGGCTTCGATGTCGGCGCGGATCGCTTCGGGCTTGGTCAGTGGTGCATAACGCTTTAACACCTTGCCGTTTTGGTCGACCAGAAACTTGGTAAAGTTCCATTTGATCTTCTTGGTGCCCAACAGGCCCGGGGCCTGAGCCTTGAGGTAGTCAAACAAGGGATGAGCACCCGCGCCATTAACGTCTATCTTGCTCATAATGGGGAAAGACACACCATAGTTCAGCTCGCAAAACTCGCTGATCTCGCTATCGCTGCCCGGCTCTTGCTCGCCAAACTGGTTGCAAGGGAAACCTAGCACCACCAGCCCCTTGGCTTGCAGGTCTTTATATAGATCATTTAAGCCCTGGTATTGAGGCGTAAAACCGCACTTGCTCGCGGTATTGGCGATCAACATCACCTTACCCTTAAAGCTGGATAAGGCCACCTCTTCGCCTTTGTTATTGGTCGCAGAAAATTCGTAGATAGACATAAGAAACCCCATTTAGATTGTGCACAATATAATTGATCAGAATTTAGTTTACCGCAAGAAGAGTCTCAGCTAGCCCGCTAGAATGATTAGCTATTTAATTGAATAGGTATGATATATGCTCGGTTTCTTATGTTTCTCAATAAATTAGGTTGATTCATGAAGTTAGTCACCCCTAGCCTGGAGTTTGCACAAAGCTACCGCGACTATATCGCCGAGTTGGGCGATGAAGAGCGCTATCCTTTTCCACTGGATTTTGAGCATCAGGATTTCCCCGCGCTACTGGCACGGCTAGATGAATTTGCCAAAGGCATAAACCTGCCTGAAGGCTTTGTGCCCAGCTCAACCCTGTGGTTGGTCGATAAGGGTGAAATCATCGGGGTCACCAATATTCGCCATACCCTCAATGAAGCCATTGCTCATTGCGGTGGCCATATCGGCTTAAGCATTCGCCCCAGTCAACGCGGGCTTGGTTTGGGCAAGGTGCTGATGGCCAAGTCCATTGCGTTTTTGCAGCAGCGCCAGGTCAATGAGGTGCATATCCATTGCTACAAGGATAATCAGGTATCTGGCCAAACCATCATCGCCTGCGGCGGCCGGCTCGACTCAGAAATAGAGGTCGGCGATAAATGCGTGCAACGCTATCTGGTTAGGCTCTAACTCATTTCGGCGCAGACCTGCCACCCTAAGTGACCTCCTGGCTTCTGCTCTGGTGTTTAGTACCTAAATTTGCTTTTATTAAGAACAGGCTTTTATTCAACAAGTTAGAACAGAGGAAACATGGCTGTTAAACACCTTTTCTATCGGACCTATCACCTGGGTTTACGCCTGGCGGCCATGCTCTTGCCCATTCCCGAGCCCCATGTGTTTTATGGTGATAAGGCCATTGAGCAATGGCTGGCTCACTTGTGTGCGCAAAAGTGTAAACGCATCCTGCTGATAAGCGACCCGGGTGTTATCGCCCTTAATTTACATGCCTCTTTGCAGGAGCAACTAATTTCCAATAACATTGAGGTGACTATTTTTAGCGACCTTGGCGCCAACCCCAGTATCGAACAGATAGAGCAAGGCGTGCGCTGCTACCAGGCAAACCAATGCGACACCCTGTTGGCCATTGGGGGCGGCTCGGCCATGGATTGCGCCAAGCTTATCGCCGCACGTATTGCTCGCCCCAAAAAGTCGTTACGACAAATGCACGGGCTGTTTAAGGTGTTGCGCACCTTGCCCCCTGTGTATGTTGTCCCCACCACCGCAGGCACCGGCTCCGAGGTGACGGTAGCCGCCGTGGTCAGCGATACCGAACGCAAGCTTAAGTTTTCCATCAATGACCTTTGCCTGGTGCCCAAGGGCGTGTTGTTTTTGCCCGAGCTCACCGCAGGCTTACCGCCGGGGCTAACGGCCAGCACAGGCATAGATGCGCTTACCCATGCTCTTGAAGCCTATATTGGCATCAATGCCAGCGCCTATACGCGTGGTAAAAGTGAAAAAGCCGTGGCGCTTATTCTCGGCGCGCTGCCCAAGGCTTACAACCAGCCTCACGACCTGGGCGCCCGCACCGACATGCTCTGGGCCGCCATGTACGCGGGTCAGGCCTTTACCCGTACCTCGGTGGGCTATGTGCATGCCATCGCCCATCAGCTAGGGGCTTTTTACGGCCTAGGTCATGGCCTAGCCAATGCTCTGGTGCTCAGACCCATTTTGGATTTTTATGGCAATAGAGTCGATGCTAGTCTGGAGCAATTAGCAAAGCAGACTCTAGGCGAGCAAAGCAGTGCCGCCCAGTTGCGCGATAGAATTTATGCGCTGCTGGATGAGTTGGGTATTCCACCCTTCATTGCCGATTTAAAAGCCGAGGATATCCCACTAATTGCCAAGCAAGCACTGGCGGAAGCGCACCCGGATTACCCTGTACCCTGCTTTATAACACAACAGGAGATGGAAAACCTGCTGCATTCGCTGCTGCCGCATGCTTAGCTAGCCTAGCCCTCACTTAAATAGTCCTCCAGCTGCTCGGCCAGCCACTGGGTGAGCCCACCAAGCTGACTATAGCGATTTTGGATCATGCCATAGGCCTGGCGCTGCATCGCTTGATCATAGTTGAGCACCTTCACACTGCCATCGCGCAGATAGGGGTTGATCAGCACCGAGGGCACATTGGAAAAACCCGTGCCATCGAGCACCGCATTGCGCAGATGCTCATAAAACGGCAGGGCAATATAATTGCTTGAGGCTGGTGACACGGCGCGTAACCCCTCATCGTCTATGGTCGCCAAGGCAAATTCGGTATAGCGAGCCAAGTCAGAGCGAACAACCTGAGAGAGCTTACATAGGGGGTGATCGCTTTTGGCCACCGTCATCATGCGAATTTCCCCCAACTTAACATGATGAGTGTTCGGCAAACGGTTGCTATGAGGTAATAAGCAATAGGCGATATCAACCATATTCTGCTCCACCATATCGTTAAGCTCCGGCGGCGGCGCCATATACACAGACACGCTGGTGCCGGGAAACTGCACACTCATATCATGAATAAGCTGGCGCCAATAAGACTCGGGTAAGGCATCGTCCCGAGCGATACGCAGCACAGACTCAACCCCCTGCAAATGTTGCTGACAGCGACCGGAAATATCATTGGCTATCATCACCATACGCTCACAATCGTTCTTGATCACCTGGCCGATATTGGTAAGCATCACCTGATTACCACTGCGCTCTAAGAGTTCAACGCCAAGCTCATCCTCCAGCGCACTTAATGACGAACTCAAGGTGGTGCGGCTTTTCCCCAGCCGCCGCGCGGCCTCAGCAATAGAACCCGACTCGCTGATGGCGAGAAACATTTCCAACTGGCTTATTTTCATCAATTACACCCGCACAAATCCATTGAAATCTAACTAGTTTGCAGCCAAGGCAAAAAGAGCAAAATAAAGCCATGGCAACCAGCGCCGATAATATCGTCGCTCAGCGATTATGGGAATAGCCAAACCCACTATAAAATCTACGCCAACAAGTAAAACGCCAGCGATAGCTGACGAAAAATTGCCAAAATAGAGGTGGGTATGTCGTGCAGTATTTCTTTAGAGAAAAAATTATTAACCTTCTCTACCGCGTCGGCCTTAGTGTTTGCCCTTATGGGCATAGGCCTGGGAGTCTGGATGGGCTCACTGGTGATCCTCTTCGATGGCGCCTACTCGCTGGTTAGCCTGTTTCTAACTCTTATTTCCCTGGCTGCCGCCTGGTATATCCGCTCCCCCAAGGCAGGTCAGCATAATGTGAATATCAACTTGATTGAGCCGGCGGTGATCGCCTTTAAGGGCTTTGCCATTACCCTGATGTGCGGCGCCTCTTTTGTCTCGGCGGTTTTGGCCATTTTAGCGGGAGGCCGCGAGGTAGATACCGGACTGGCATTAGTATTCGCCGTGATCAACCTTGTCGGCTGCCTGGGCACCTATTGGCTGCTTGCCAAACGTGGCAACCAATCTAAGTCGGCACTGATTGAGGCGGAGTCGAAACAATGGTTGATGGACTCGGTGATCAGCGGCGCGGTGATGGCGGGATTTATTGTCGCCTCCGCACTGAGCTATGCGGGACTGGTAGAATACGCCGTGTTTGCCGATCCTGTGATGGTGATTATCGCCTCGGTCTATTTTACCCTGGTGCCGCTGAAGATGATGCAAGGTGCCCTGCGCCAGCTAATCACTGTGTACCAGCAAGACGACGAGGCTATTTTTGACCGACGCATGCAAAAGGCGGGGTAAAATAACCCCGCCTTGTTGGTATAACTTTTAACCTAGAAGCTAAAACTAACGCTTAGTTACAGGCTGCACCCACGCATTGAACATCGCCATCGTAATACACAGACGTCAGCTTAGTATTTGCCGTTAAGTCCAACGATGACAAGGGGTTATTGTTTAGATACAGGGTATCAAGCTCTGGGTTATTGGCCAGATCAATGCTGGTCAGTTGGTTATCGTTGAGGGTCAACGAGGTAAGCGCTGGGTTATTGGTCACATCGATACTAGTCAATTTATTGTTCTCGATATTAAGATCGTAAAGCTTCTGGTTTGCAGCCAGGTCTATCTGAGTAAACAATTGATAACCCAACCACAGGCGCTCTAAGTTTTTGTTTTGACTTAAATCCAACTCCGACATAACACCGGGGCGCGTCTCGTTCATATCAATAAAAAGACTGGTTAGCTGAGGTAATACGGAGACATCGATTTGCATCAGTTGCACATTGCCACTCAAAGAAACGGTTTCAAGCAGCGGATTGTTTGAAAAGTCTAGGCTGCCCAATTGATTGCCTTCAGCATACAGCGTTATCAGATTTGGGTTATGAGCAAGGATAAGATCAGTGAGCAGCATGGCACCGACATTCAGTGAAGTAAGGGATTCGTTCTGCGATACGTCAATCTCTGCAATGGCATTGGCGCCAACACTTAAGTAGCTTAACTGGGTATTTTGGCTGACATCGATCGTCGTCAGGTTATTCCCATACACACTGAGGTTGTCTAGTATGGGGTTATGGCTGATATCAAGGTGAGTCAACTCATTATAATCGGCGTCTATCCAGGTTAAATATGGATTATTGGTCGTGTCCAACTCGGTGAGTTTGTTTTGATCAACTAACAGATTACCTAATCTGGCATTTGCCGAGATATTTAAACTACTCACCCCTGAACGGGTTAGATTAAGAGTTTCCAAATTCACTAGATACTCAAGCCCTTGTGTTGAGCTCACCGCTTGATCCTTGCAATTAAGAATATAGACCTCATCGGCATAGTGATTACCTTCAACATTGTCGTCGTTCTTGCCTTGCGCGCAAGCCAGTAAGGTTTCATCGGCTATAGCTGTACTTAGTTCAATGCGCTGGGCAAATGTGACTGTTACTTCACAGTTAGAAGTCATGGCCTGTGAATAGGCAGTGACGCTGTCCGTGCTGTTCTTTTGTTCAATGCTAAGTTCAACACCACACCCGGTGAAGCTTTCCAGCAAATAACCTTCATCTGGGGTCACGGTAAATACGGCCACCTGTTCGTTAGAATAGCTGCTGTCATCCGTGGTAACCGAGCCGTTGCCATTGATATTAATGCTAACCGTATAAGACTGTACAACGGGTTGAGGTTCAGGATCACTTGAGCCACCGCCGCCGCACCCCACTAACGCCAAACTCAAGATCCCAGGTGCGAAAAGCGTTGTTTTTGTTTTTTTAATCATAATGCCGTTAATTGTTAATCATTTGTATGGTGCAATTTAAATAATTGTACCCGACAAATCAACGAGCAAGGCATAAATAAGCTAAGAAGAGAAAGCTTTTTTGGATAGGTACTAATATTGATTAAAAGTTAAAGCCTTTGCATAAACTCACTGCTCAAGACTTCTGTTCTAATGATATCCAACTTGCAACTTACTTCTGCTGGCGAGCTAAATACCAATTAGCCAGCGCCACTCCTAACACAAAGCAAAGCATAAAACTCAAGCCCAAACCTACGATTAAGTTTTCATCTCTATCGAAAGCCTTCAACATTAAACCAATTGAAATTAAGGGAATAAAGATCACTTCCTTGATGCGTAATTTCCTGGCCGATAGCCACCGAAATAGAATTGCGCCGACACTTCCATATAAAAAGAAAACAGCCGGTAGCGCACCAGGGTAGAATACCAGCTCCCCACTAAAATAACTGATACAGACATAACCGACTAAAAATATGATCAGATATATAATTGATTTCATCGCAACTTCCAGGTGTTCATATACTGCCAATGCAACTATCTTGGATTGGTAAAAGAGTGAGGGCATTCAGCCTCCTTGTCAGTAAGTTTAGAAAAACAAAAAAGTTCATTACCCTAACCGTCACTCTATTATCTCAGCTTAGCGCCAACAGCGTTTTTTCAGCCCCCTAAAATAAACTGCTGCGGCGCCTGGGTCAGGCAATCATAACCATTTGCCGTCACTACTATGTCTTCTTCTAGACGCACGCCACCAAGGCCCGGGATATAAATGCCCGGCTCTATGGTGATCACATTACCGGCTTGCAAGCGGTAATGCTCGCCTGGCTTCAAAAATGGAATTTCGTGCAAGAATAAACCCAGGCCATGGCCTAGCCCTTCCCCGGCATATTGGCCAAACGGACTGGCTTGCAGCACCTCATGGGCTTTGGCACTAAGCTCATGGGCGCTTATTCCCGGACGCACCGCATCAAGGGCGGTGCGCTGGGCGTTTTGTACCGTATCGAAAATCGCCTGCTGCTCTGCGCTAGGCTGCCCCCATACATAGCTGCGGGTCATATCCGAGCGGTAGCCCTTCACCACGGCGCCAAAGTCGATGAGAATAAAGTCGCCCTCAGCCAGCTGCTTCTCCCCGGGATTACCATGAGGCAAGGCGCTGCGCTCACCAAACAGCATGATGGTGTTGAATGAGGTGCCGTTAGAGCCGCGCAATTGCATCTGATAATCCAGCTCAATGGCCAGCTCACGCTCTGTGATACCAATTTTAATTTGCGTTAACGTATGTGCCAAAGCACTGTCGGCGATGCCCGCAGCCTGACGTATGCAATCAATTTCATCCTCGTCTTTTATCCGCCGCAAGGACTCAACCATATCGGTTCTTGGTGTGAGCGCGGCGGCGTTCAATTCACTAGCTATGCCCTGCCACTGCGCCACGCTAAAGTGCGCCGCTTCAAAGCCAATGCGCAGATTTTTGCCGCTTAGTCGCGCAATACAGGCGCCCAAGCTTTCATTATCACGGTCCCGCTGCACCACCTCGATATTCCGGGTTTCACTCAGGGCGCGCTGGTAATAGCGATAGTCGGTGATCATCATCACCTTTTGCGGCATCACCAACAGGGTCGCGGCATTGCCGGAAAAGCCACTAAGGTAAGCGATATTCTCAAACCCCTGTACGATTAGCAGTTCATCGCCCTGCGAGAGCATAAGATGTTGTAGTCGTGCCAAACGCGTTAAAAAAACCTGACTCATAGTTAAATATAAACCCTTGTAAGAAGACCCTAAAAATGAAGTAAAACGGCTGTTACGGCTAATACTTTTCTCAATTAAGGCGCTGACAGCGCCAAGCGCGCCTTTACGCTATCAATATCTCAGCAAACCCAATTTAAACAAAGCATCATCGCTTCTTTTTAATTTCGCTGCGGCAGGTAAAGGTGATGGCTCACGCCTTTAGTTTTCTATAACGTCTGCGATATACAGGAGTGTTCCTCTATTGAGTTGCAGACAATATCCAAAGGCTTGAATGATGTCATTTCCTAAAACGACACACAACCTCTTCGTTATCGCAGCGGATATGCAACCTGGCTCAAATGTTAAGTGACTGATACTAATAAAATAATAGAGTTTATATTCTAACAACAGTAAAAAGTATTAAATGCCAACGCCTGATACAGAACAGTACAAATTAACACCATTTAGCACATGTGTTTCGATGTCAATTTAACACCCTGTTAACACTGATTTTTTAATTCCACCGCGCTTTCTCCCGCCCCATTTCCAATACTTTGCGCAAAGAGCGGGCGTTGTAATCAGATGGCGAATGCTCTACTAATTTTTGTAGGCAGTAAATCGCTGCTTGTCGGTAAAGCGCCTGAATGGCCTTTTGCACAACAAGCGGCATCACATATAAAAACAAAAATCTTAAATTTTTGGGGAAGGTCCAATGAAATCAACATATCTAGGATTACTCATACTTGGGGCAATGACCACGTTAAGCGGTTGCGCCAAGCTCGATGGCCGTGTGGCGGTCGGCGGCACCTTGCACTCGCAAGGCGGTGACGGCAAGGCGGTCTTTACCGCCCATGCGGCACGCTGTGATGGCGACATTAACGGCCGCGTAAATTACCAGGATAAAACCGCCATCGATTGGCAACAAGTCGGCGGCGTAGCATTTAGAGCCAGTGTCTCTGGCGCCGGCTTATGCAGTGTTGACCCTGTCGACCCAGATGGTCTTGAGGATGAAACTCAACATTGCAAACAAGATATCTGTACCGAAGGCATGTTCCAGGTTGAGTTTAATTATGACTCTACCAACCCAGGTGCGCCCGGCGAAGGAACAGGCTTTGCCTGCATGATGGATATCGGCGAGGGGATCAACTCGGGCTTTGGTGCCAATGGCATCTTAAATGTGATGTTACTCGAGTCTGGCCCGTATGAGGGTTATCACAATGCCGGAACCATGAGCGGTAACGTTCAAGTACAAGATTGTCCATCAAGCGATGACGACGCCTAAACGCAAGGAGCCAAAAATGAAAGCACTAAAAAATAAAACCCTACTTGCGGCGAGTATCGCCACCCTACTGAGTCTACCCGCTGCGGCCGCCGAGCCACTGCGCATGGTCCTAGAGGTCAACGCCAACGACTTTGATAGCGTTAAATCACAGCTTGTTGCGCAAGGCATTCAAATAAATCGCGAACTATCAGATTTGGATAGTCTGGCGATCACCCTAGATAAAAGCCAGCTTGGCAATGTTTCCGCATTAAAGGGCATTCAAGCATTCTATCCGGACATGCCGCGAAAGCTTATGTCTGAGGGCAGCACCCAATTTATTCCCTATGGCCTGCCCATGGTGCAAGGTGATCAAGTAAGCTACCAAGGCGGCCAGAAGGTGTGCGTAATAGACAGTGGTTATGGCTTAAGCCACCCAGATCTGCCTAACGCGGCTGTAACAGGTGCCGAAGACGGAGGCGCTGGCGTTTGGTATGAAGACCCATTTGGTCATGGCACCCATGTTGCCGGCACCATAGCGGCCGTGAACAACGACATCGGCACCGTGGGCTTGGTCTCTGATCACTCCCTTGATATGCATATCGTCCGCGTATTTGCAGGCAATGGTGCCTGGGCTTATGCCTCGGATCTGGCTCACGCCATCAATGAATGTGAGCAAGCGGGCGCCAATATCATTTCTATGAGTTTAGGCGGCACCTTCTCTAGCCCTCTTGAGGAACGTGCCATCGCCAAGACCGCGCGTAACAATGTGCTGATGATTGCCGCCGCAGGTAACTCGGGCCAGCCGAGCCACAGCTACCCAGCTTCATACGACAGTGTGGTTTCCGTAGCCGCTATCGATAGCTCTAAAGGTCATGCGTCTTTCTCCCAGCGCACGAGTCAGGTTGAGCTCAGCGCCCCTGGCGTGGATGTTTTCTCGACCGTTCCTCAGGGACGAGGTGCTCGCTTTAATAAGTTTAATGTGGTGCAAGATGGCCTAAACGTGCTGCACTACTCAATGGAAAACTCGGGTATAGGCAGTGTCACCGGCGAACTAGTGGATTGTGGTCTGGGTACCGAAAGCTGTGGCGATGTCACAGGCAAAATTTGCCTAATGGAACGGGGACAAATCCCTTTCTTTCAAAAAGTGGACCAATGTGAAGCCGACGGTGGTGTAGGTGTTATCGTGCGCAATAACATGCCAGGTAAATTGATCCCCATGATCAATCCAACCGACATGATTGCCGGAGCCGTCACCTACCAAGAAGGTCAGTTGTTGATGGATAATCTTGGTAAAGAGACCACAATTTCATCGGCAAACTTCCCGGATCACGATCTAATGTCCGGCACATCCATGGCAACCCCTCATGTATCCGGCGTCGCTGCTCTGGTATGGAGTAATTTCCCCGAATGCTCTGCAAATGGTATTCGCATGGCGCTTCGTGCCTCGGCGCAGGATCTGGGTGAGTCAGGCTATGACTATGCTTATGGCTGGGGTCTAGTACAGGCCAAGGATGCAGTCGACTATCTCAAGGCCAATGGCTGCCAGGTACCGAAGGGCAACCTAAAAGGCGGTCAAGGCTAAAGGGGTTCGTTTCATTCCTTTATAATCGTTACTTTAAGCGCTCCTAGTGAGCGCTTTTTTGTTTTTAGGTAATTTAATCTGAGTTTCGCTTCTTGTATCTCAATGGATATACCCTCACTGGATTGGCATTTATTTCATGAGCAAAAGCTGGCCCTTGGGCCTAGGCTGAGCGCCAATATTAACTTTACGCTTTTATTACTCAGGTAGGCGATGCCGTATCACCAAAAGCGCTGAGCAGTCATCTTTTTGATACATTAGCTCAGGCGGGCGCAGAGTATGTGGCCCTACGTGTTGAGGCTATAGATCCTTATCAAAGGTTTTGCCAGTTATTTAGCGCAGACCACACACACTTATCGCAAACCGGTTGTGTGTATCGCTGCATACAGTAAAGTGCTGTGCCAGCGGCTTGGTTACACGCAGCACTGAGGACTGACTCAAGTGGCAACAAGGAGCAAGCTGATAACAGCAAGTATTAACGAACAACCCACTGCGATGAATCTCGATGCATTTTGCATCTCGCGGTTTCAATAAGTAAGGAGCTAGGCGCAATGAAAGGCATTGGCTATCAAACTCAAGAACAAGCACTGGCGCAGCTAAGCGACATGACCACGGATATTAAGCCCATTGAAGAGGCGGAATACCGCACCCGCATCGCCAAAGCCCAGGCCTATATGCAAGCCAACAACATAGACGCCGTCTACCTTAATGCCGGCACCAATATGACCTATTTCACCGGCTTAAAATGGTACGCGAGTGAGCGTTTGGTGGGTGCCCTTCTTCCTGCCCAAGGTGATATTGCTTTTATCGCCCCGTTTTTTGAAATTGGTTCGCTGCGCGACTACCAGGTGATTGATGCCCCCATTCATGCATGGCAAGAAGAAGAAAATCCCTATGAACTGGTGCGCGAGGTGATGACGCAACTGGGTTATGGCGACACAGCTACTTTGGCCATAGATGAAAGCGCGCAATTTTTTATTGCCGATGGCATCAAAAAAGCCGCGCCCAATTACACCCTGATTAATGGTGGCGAGGTGACCAAGCATTGCCGTATGCAAAAATCAGCCAATGAACTAGCGCTGATCCAACGTGCCATGGACATGACATTGGAAGTACACAAGGCCGCGGCATCCATTCTTTATGAAGGGATCAGCACCCGCGAGGTGGAAGCCTTTATTAATACGGCGCACAAAAAAGTAGGCGCCGTTGCCGGTAACTATTTCTGTATCGTACTGTTTGGCCAGGCCACCAGCTTTCCCCATGGCGTAAAGGACGCACAAACCTTAAAACAAGGTGACATGGTGCTGATTGACACAGGCTGTCAGCTTAAAGGTTATTTAAGCGATATCACCCGCACCTATGTGTTTGGCGAGGCCACCGAGCGCCAGCGCATGTTCTGGGAAATTGAAAAGAATGCCCAGCTTAAAGCCTTTGCCGCAGCGCAGGTAGGCAACACCTGTGGTGACGTCGATTTGGCCGCACGCAGCTACCTTGCCGAGCAAAACCTTGGCCCGGATTATCACCTACCAGGCTGCCCGCACCGTACCGGCCATGGCATAGGCTTAGATATTCATGAATGGCCCTATCTGGTTAAAAACAACCCGCAGGTGCTGGCGCCGGGCATGTGTTTCTCCAATGAACCCATGCTGGTGCTCCCGGGCGAGTTTGGCGTGCGTTTGGAAGATCACTTCTATACCACGGAAAAAGGCCCGGTGTGGTTTACCGAGCCGGCACACAGTATCGATAACCCGTTTGGGCTTTAAATATAAAACCAAACACCTATGCAGCACTTTTCTGGTGCTGCATTTTCACCACTAACTCCTTACCTTGTAGATATAAATCCGGGAGTTTATAGACCTACTTTGGTTTGCTTTCTCACCGCTATCAAGGTCTGAAGAATTAGCTGGAACACAGCAGTTCGCCTGCATAAATCTCACCCCTCCATAACAAGAACACGCAGGGCCAAAAAAACTTCACCTATACTAAGAATCAAGGGTTAAGCTTTATATTAGTTACGAGCTGAGTTGGTCGATGAATGAAAAGCAATATCATAAATTTCTTAGCTTCAAATACTTTGAATACATTATCGGACTGTGTTTAACCTTATTTATAGCCGCATTAGTGTTTGTGGTGCTAGCCTTTGTCAGTAAGAGTGAGCAACAAAAAGGCTTGGAGCAAAACTTTAACCTAGTACGACTCTCTCAAGAACTGCGCTTGAGTTCAGATCAACTCACCATGATGGCAAGAGCCTACGCTGCTACAACGAACCCCAAGTTTAAAGAGTTTTTTGAACAAATCCTGAGTATTCGCTCCGGCGAGAGCCCCAGGCCTAAACACCTCAACAGGGTGTACTGGGACATGCTTATGGTGGCCGATGGGTCACCCCCCTTCCTCAGTGACGAACCTAAATCACTGCTCGACTTACTCAAAGAAAATGGCGCGTCCGAGCAAGAGTTAACAGCCCTGACGCATGCCTATGACCAAAGTGAATCTTTGGTGCTATTAGAAAACCAAGCCTTTGATTTAGTGCGCCAAGGTAAAAATCAAGAAGCGTTAGCAATCTTATATAGCGAAGCCTACCTGCAAAGTAAGGTACGCATAATGAGACACATCAACGAATTTTTATCTATTCGAGAACAAAAGTTGGGCGAATTTATCGCTTACTCTACGATGAAACTCAACGTTTATTATTTCGCTGCGGTGGTTTGCTTTTTATCCCTACTTTGCGTCCTCATTTTCTTCTACAACGCCCGTTCACGCATACGCAAAAACATTATTTCCTTTTTGAATTCTGAAGTAAAAAATCAAACCAACGAGCTCGTATCAAAAAATAACGCGCTCTGTGCCGCAGTATCCGATCTTGAGCAGGTGCAAGCCAGGTTGGTTAACGCCGAGAAGTCGGCAACCTTGATGCGCCTTATTCCAGGGCTAGCGCATGAGATAAACACGCCGGTTGGCATTGCCGTGACCGCATCAAGTAGTCAGCTTCTTGCCCTTGAAGAGGTCAAAGCCTGTGTTAACGAGAATAAATTAGCCAAAAAATCCTTACTTGAATCAATTGAAAGCATAGAAAATTGTGCGAATTTAGTCGGTAACAGCGCCAGTCGCATCAGCAATATAATGAATAAGCTAAAAGTAATTACTCAGTATGGATTTGACGAAAAAGCACAAATGCTCGTGCTTGCAGATGAAATACGCGCCTGTGTTGAAGACGCGGATAACAAAGGGATGCATGTAGAGTTAGACATCGAAGTCGATGAACACATTCAAATTGAAGCACCTCGATTTTTACTGCATCTGCCTCTGGCTATCTTGATAGAAAATTCTTTCAATCATGCCTTTGAGCATCCATCCACCCAATATAAATTACACATTCAAGCCAGTTTAACTAATCAAGAGCTAACCATAAGGGTTTGCGACAACGGCTGTGGTATTCCTGATGCTATAAAAGGCAACTTGTTCGATACCCTTGTTGTCGGTAACCGCGATGCAACGGTTACGGAACTGGGCTTGTGTTTAGCGCATGAAATTATTAGTCAATATTTTTGCGGAACGCTGGAATATAAGTCGCACTGTGAAGGAGGCGCATGCTTTGCTATCACCATGCCACTTGATGGCTTCAGGCAATCTACAGCCAAGGAAAATGGCGAGTAACAAGCGAGGAAGGTTCAGTGAAAGGATATCGAATCAGTACAAACCATGAAGACCTGGATTTCGAGGTTATTTATCAATTCATTTCGCAAAGTTATTGGGCCATGGGCATTCCAAGAGCAACCTTGCGCAAGGCAATTGATAATTCTTTTTGCTTTGGCGTGTTTGAAAATGGCGGCAAACAAGTGGGCTTCGCCCGTTTAATCACGGACAGAGCGACATTTGCTTACCTGGCCGATGTATTTGTAGTCGAAGCGCATCGCGGTAAGGGGCTGAGCAAATGGCTTGTGGAATCGATTGTTTCTCACCCAGATGTGCAGGGATTAAGGCGTATGGTGCTGGCCACAAGAGATGCCCATGGTTTATATGCTCAATATGGTTTCAAAGGGATAGAGAACCCGGAAATACTAATGCAAATTTGGCAACCCGATATCTACAGCGCGCAAAACGCTTAGCCTCCCCCATAAAAAACCCACGCTTAGGCGTGGGTTTTGCTTTTTAAAACGCAATTTACTCGGCGTTAGTGTTAGTGTCGCTGAGCAAGTACTTATCCAGCCACTGCTCTTGCTCCCACAAAACATGCAGCAAGCTCTTGCGGGCGCGATAGCCGTGTGCTTCGTAGGGCAGCATCACCAGACGAGCGTCTTTACCCAGGCCTTTCATTGCCGCATACATGCGTTCACTTTGCATCGGGAAGGTGCCGCTGTTGGGGTCTTCCTTACCATGGATCATCAGCATGGGTTCGTTAATCTTTTCTGCATGGAAAAACGGTGACATATTGGCGTACACCGCCTGGCCTTCCCAGAAGTTACGCTCTTCGCCCTGGAAACCAAATGGCGTTAACGTGCGGTTATAGGCGCCGCTGCGGGCAATACCGGCTTTAAACAGGTCGCTGTGGGCCAGCAGGTTAGCCACCATAAAGGCACCATAGGAGTGCCCGGCAATGGCTATCTTGTCCTTATCCGCCACGCCTTTTTCAACCAAGACATCCACCGCCGCCTGGGCGCTGGCTACCAGTTGCTTGCGGAAAGTGTCGTTCGGCTCCTTGCCATCTACCCCAACTATGGGCATTTTCGGGTCGTCGAACACGGCAATGCCCTTGGCCAAATAAGGCATGGGGCCCCAATAACCTATGTAGGTAAATTCATAAGGCGATTCACGCACCTGCGAGGCCACCGTTTTATCCTTGTACTCCAGTGGGTAGGCCCACATCAACACGGGGATAGGACCTTGCGACGGCTCATAACCGGCTGGCAAATACAGGGTACCGGACAACTCAACACCATCGTCACGTTTATAGCGTAACTGCTCTTTTTGAATGCCCTTAAAGGCCGGATAAGGATGAGGGAACTGAGTCAGTTGCGTCAGGGAATCGTCATCCAAATCGCGCACGAACAAATTAGGTTGTTCGGTTTTAGACTCACGCACGGTAATAAAGCGCTCACCCTCTTCGTCTAGCAAGTCAACAACGCGCTCATAGTAAGGCGCTTCGCTGCGCCACAGGCGCTCTGTGCTGTTGGTTTTAACATCGTAACGGTCTAAAAACGGGATATTACCCTGCTCCGAGGCACCATCGCCGCGCAGGTAAATATAGCGGTCACCCACGACCTGCATTACCCGCGCACCCAAATCATTGTGGGTGTAAATGGGGTCGCCCGGATCTTTATAGGCATCGTTATAACTGCGCTCGGAGAAGAGCACAGGTGAAGCACTGGCATCGTTAGGCGCGATAATCCAGCTGCGCACCTGACGGTCGCTAAAGCGCCACTCGGAAAGCATCGCCAGATTCTCATTGCCCCAGGTCACCCCGGCAAAACGACGCTCTGTTTTTGCAAATAACTTAGGCTTACGTTTAAACGGCGCGCTCAGGGTGTAAATATGGTCGTGATGCGGCACATCTTTTTTCATATCGCCGCCATCTTGGGCTTCGGCCCAGATCAGCGTTGCACCTTTATCGCTGCGCCACTCAAAGTCGCGAGGGCCGGTGCGCACACTATCAAAACCCTGGGGAATGTTGTCGGCCAACGGCTGTTTAACCAGCTCTGTTAGCTCGTAGCCACTCATTCCCCACACAGACCAGGTAGTGGCAAAACGGAAATACGGCACCTGATAAGAGAAGGGCTGATCCAAGGTCGCCACAAGAATATTGTTGCTATCGGGTGAGATACTGAAATTACTAAACAGCTTGGCCTTGCCGATGGCTTTGGCCTGGCCATCCAAACTCACACGCATCAACTGACCCTGACCATAGAAGGAAAACAGCGCTTCGTCGTAGGGACTGGTCAATAGATTCTGATAGGTACGGGCCGGCGCCTTTTCACCCGTGGTTTGTTGGATCACAGGCACAACCGTGCTGGCATCGTCTTGTGGCTGGGCCTTACCCAGGTTCACCGCATGGTTAATGATTAACCCACTGGCATCGGGCATCCATTGATACGGGGTGGCGGTAACCACAGAGTTGAGCGCGTATTCACTCAGCTGTTTCAGGGCGCGAGTATTGATATCGTACACCCACAGGGTGGCCGCCGCCGGCGTTTCATAGACAAAGCTCAGATAGCGGCTGTCACTGGACCACTGTGGCGAGCGCATAATGCCCTCATCCAAACCGCTTACGTCCAGGCTAATATCACCCTCGAGGGATTTAAACGTCAGCGCCGTGTACTTGTTACGCACTCGTGAGCGAGAAAAATTGTCTGGATTGAGCTTAATACCGGCCAGTTTCAGCTCTGGCTTGGCCAGCTCCTGTAAGCTCTCAACGCGGCGGCGTTCAAGTAACGCCAGCCATTGGCCGTCCGGTGATAGCATGGAACGCGGTGCCAACTTGGCATCGACGACCTGCGCCAGCTCTTTCGATGGCACTTGATAGCCAGCGTCATTTTGTGCCCCGGCCGGCGCCTCTTGCTGAGCAAGCGCGGTGGGCGCCGAACTCAAGCCCAATGCTCCGAGGAGCACGGAGGCGATGAGGTGTTGTTTCATAGAAAACCCTTTTGTTGTGATTATTATCCTCTTGGGCCTATTTATCTAAATAAACAGACTCTTGGGTACAGTCTACCTGGGGAGATAAACTAAACAACTCATTGCGATTAACTGGTTAGTTTGGCGCAGAATCTGCTACCATATAACGCTTAATCAGCCCCCGATAGCAACATGACCAGCACAGCACCTCATCCTAAAATCACCATCATTGATGTTGCCCACCAGGCCGGAGTGTCTAAATCCACCGTATCTTTGGTGATCACCCAACCGGATAAGGTCAGCGATAAAACCAAGGAAAAGGTGCGCCAGGCAATGGCTGAGCTGGGCTATGTGTATAACCGGGATGCGGCGGCGCTGCGCTCAAAACGCTCGACCTTGGTGGCCATTATGCTGCCGACCTTGACCGATCCCAGATTCAATGAGCTGGCAATCACTTTGCAGCAAGGGGTACTTGAGCTGGGTTTTGTGCCCATGTTGCTGTGCAGCAATGATGAGCTTGAGACCCAACAACAACTGATGGAACGCCTGCGGGAGTCTAATGTTACCGCGGTGATCTTGTGTCCGGCCACAGGCACGGATGTCACCTGGCAAAATGCGCTTAGCGAAAGCGGCTTGCAGATCATTAATGTGCTCCGTGAAGTGCCTTTTAGCGAAGCTCCTTGTGTACTTGCCGATACCCAGCGCGGTGCTTTTTTGGCGACTCAGGCATTAATAGCCGAGGGCTGTAAATCCCTGACCCTACTGGGCGCTCCTTCAATCAGCGAGTACAGCCAGCTGGTGGAAGGATTTGAGCAGGCGCTGCATTTGCATCAAGAGCCTCTGACGCGCCAATTGATTGCCTGTGACAATACCCGCCTAGCTGGCCAGCAAGCCCTAAGTAACTCGGCGCTGGCAGACGTGCTCGATGAGGCAGACTCTACGGAGCTGGCATCGCCCCTGGGCATATTATGCGCCGGCGATCCAATCGCTTATGGTGTGCTCGATTCCCTGCCAAGTCTTGGCCTAAGTGCTGGCAATAAGGTGAAGCTTGTGGGCGTTGGCGACCTGCCGGACTCCGCCATCTTGCCTTGCCCGCTTAGCTCTGTGGCTTATCGCAGTACCGACCTTGCCGAGCACAGCTTGAGCATCTTAACCGCCTTACTCAATGGCCAAAGCGTACCCCGTCGCACCCTTATCGATGTAACCCTTATCAAACGAGCGTCTTGTTTATGACCCAAGTATTAGTGATTGGCTATGTGTGGCCAGAGCCAAATTCCTCGGCGGCCGGCAGCCATATGATGTCGCTATTAAAACTGTTTCGCACACAAGGCTGGCAGGTGGAATTTGCCTCACCGGCACAGCGCACCGAGCATATGGAAGACCTGGCGCAATATGGCATCAGCAGCGCGGATATTGCCCTCAATTGCAGCAGTTTCGATGCTTATCTTGGCGAACTAAAGCCGGATATTGTGATGTTCGACCGTTTTATGATGGAAGAACAATTCGGCTGGCGGGTCGATAAATATGCGCCTAACGCATTAAAAATCCTCGATACCGAAGATCTACAATGTTTACGTGGCGCCCGCCATGAAGCCCATAAAGCGGATAAGGAATTCGATACCGCCGACCTGCACACGGATTTGGCCAAGCGTGAAATCCCGCTATTTTGCGCAGCGATCTCAGCCTGATCATCTCCAGCTACGAGATGCAGCTGCTCAACCAGGTATTTAAAATCGACTCTCAGCTCTTACATCACCTGCCCTTTATGGTCGACTTAAGCGCCCTGCCCAAGCACACACCGAGCTTTGCCGAACGTCAACATTTTATGACCATAGGCAACTTCAGACATGCGCCCAACTGGGATGCGGTGCTCTATTTACAACAGATCTGGCCGCTTATCCGCAAGCAACTGCCCAAGGCGGAACTGCATATTTACGGCTCCTACCCGCCGCCAAAAGCCACCGCCTTGCATAACCCCAAGACCGGCTTTTTGATCAAGGGCTGGGCCGATGATGCCCTTAAGGTTATGAGCGCGGCGCGGGTGTGTTTGGCACCGCTGCGTTTTGGTGCCGGTATTAAGGGCAAGCTGCTGGAAGCCATGATCACCGCAACGCCGTCGGTAACCACCTCTATTGGCGCCGAGGGCATGCATTTGGATTTACCTTGGAATGGTGCGCTGCACAACGACCCGCAAGCGTTTGCCGATGCCGCGGTGCAATTGCATGAAAATGAGGCCGAGTTTACTACCGCTCAGGAGCATGGCCGAGCAATACTGAACCAGGTTTACGACAGCAACACCCTGGCGTCCGCCTTATTGGCGCGCATCAATGACATGCAACAAAACCTGGCACTGCACCGCCGAGATAACTTCACCGGGCAAATGCTCAAACACCACACCATGCGCAGTACCCAATACATGGCACAGTGGATTGAGGCAAAAAATTCAATAAAATCTTGATAGAAATCAGTAGACAGGTAACCTTAGATTAATAAAATGCGCACGCTCTGTGCATTTTGAACAACAACCGAGGACCCCGCGTGGAAGACGCTCTCTTTAAAGAAAAACGTAAATTTATCGTTAAGCTCGGTAAAATGCTGCATAAATACGGCACCCCGGCCTATCGACTCGAGGCGCACCTGATGGAGGTCGCGACCTATTTGGAGCTGAAATCTTCCTTTGTTATGTCACCCACCTCGGTGACCTTTGTGATCTGGACCGAAGGTCATGAGAACGAGTACACCCATGTCGCCCGCGTTGATCCGGGCGATCATGATCTCGGCTCGCTAGCCAACACCGACGAAGTGGTAAATTCCCTTATCCAGGGCGAATTAACCATTAACGAGGCGGATAAGCGCCTCGATGAAATCGCCGTGATGCCCGCCCCCTACAACCGTTTGGTAACTGCCGGTGCCTTTGCCATGTCTGGTGGCGCCTTTGCCATGCTGATGGGCACCAGCTGGACCGATGTTTTTTATTCCAGCCTACTCACCCTGGTGGTGTATTTATTCGTGCTCTGGTCAAGCTATTCGCGCCGTGTAGGACACATGCTTGAACCCTTGGTGGCCGTGGTTTCTGCCATTTTAGCCTGTGCCGTTAGCGTGTATTTAGACGCGCAAATCAATATACGTTTAGTAGTGCTCTCCAGTATTATCGTCTTTATCCCCGGCCTCGCCTTGGCGCTGGGTCTGGCCGAACTGGCGGCGCGGCATCTGGTGTCTGGTACGGCGCGAGTAATGGACTCCTTTATGCTGCTGTTTAAGCTTTATTTCGGTGCCTTTATCGGCATCGGCATCGGCTTTGCACTCTTTGGGCAGGCAGAATTTGTAACGCCTGAGCCCTTACCCAAATGGACTGCCTGGCTCGCTATCCTCCTGCTTTGTTCGGCGCTAGTGGTTATTTTTAGAACCAAAGCCAAACATGCACTGTGGTCGCTGGCCTCCGGCTTTATCGCCTATGGTGCCAGTATCGGCTCTGCAGCTTACTTGGATTACACCTTGGGTACCTTTGTTGGCGCCCTGGCGGTGGGGATTTTTAGTAACCTCTTTAACCGTATCGCCAATGCCCCGGCCTCCATCGTTGCCATGCAGGGCTTGATCGTTCTAGTGCCAGGGTCAAAAACCTATATAGGGCTTAATTCACTGATTGAAGGGCAGGATTTTGTCTATGCCGACCATATCGGCCAGCAAACCTTTTTGATCTTTATGTCCCTTGTAGCCGGGCTTATTTTTGCGAACGTGGTATTGCCACCAAAGAAAAGTCTCTAAGCAAAAAAAAGGTGAACTTATTGATAGGAGGCCACAGGGAAAAGGCCATAAGTTCACCTGAAAATGTTGTCACAACAATAACAACAACGTACTAGCAAATTGTACTCACCGTATTCCAGCAGAAAAAAAAAGGGGGAACTCCTAGGGAGGGAGCCTCATGGGTTAAGGCTACAAGTTCACCCCAAAACACTGCAGGAACAGAACTCTGCATTAGCCCTTGGCTAACAACTCTTGATTCACCTGGTCGATACCCACCTCAGAGATACGGGCAATAATTTCTTTTTGCTTGGCATCGAGTAGTGAAATACCCTCGGCGACCAGGTCATAGACGCGCCAGCTTCCGGCCTTGTCCTGACGCAGTTTAAAGACGATATCTATGGTCGGTTTGCCCGCTTCGACAATCTCGGTTTTCACCGCCGTATAACCATTGCTTGGCGCCGCATTAGGCTTAATAAAGTGCACTTCCTGGCCCTTGTAGTTCATCAAAGCATTGGCATAGGTATGAGCCAAATACGACTCAACGGCATCAATAAAGGCGACTGCCTGCTGCTTATTGATTTCGCGTACATGCTTACCAAGGAGTTTAAAGGACACGAATTTGGTGTCGATATGCGGGATCAACTGCGTCTTAACTAGGGTGCGTAGCTCGGCCTTTTTCTGCTGCTCATCGGCCTCTATATTGCCGATATCTACAAATAGCTGCTCGCCAACTTGCTTAAGCATAGTATAAGGCTCTTCAGCATTGGCAGCCTGCACCTTGGCGGCCGACAAGCTCAGCATGGCGGTGGTAATAAACAGTAAAAACAGCTTGGGTGCGCGCATTGGCTACTCTCCTCACATCGAATTGGCAGCCATGGTAGCGGATCGTATTTTGAAATATAAGCAACAAATACGCACATTATTGATTCCATTTATGCACATATAAATTTATTCTTAGTATTCATATAGTTAGATTATTGGTGCCAAGTTCGCACCACCACTGTGCATTTTCCTCCATTGATCCCGAGCCCATCACAATGAATAGTACGCGCCCTTTTTGTTGTGAGGTTAAGCGTATGAAATCACTAATGTTAGCCACCTTGGCAGGAGCCTTAAGCCTGGCTCCCCTAGCTGCCAGCCAAGCACAGGAAACGCCGCGACATGGCTACACCCTGCATTACATTCAGGGTGAAGGGGATGTGCAAGGGATCAAATTAGGTTATCAGTATTATCTCAGCGAATACCTGCCGGAGCGCTTCAATAATTTTGAGGTGTTTTTTGAAAGCAGTGTGAACTTCTGGCGCTATGGCGACAACAATGACTATGATCGCAACTTTGTTGTGGCACTAACCCCGGTATTTCAATACCCCATCACCCAATATCGGGGCCACCCGGTGCTGTTTGAATTTGGCATAGGGTTGTCGCTCTTAGATGACACCCAGTTCGCAGGCAAAGACGTAAGCACCCACTACCAGTTTGAAGACAGAATAGGCGTAGTCTACAAACTGGATAATGCCGAGTTTGGAGTGCGCTACCTGCATTATTCCAATGCCGGTTTTGAAAGCCCTAACCCGGGGCTGGACTTTATTTCCTTGTCCTACTCACGTTCATTTTAGTGTGCCCAGATAAGGGCTAATTTTATTCATGCGGTAAGCCTCAGCGTGGCTTAACCGCTACCACGGGGCGCACGGCGGTACTTTGTTGATAGAGTTGACGCAGCGCTTCACCCACCAATTCGGTATCAAAAGGCAAAATACGATGGCCGGGTGCCTGAATCTTACCCGAACCCACATCCTGCAATAGCTGTTGCCCCATAAAGCTTAATTTTTGCTGCGCACACAAGCTATTAGCCAGCCAGGCACCGCCTAAAGACACGGCGGCGATAATGGGCGCGCGGCTAAATAACAGCTCTTGAGGAATTTCGGCAAAGCCATTTAGGCAGGCAATACGGCCGCCAAAGCGCAGATGCGCCAAATCGGTAACAAAGGTGTCACCACCACAACTATTGAGTATAGTGTCAAAACCATCGGGCCCGAGTTCATGCTTAATATCCCGCGCCAGTTGCTCTTCAGTGCTGGCAAAGACTACATCGGCGCCCAAGCCCTTAATGCGCTCGTGCTCACGCTCAGGAGCACTGACAAATACCTTGGCACCGCGCTGACGCGCATATTGAATGGCAAAGTGAGCCACCGCCCCACAGCCGGAATTAATATAAATACTCTCGCCGGCCTGCAGCTGAATTTTGTCCAGCGCCGCCAGCGCCGTCATCCCGGCATTGGGCAAGGTGGCGGCCACAGCACTGGGGATGGACTCGGGCACTTCAGCAACCGCATAATTGGCCACCTTGGTATAGCGCTTAAGTACCCCTTGATCCGCCAAACTGGTAGTAAAGATCACCCGGGTGCCACGCTTAGGAAACACGCCGACCGGCGCCTCAACAACAGTGCCTACCGCATCAATGCCAAGCACATGAGGATATTGCCAACGACAAAAGCCCTCCGCACCAAGGCGCGCATCTATATGGTTCAGACCCACATATTCGACTTCCACCAGCACCTCGCTGGCACCAATGGACGGCACCGGCAATTCTTGCAACTGCAGCGCCAGACTTGGCGAAGCTTCATGTAGTACAAGAGCCTGCATGGTGGGGTTGGGGCCGGACATAGCTATTTCCTATGATTAAAAAGTGGTTTCAACGCCTGATGGCGAATATCATTATCGCGGTTGACGCCGCTGCAATACTCATACTGAGCAAATAGGCGCCAAGATTCAACCTTACCATGGTAAATAACCACCACGTCATCAGATACACTGGTTTTATAAAAACATTAATGCCAGAATGGCATCAATAAATTCTTGCCCCACCGAGACGCCAGCTATGGATACCACCAGCCGACTTATTATGCTACTTGAGGTAGTGGAACAGGGTTCTTTTTCCAAGGCCGCGGCCATGCGTAATATAGACAGGTCGGTGATATCTAAACAAATCAGTAAACTGGAAGACGAGCTCGGCGTACGCTTACTTAATCGCACCACCCGCTCCTTTTCATTGACCGCCGCCGGAGCCGAAATGGTCAAAAAGGCCCGAGACTTACGCATGCTGCTGGCCGACACAGTGCAACTGGCGGAAAACTACCATCAGGAACCGCGCGGTCTGTTGCGCATCGCCACCTCTCACACCCTGGGGCGACGCTATATTCAGCCGGTGATTAACGACTTCCAAAAACGCTTTCCTCAGGTCAATGTGGATATGCGTCTGGACGACCGCCCGGTGGATATGATCTCCGAAGGCTTTGATCTGGCGTTTCGCATCGGCGAGCCCAGAGATTCGTCATTGATTGCCCGTAAAATTGCCCGCAACCGCATGCTCTTGTTGGCCAGCCCGGAATTTATCGCCACCTATGGCGAGCCTAGGACCATGGAGGAGCTAGGCGCATTGCCCGCGGCCACCTATACCAGCTCCCATAAGCGCTTAGACTCGATAAGCTATATCAATGCCGAAGGTGAGCATTGCGAGCAGGTGATCAACGCCGTCTATACCTCCAATGATGGCGAGGTGCTGATAGACAAGGTGCTTTCCGGCACCGCCTATTGCCTGGTGCCGGCGCTGCTGATCCAGGATGAGATCACCTCTGGCCAATTGCAGCCGCTGCTGAGCGAGATAAACCTGCCGGACTACAGCGCCATGTACGCCCTCTACCCCCATCGCGATCTACCTGTGCGCACCCGCTTATTGTTGGATGCGGTGCGTCATTATATCGGCGAGACCGTGCCCCGCTGGGAGTTGAATATCCCCGATCTGGACTCCCTGTATCGCCCTAAATAAGCGCCTTATGTTGATGCACAGCGCTCGGGTTTCTGCGGCGCTACATATGTAATTATCCGGCGTAAAATCGCACACTTTTTAACACTTGTGTAAACATCTGTTAAGCGGAGTAATACTATGTAATACATGGGATTTTTTTGTTTTTTATGGGTCATACTGAGCATCTAGTTCACGATGGAATCAAGTATGAAACACAACAATAATAAAGGTCTTAAGCCAACCCTGGCGGCACTTGCTGGCACCGCCTTAGTCAGCCTCAGCGGTTGCGGCGGCAGCTCCGACGGCAACAGCGACTCCGGCAGCATTCAGCTATACAACGGCACCATCAATGGCCCGACCATGACCCTGAGCATCGCCGATGTAGCGCGCACCACGGCGGAGCTTGGCAATGTCACGTCAACGCACAGCTACGCCACGGATGACTATGATTTTGCCATTCAATACCGTAACGATCAGGGTAATCTGGTCGATATCATCAGCGATAACTTAAGTATTCGCAACGACACTAAGACCTTACTCATGATGTATGGCAATATCGAAGAGCAGAAGCTGCTAAGTGTCGACTTGCCCTACCGTGAAACCAGCGATATGTTCTCACTGCAAATGCTCAATGTGACCAATGCAGAACGTAATTTCGATCTTTATATGGCCGCGGATGATGGTGTATTCGAGCAATCAGAGCTGGTTGGCTCGGCCATGTTTGAAACCCTGAGTGCAAGCACAGAGCATAAGATAGATGATTATACCTTCTACCTGACCGAGGCCGGCAGCACAACGCCGATTTGGCAATCCGATGAAACCCGTATCAATGTCGATGATGCCCTGGTGATGGCCATTCGCCCCAGTTATGACAATAACAGCGACTATCTAACGGTGGACATTATCACCAATGGCAATACTCCCTATAGCCTGAAAAACAAGGATGCCCAGGCTCAGGTGCAGTTTTACAACAGCATGGACGAGTATCCAAGCGCTCAATTTACCGCCAGTAAGGGGGATTTCCAGCTAAGCACCGCAAACACCCAGGCTGATACATTGTCGCAGACACTGCAACTGGCACCGAACAGCTATTCCATTTCCATGCTTGATGAACAAGGCAATACCCTGGTAGATAATTACCTGCTAACCCTGGAGCAGGAGCAAAGCGCTCTGGGCGTTTTTTATAAGGATGCCGAACACGGCCCAAGACTGATGAGTGTGGCGCAAAACCTGGTGCCTAACAGCGTCAGCCATCAGGTGACTGTGGTGAATCTGGTCGATGAGTACGCCGGTTTGCCGGTTAATAAACTGGACATTTATTTTACCCTAGATGGTCAGCCCATTTCGCAAACCGAACATCATCTCGACAGCCTAAACAGCTATGGCGCCAAGTCTTTAACCCTACTCGATAAGACGTACGGATTTTACGCCATTTTAGAGGATAATGGTCAGGAGATAGTGCTGCATCAACAAGGTGCGGTAGATGTGACCGCCGATGGTAACTATATAATGATCTTAGAGGCCGATGCCAGCACAACTTCCGGTTACAAGCTTACTAGCCTGCATACGGTGGCGGCGCAAGGCGAAGAGCTGGCTCAGTGACGGACAGGATAAGCTCCTAGCGCCTGAGATCCTTACCCAGATCCCAACCCTGTTGGTGGGTAGCTGCTCCCCAGTTCCCACCGACATCTTACTGCTACCCGTTGTTTAACCCACCGATTACGAGCTTAATCGCAAACACTGGCTTTCGCAGTGCGCTTTTGTAGAATAGCGACCACGAATACCAATTCACTTAAATAGCTAATCATTCTAGCGGGCTAAATATCGTGCTAACGGTGTTGGAATTTTAATATGTAGAATAACTACATAGGAAAAATTCCGCCTTGTTATCACATCATTTATCCAGCGCTATATCTGATCACATACTTAACAGAATTGGCATAACAACAAGCGAAGGACAGAGATGAAATTATTGAAATCGACGCTAGCCCTGGCCATGGCCGTGGGTGTAAGCGCTCCAGCATTTGCCAATGACACCATCACGGTTGAAGACATTCCAAAAATAAAAAGCGTTTTACAAACCGCTATCAGCCCGGATGGCGAGCAGGTTGCTTTTACCCGCTCCCTGCCACGTGAGCTCTACAAGGACGAAAACGGTCTTAACTACAGCGAATTGTATGTTATTGATGACGAAGGCGTTGAACGTCCGTTTATAACCGGCAAGGTCAATATTAAGAGCATCAGCTGGTCTGCCGATGCCAAGCATGTTTATTTCCTGGCCAAGCTTGGCGACGATAAATTCACTGCCCTGTACCAGATCCCTGTCGATGGTGGTCAGGCACAAAAAGTCATGGCCCTTAAAGGCCGCGCCATTGCCAGCTATCAGCTAAGCCCCAATGGTGAACAGGTAGCGCTACTGGCCATGCCAGCCAAAGACAAGTCTGAAAAAGAGCTTAAAAAGCTTGGCTTTATGGCCGAAGTGTATGAGCTAGGTCTGGATAACAAACAGCTGCACCTGGTTGACCTTGCCGCCTCTGATAAGCCTCTTGACCCAGAAGCCATCAGCATCGACGGCTATGTCAGCGATATGAACTACTCTGCCGATGGCAAAAAGCTATTGGTTAAGACCCAGCCAACGGCGCTGATTGACGACAAGTACATGAAGTCTCAATGGCACCTGTTCGATCTGGCCTCCAAGCAAGTAACCCTGTCGTTTAAAACCGAAGGCAAGCTAGGCGCCGCCGAGCTGTCGCACGATGGTCGCTACGTGGCGATTCTCGGTGCCGATGACAAGCACGACCCGGCAACGGGCCGCTTATACCTTGCGGACACCGAAACCGGTGAGATCAACGAATGGCTGCCTGACTTTATGGGCCATATCAGCGATTTTGAATGGTCAAACAAGCGCAACACCCTGAACTTTGTGGCCCAGGTCAGCCCTGAGAGCTTTATCGGTCAGATCAAGGTTGGCTCAAACACATACAAGAAGCTGGTTAAAGAAGGTAAGTTTATCGCCGGCTCATTGAGTATTTCCGACTCAGACAAAACCCTGGCCCTGAGCGCCAACAGCGCCAAGCACCCGAACGAGGTGTATATGGTGCGCGGCTCTAAGGCGACCCGTTTAAGCGATTCAAACCCTTGGTTAAACGACAAGCGCTTCGCCAAACAAGAAGCCCTGACCTTCAAGGCCCGCGATGGCGTTGAGATCGGTGGTGTGCTGGTTTACCCGCTCGATTATGAAGAAGGTAAAACCTACCCACTGATCATGGCGGTACACGGCGGTCCTGAAAGCCACGATAAAAACGGCTGGGTAACAAGTTACTCAGATCCAGGCCAAATGGGTGCAGCACGCGGCTATGCGGTTTTCTATCCTAACTACCGTGGTTCAACGGGTAAAGGCGTTGAGTACTCTAAGCTGGGTCAAAACGACTATGCAGGTAAAGAGTTCGACGACCTAGTCGATATGAAGCAATACCTAGTAGATATGGGTTTGGTTGACAGCAAGCGCGTGGGTATTACCGGTGGTTCATACGGTGGTTATGCCTCGGCCTGGGGTGCAACTAAACTGACCGAGCACTTTGCCGCCAGCGTGATGTTTGTGGGTGTAACCAACCAGCTTTCCAAGTTTGGTACCACGGATATTTCCAACGAAATGCACCTGGTACACGCCCGCTCTTACCCTTGGGATAAGTGGCAGTGGTACCTGGAGCGCAGCCCAATCTACTGGGCCGGCCAGTCAAAAACACCTTTGCTTATTATGCATGGTAAAGACGACCCGCGCGTTCACCCAGCACAATCCATGGAGCTATATCGCTATATGAAGGTGCAAGGTAAAGACGTACGCCTGGTGTACTACCCGGGTGAGGGCCATGGTAACCGTAAGGTTGCAGCGCAATACGACTACAGCCTGCGTTTAATGCGCTGGATGGACAACTACTTGATGGCTGGCAACAAAGAGATGCCTGAATTTGAGATTGACCATGCCGCCAAACTAAAAGCGGTAAAAGACGCACAAAAAGAAGATTAAGGCTTTGTTACATTAAGCCACCTTTACCACAAGGTGGCTTTTTTATTTACCTCTTCCCTGACCAGAAAAGCGATCAATAATTAGCCTCAAATTCTCACGCTGCGAAGAGTGTTGCTTGCATGCTATCTAATAGATAACAACTCAAAAGCAGGCTTTACACCGTGCATTAGTTTTTAAGGCTTTCAAAACATAAACTTTGTTTTAACTGAGTCTCAGCATAACAAAACATCTCTTGAAAAAGTTGATGCCTCTTTGTTTGCCAATAATTTCCCTAACGATAGGCATAAAAAAGCCCCAATAAGTGGGGCTTATTTCAACTATCTTTTTAGGATCAATTGAATAAAGATCTTAGCTCACAGGTTCATATTTTAGAACTTGTAAGATACGTTTACATATCCAAATCGACCGATGTTGTCATAAGATGCTGAACCAGAACCTGTACCACTTGTACCAATTGGTAAGCGACGGTTAAAGATGTTGTCTACACCCACTTTAACACCCAAACCAGATTCAAAGTTATAACCTACTGTCATATCAGAGATGAAGTAAGAACCGAACTTGGTTAAGCTATTAGGGTTTGGATTGTCAGCAAGTGACTGAGGAGTATATAAGCTGACTTCGTCTAAATAGCGAGTGCTCCACGTAGTGAAGAAACCATCTCGGCTATAGTCAATGCTCATATTAGCTTGCCATTCTGCTTCACCGGTAGTGCCTGCGTACTCTGTAACGTCGTCAGGGTTGTCCTGGAACGGGAACTCATTACGCTCAATTAGGTATGTACCGATTAACTTAGTTTTGAATGAACCATCTAGTGCATCGAAATCGTATCCGAACTCAAAGTCAATACCTGAAGCTTCTTGACCAGCAACGTTTAGTACTGAGTTTTGAATCAAAGTGATTTCTGACGAGCCAGCGTCACGTGAAATCAAAGCACAGTATTGGTTGTTGATACCGGACTCACTATCAACACAGCGATCTAGGATATCTTGAGCACCAATCGCCGAGATTGCATCTTCAAGATCAATCTCCCAATAGTCCACAGTAACAACGAAGTTTTCAATGAAGTCAGGTTGATATACCAGACCTACAGTTGTACTTGTCGACTCTTCAGCATCGACATTTTCGTTACCACTGATTAAACCTTCAATTGACGCTGAGTCATACTCTGAATTGAAGTCTGCAGGAACACCAAGAGCGCTACAGTTTGCGCGACGCGTGTCACTATTTGCAAGATCATTTAAGTTTTCTGCGCGGCACGGATCGTCAACATTATAGAAGGTTTGACTTGCAGCACCGAAGATTTCACCGATGTTTGGAGCACGAATAGCTTCTGACTGTGTTGCACGGAAACGTAACTGATCATTTACCGTCCAGTCTAGGCCTAACTTCCAGCTCGTTGTGTTGCCGATTGTACTGTAGTCTGAGAAACGAATTGCACCATCTAGTACTAGATCTTGGATACCTGTCACATCAGAAACTAACGGTACTGAAACCTCGGTGTAAAATTCAGTTACGTCAAAGTCACCTTTGTCTTCACCAAGAACGTTAAAGAAAGTACCAACTGCGTTGTCTGGCTCTTTGGTTTCACTTTCTTCTTTACGGTATTCAGCACCAGCAGCAAAACCAATCATACCAGCAGGAAGCTCATAAATAGCACCGTTCGCAATTGAAGCAGAAACAACGGTTTGCTTAATTTCGCTGGTACCTTTAGATACTGTATTAATATAATCAATTGCTTCTTGGGTAGGCGCACCGAAGCCCATAATGTTTACCGGTACACAACCTTCCGCACGGGCTTCTTCACTACGACAAACGATATTTCCGCTATTATCACGAACTGCATCTAACGCATTAAAGTAGTTTGCCATGATCATGTTATTGCCGTTGACACGCTCAAGATCAGTTACACCGTGAACAAGTGAAAAGTCGTAATCCCAAACATCTGCGATTACACCTTCTAGTCCAGCAACGAAGCGAGTAGTTTCACGGGTATTATCTTCAATACGACGACCTAAGTCAGTCATCATTCGGTTAACAAAAATCTCAGAAGCACCAACGTCGTCCATCATGCCTGCAACGTCACTGCTTAGGTATGGGTTATCACGTTGAATAACGTTATTGAAGTTGTAGAAGAAGAATGCCGGTTGACCGATGTTTTGGCCTTCACTCTTAACGTACTTAGCTTCAAAGTAACCATTCATGTTATCGGTAAAATCGTAACTGGTTTTGAAGTTTATGTTAAAACGCTCAAATTCAGGCTGAATTTCGTTGAATTGATTAAGGTTGAAGAAATCACAGTCAGCACAACCAATACCGTCTACCTTATCACCGATATAGATATCGCGGTTAGAGCCATCAGGGTTGAACGTGTTGTTTAGAGAGAAATCATAGAAATCCCAAACACCGGCATTGTTGATTGCGTAGTAACCTGCATTTGGAGTGTAAATAAAATCAGGAACATTCGGATCGTCTTTGTTTGCTTCTGTCTGATTTGGGTTTCTCAAACTACGATAAGACGTAGATGTCCAAGGGTGGTCCAAAGCATTAAGAGAGTCTTGTGCTGAGTACTCTGCGGCAAAGGCAATATTACCTCTGTCATCGTCAAAGTTCATACCATACGAAAGACTTACCTTTTCATTGTTATAATCGCTTAAATCAGAAAAACCACGGGTTCCATTGATCGAAAACCCTTCGATTTTATCTTTAAGAATAAAGTTTACAACACCAGTTACAGCGTCAGCACCGTATACAGCTGAGGCACCACCTGTGATGATTTCTACACGCTCTACCCAAGCACTAGGAATAGTATTCGTATCAACAGAGGCACTACCGGCAGAGCTCGAAACATGTCGTTTACCGTTTACAAGTACAAGCGTACGATCAGTACCCATATTACGCAGGTCGAGTATGTTCAAACCAGCGGTACCAATGAAGCGACCCGAGTTTGCCAATGAGAACGTTGGTGCAAGAGACGGAAGCTCGTTCAACGCTTCACCGATGTTGATAGCACCAGAATTTTGTAGTGCGTCACCGGTAATTACTGTGACAGGAGATGGTGCGATAGCGCCTTCACGTAAAATACGAGAACCTGTTACTTCAATGCGTTCGACGTCTTCTGCGCCTTCATTTTCTTCCGCATATACGTTGTTAGAAACTGTAGCACTAAGGCCTAATAGCAAAGAGTATTGAATCGCTCTGCCGATTTTAGATTTGTTAAACATTTTTATTCCCTAACATTATTATTATGAACTGCCCAAAGTACCTTAAAAATTGAGCTGAATAGCTTTGTTGAGATTGGGCCCTGTTTTGTTTTACCTACTCTACTAACTTTTTACAACAAAAATAGACAAAAAAATACACACTTTCTCATTAGGGTGAAGTATTTAATTTACCTTAAAGAAACAATCAAGCTTATACCGCCTTAAACCGTACAAAATAATACAATTTAACACCCTTTAATTCATTTTTTCACTTGACAAAAAAGAGTAGAAATGAAAATAAAAAACAGTTTGGTTTGAAAATAGCAACAACGTGAATTTAAATAAAGCAGTTTAAATTCATATAGTTATAATTTATTTCCTTTGCTAAATGTCCTAACAAGGTTTTATTTGGCTGCTACTTTTTTTCCATTACCCCAACGAATAAACGATGCCATAAGTTTGCTTTCAAAGGCTTTCCTTGTGAACAAATTGCTATTTCTTCAGGTGTGTTAGCAGCTGCATGGTAATGGGACATAAATCTCATCCCCAAATATTCAGCACTTAACTTAAATGGCGCGGCAAATGCGTCTAGGCCTAGTTCTACATTGCTGGTAGACAGCAGCGACATTTGCTTTTTACGCAATAGTCTCAATTGCGGACGCAACTCGTGTTCAGTCATATATTCGGTGAGGCGATCAAAGAAGTTCTTTAGCTGAGGTGTGGTGTTATACCAGTACATTGGTGAGGCAAAAACCCAATGCTCAAACGTTAGTAATTTAGCCATTAGTGCTTGGAAATCATCCTCGCCATCATTGTTATACTTATTTATTTCATAGCAATAAGGTTTTATTCTAAAATCGTCTAAAAACAAGATGTAGGTATTTAATCGCCGCGCCAGCGTTTGTGCCGCTTTATAAGTGTTACCGTGGCGTCTGGCACTGCTGAAAATAATAATGTGTTGAGTCATAACTAATTGCCTTATTTGAAGTTTAGCAATAGGCTAAAAGCTCAACTTAAGTTTAGGTCAAGAAACATGACACTAGAAGCGAACTTGTCCGTGGGACTGGTGGCCAACCGCGCCGGCGTGAGCATTTCAGCATTACACTTTTACGAAAAAAAAGGGCTTATTCGCAGCTGGCGCAACCAGGGTAACCAGCGCCGTTATAAACGTGATGTGCTCAGGCGCATTGCGGTGATCAAAGCTGCGCAGAAAATGGGCATCACCCTTGAAGAAATAAAAGAAACACTCAGTACCCTACCGGACAAGCGCACCCCAACAAAAGCCGACTGGCAACAGTTGGCGCAGCATTGGCAGCGGCAATTGGATGAGAAAATTGCCTATATGCAAAGGCTTAGAGACAGGGTCGACGGCTGCATTGGGTGCGGCTGCCTGTCCATGGAAAATTGTCCCATTTACAATTCCGACGACTACCTGGGCGAGCAAGACAGTGGCGCCGTGTTACTCGAACATCCAGAACTAGAACGAAGTGGAGATTAGACCCGCTTTTCTATATCTTATTAACTGCGAAAAAAAATAATAAATAGCGCCCAGTTAAATTGGCGCAAAAATGACAGGGTTAACAATATGAAGAAGTTCGGTCCCGGCCTGCTCGTTGCCGCCGCTTTTATCGGTCCAGGCACCATTACCACCGCATCGGTAGCCGGTGCCAATTTCGGATTTACCCTGCTATGGGCGCTGTTATTTTCGGTCGTTGCCACCATTTTATTGCAGACTATGGCCGCCCGCCTAGCCCTGGTAAGCGGGCAAGGTCTAGCACCGGCCCTGCGCGCCAATATTAATCAACCCTTATTAAAGTATCTGGCGATCTTTTTAGTGATCAGCGCCATAGGTATCGGCAGCGCCGCTTACGAGGCAGGTAACCTCAGCGGCGCCAGTCTCGGCTTACAAGGTCTGTTCGGCCAGCACACCGGAAGCATCTGGACACCCGTCATAGCCCTGGTCAGCGCCCTGCTTCTTTATAGCGGCAAATACAAGCTGATTGAGCGCACCTTGATACTTCTGGTTGGTGTTATGAGTGTGGTGTTTGTCGCTACCATGGTGCTTGCCCAACCATCCCTTAGCGATCTCTTTGCCGGTTTTAAGCCCAGCCTGCCAACTGACTCATTAACCACAGTGCTGGCGCTGATAGGCACCACCATAGTGCCTTATAACTTGTTTTTACACTCGGGAGTCATTGCCAGGGAAGATACCCGGCAACAGGAGGTAGACCAGGCCATTCGTGTTCATAATTGGGATACCGGACTGTCGGTTGGTCTTGGCGGCCTGATCACCCTGGCCATAGTCGCCACCGCCAGTGTTGCCTTCTTTGGCCAACAAACGGGTACTCTCAATGCCGCCACCATGGCTAAACAGCTTGAGCCCCTGCTCGGCACCTATGCTCAGTACTTCTTTGCCATCGGCTTGTTTGCCGCCGGCCTCACCAGTGCCATTACCGCTCCATTAGCCGGTGCCTATGCCGTTTGTGGCATGCTCGGCGGTAAAGACAAGGTAGAAGACACCCGCTTTAAACTGGTGGCCATTGCCATCTTGGTATTTGGCGCTGTGGTAGCGAGCCTCGGACTCGACCCCGTCGCCGTGATCATCTTTGCCCAGGCCAGCAATGCCTTGCTGCTGCCCATAGTTTGTATCTATTTATTGTGGCTTCTCAATAACAAAGCCGTTATGGGTCAGTATAAAAATGGCTGGCTCGTGAACCTCTTGAGCCTGCCTGTCATTATTACCGTGGTAGGTTTAAGTGCTTATAAGCTAGTTTCACTGCTCTAATGCCTGAAGCTCCTTTATTGTCCGCAAAGGGCCTAGGGTGTACATACTAATTTGCTGTATTCATTGCTTCTTTCTTGATCCATCAGCAAATTTCGCTCACTCTTAGTGCAACAAAACATTCACAATTAGAGATACCGATGAAATACCTGATCAGCACCCTCTTGCTCCTTTGTACCCATCTAGCAAATGCCAACGGCAAACTTGCCAGCGAACTGCAAGTGTTCGAACCTTACCTGGGTACCTGGGAGTCAACCTTCAGCATGGGCCCCGAACAACCTGATGTCACCGATGTGGGCAAGTGGGAACGAGCACTTAACGGTACTGCGATACGCACTATGCACAGTATTAATGACGGTGCCTATGGCGGAGAATCTCTGATTTTTTGGGATAAAGGTAAAGAATCCCTGGTGTTCTACTACTTCACCACCGCCGACTTTTATACTCAGGGTACATTAGAAGTCACTGACGACGGCTCTTTTGTTGCTTATGAAGATGTGAGCGGCAGCAGTGAAGGGATCACTCGGGTGAAATCCACCAGCTCATACGTAGACGGGCAGTTTGTGGTCACAACACAATATTTAAAAAATGGTGAATGGACCCCGGAACAAAAGCGTCACTACAGCCGCTCGCAAAAAGAAGTGGTGTTTAAATAGCCTGTAGGTCGGTGCTTCGCGCCGACAAAAAGAGAATAGTATGCATCGTTGTCGGGGCTATCGGCAATTGCTCTTGCATTGTTGCCTACACGAGAATAGCTGCGATTATCCGTGGGCGAGGCTTTAGCTTGGCTAATGTGCTCTATTGTCGGGGTTTTCGACAATGTGCTCCTGCATTGTTCTACTACCGCCATCCATGGCGGTAAACTCCGACCTACAGTATAAATTTCAAACTAAGTCATAAAACCGTCATATTTATAGCGCATAATTGTCCGCAAATCGGCAATAATTGACAGGATATGACCCAGTTTCGCTCTCCGTTGGCAGTGTTTTCACTGCGTAACGACAATGCTTTAGCAGACTTTGATAGTTTAACGCAGCAGCCCGTGCTTTTAGGCGCGCCCGAACAGTTGCCGCAACTGCTTTGCCGTCTGCCGAACAATGCCCAACCCGGGGACTGTCTTCATGCTAGCGTGAGCTTTGCCGAACAGCGCCATGCCTTGTTGCAGGCGCGCCATAGCGTCCATGAGCGCGATCTTCTAAGCACCATGGTGGTGCTGACCCTAAGCCCAGGCGCTGAGTCGATGCAACAGCAAGTTCAGGGACAAGGCCTGTTACAGCTGAGCCTTCATGGTCGCCATGAGATCATCAAAGAAAGCGCTCAGTTCAGCGTTCATTTGCACCCGCAAAGCCTGTACGAAAGCCTAACCCCTGGCCTGCAAAGTAAATCCAAAGCCCGCCGTTTGGTTGACTACTGCCAACGTATTTGGGGTGATACCAATTCATTTAAATAGCTAATCATTCTAGCGGGCTAAATAGCGTGCTAACTGCGTTGGAACTTTCCTTATGTAGAATAACTACATAAGAAAAATTCCGCCTTGTTATCACATCATTTATCCAGCGCTATATCTGCTCACATACTTAACAGAATTGGTATTAATCAGGAAAGCTGACTTTCCCCATGGTAACGCCCGGCATGCCCGGGTGACCAGCCTCACTGGTTGCGCTGCCCGCCAAGGTGTCATTGGCCAGCAGGGCAAACAATACGGCTTCCTTAGCATCCGGATTGATGCCCAGTTGCTGCAATGAATTTAGCTCTATACCTGCACTGCAATGCGCCCTAATGCGGGCCATCAGTAAGGGGTTATGAATACCACCACCACTGGCATACACCTTAATGTCACCGAGTTTTTCCGCCAAGCTATTCAGCTGCCTGGCAATTTCCAGCGCCGCAAACTCGCACAAGGTCGCCAGCACATCGTAATGGCCCAACTCCTGAGTGTGACTCTGCGTTTGGCATTGTGCCAAATAGGTGAGGTTAAACACTTCCGGTCCCGTGGTCTTGGGCATCGCCTTGGCAAGAAAGGGGTGGGCCGTGAGCGCTTGCAGCAATGCCGGTGCAACCTTGCCCTGCTTTGCCAAAGCACTCTCTTTATCATATTCAAGAGGAGCAAAGTAGCGCTGCACATAGGCATCTAGCATGGTATTGCCTGGGCCAATATCGGCGCATAAAGTCTGCTCTAACGGCGCATCTTTCGCCAGCACAGTCAGATTGGCAATACCGCCCATATTCAACAGCACCCTATGCTCATCACCGCTGGCGAAATACCAATAATCACCATAGGCGGCCAAGGGCGCCCCTTCACCTCCTGCGGCTATGTGTTTTTGGCGAAAATCACTCAGGGTAATAATTCCAGTTTCTCGCGCCAGGTGACAGCCATCGCCAAGTTGCAGCGTGGCATTACCATAATCGCTAAGCCCATGCTGACTTTGCGGGCAATGATAAACGGTTTGCCCGTGACTGGCGATGATATCAACACTCTGTGGGTCTATATGCCAACTTGCCAGACACGCATTGACCAATTGCCCGTGCAACTGTCCTATCCAGGGATTGAGCAAGGTGAGGTGCTGCAGATCTATATCGCGCCTGGCAAAAATCTGGCGCACCCGCTGCTGATAGCTTTCGGGGTAGGGGCAAGTGGTAAATTGCAGCACATCCACCTGAGTATTCGAGCCGGCGCCGCGAATACGACACAGAGCCACATCAAGGCCATCCATGGACGTGCCACTCATTAATCCGATAATAAGTCGCTCCGACTTGGCGGCGATATCATAAAGGCGTTCAATATGTGCATGCATAGGGGGGAACCTAAAATTTAATTACCGCCAATCTAAGCGAATGACCGGCAGAACTCAAATCCCGTCCGCATCTTATTCCCGTAGAGATGGATATTTGTGCGCATTTTTGCGCTATTCAATACGCAACAACGCCTTAAAGCAAAAATTCTAGATCATGCTTTTGCAACTTGGTCGTTATATATGCTGCGCCACCTCCCTGTTATCAGGAGGCGGGTAAATTTCTGCGTGCCTCTTTTTAGCGCCCGCGGTATTGCGTATTATTGCGTTTTCGCTAGGTAGTAAATGGGGTGCTATGAATATCCAACAGGTAATTGACGACATTAGCGCGGACGTTCGGGCCCGTTTGCCTGAGATGGCAGGCGAGGTAGCCAGTTATATTCCGGCGCTCGCCGAGGTAAAAGGTGAGCAGTTTGCCATGGCGGTGCATACAGTTGATGGACAGAGCTATTTCAGCGGCGACAGCGAACAGTGCTTTAGCATTCAGTCAGTTTCCAAGGTTTTGACCCTCACCCTGGCGCTGCAGCGCTATGGCGATACCCTGTGGCAACGGGTAGGCAAGGAGCCCTCGGGCACGGCCTTTAACTCCCTGACCCAGCTCGAATTTGAGCAGGGTATTCCCCGCAATCCCTTTATCAACGCCGGCGCTATAGTCACCTGCGATGCGCTTTATTCGCGTCTCAGTGCGCCCACCCATCATATGCTGGCAACCGTGCGTCAGCTCAGCGGCAACCCGCGTATCAATATCAATCAGCGGGTATCGCGATCCGAGTATCAGCACCGTCACCGCAACGCGGCCATGGCCTATTTGATGGCGTCCTTTAATAACTTTGAAAACGAAGTGGAAGAAGTGTTGAAGGTGTATTTCGGCTTTTGTGCCATCGAGATGAATTGTGCCGAATTGGCGCGCACCTTTTCCTATCTGGCAAACAGGGGCGTTGATGTGGCCTCAAAGCGGCGCATTCTTGCCGCCAAGCAAAACTCCCAGCTCAATTCCCTGCTCTTTACCAGTGGTTTGTATGATGCTGCAGGGGATTTTGCCTACCGGGTCGGTATGCCGGGTAAATCCGGGGTGGGCGGCGCCATTATTGCCGTGGTGCCGGGGAAGTTTACGGTCGCGGTCTGGTCGCCTAAGCTCAACGAATACGGCAACTCCAGCGCCGGTATTTATGCGCTGGAGCAGTTTGCCGACAGGCTTAAACTACAGCTCTTCTAGCACTTCCTGAGCGGCTTGTGCAGTCGCTTTTTTCGACTCTGCTTTTGACGCCGACTGCGGCTTATCAAAAATACCCAGGCGAATGCGAATAAAGTGGAAGATCTCTCGCGCCACATCTATGGCAGTGGCCTGCTCCAGGCCTTCAAAACCCGGGCTGGAGTTGGCTTCACAAATTTTAAAGTGCTGCTCATCGAACAGTAAATCGATACCAGCCACATCCAAGTCCAGGGCATTGGCGGTTTGCGTTGCCAACCATTCGATTTCCGGGGTAATGGCATACAAGGAGCCTGTGCCGCCGGCGCTGACATTGGCCTTAAAGTTATCGCCACCACTGTTGCGCTCCATGCAGGCAACCGCTCTGCCACCTATGGTCAGAACCCTTAAATCACGACCATGGCTGCTTTTAACAAACTGCTGCAAAATAATATTGGCCTGAGGGCTGGTCGCCTCAATAAGCTGCATCAAATCGTCAAATTCATTGCGGGTTTTGCTCAGGAATACACCGCTGCCCTGCGAGCCGGAAAGGGTTTTCACCACCACGGGAAAACCAATTTGCTGTTCAACCAGGGCGATATTTACCGGGAACTTAACCAACATGGTGGTCGGTGTCGGCAGATTTTGCTTGGCTAAGATTTGCTGGGCATAAAGCTTGTCTTTGACCGTTTCAATGGCGTGGGCACCATTAACGCAGTACACCCCAAGGCGCTCCAAATGGCGGATAATGGCAAGGGCAAAATAGGTGGTGCCGGCACCCATGCACGGCATAACAAAGTCCGGTAAGGGCACGGGCTTGCCGTCGATCAGGATACTTTTATCGTCTTCACGGGTCACCAGCAGATCGAATTGATCCGGGGCATAGACCTCCAGCTCGATATTTTCTTCTTTGGCAACGGCCACTAACCGTTCAATTTCATACCGCTCTGGTTTTAATAGATTGGCGCCATCAGTGTAGATAATCCAGCCGCGCATAGTGCCCTCTCGACAAGCAAAAGGCGGCATTATGCGTTGAGCGTCAACATGGGTAAAACAAGAATATTTTATCGTGGCGATAAAATATCACACTTAAAACTTACTATTTCCCCATATTAATTTGCATCCCTGGTGGCAAATTCAGACCTACAAGGTGTCGGCAAAAGAGTCGGCTTGCTCTAGCAAGGCCAGTGCCTGGGGCAGGCTGACCGGCTTGGAATAATAATAGCCCTGGCTGAAATGGCAGCCATAATCATGCAGCTGTTGGTGCTGATCAGCGCAGTCGACGCCCTCGGCGATCACTTCCATATCCAGCTCTGAGGCTATGTTGATCAGGCTGGCGATCACCACCTGATGCTTATGTTCACTCAGCAGTTTATGAGTAAAAGATTTATCAATTTTCAGGTAATCAGCACGCAAATCAATAAGATGACTAAGTGAAGAATAGCCGGTACAGAAATCGTCCAGGGCTACCTTAACGCCCTGCTCGCGCAAAATATTGAGTTGATCCTGCACCTGTTGCACGCCTATGGCCACAGACTCGGTCACCTCTATGGTGAGCTGATGGGTGGCGATCTGATGTTCGTGCAACGCCGCTAAAATGGCTTCGACCGGCTGCAATAACTGATTGAATTCTGATACCGAACGATTGACCGACAGACAGATATGAGGATAACCGCGTTTGTGCAGAGTGGATAAGTCTGCCAAGGCCCGCTGCAGCACAAATTGCCCGAGCTGGGAAATCAGCCCAAACTCCTCAGCAATGACAATAAATTCTTCGGGATCGATGGTGCCAAGCTCGGCATCATGCCAACGGGCCAGGGCCTCAAACTTGATGATTTTACCACTGCGAAAATTGACAATGGGCTGATAGGCGACGGTCAATTCATTGGCTTTGAGGGCCTTAGCGAGTTTATCGCGCAATTGAATTTTACGTAGGTACTGACCTTCAATTTCGTCGCTGTAGATGGCAATGCTTTGCGACTGAGTTCGTTTAGCGCTGAGCATGGCATGATTGGCATTGCGTACAAACACAGTAGCGCTATCTATCTGCTCGTCGATATGGGCGATACCCAGGCTACAGCTGAGCTCGATATTCAGCTCGCCCAGGCGAACGGGCTGACATACATGGGTTAAAATACGCTGCGCACAGGCATAGGCCTGCTGCTTTGTGCTGTTGGCCAGCAGCAGGGTAAATTCATCGCCACCGTAACGGCTAAGCACATCCGAGCTGACAACGCAGTGCTGCAGTCGTAAGGCCACCGCCACCAACACCTTATCTCCAACCTCCGGGCCATAGAGGTCGTTAATATCTTTAAAACGGTCGAGATTTAAAAACAACAAAGAGCTGGGGGTGTTTTGATCATGATGCAGGCTAATATGCTGCTCGACCCGCTCTAAAAAGCTGCGCCTGTTGTGTAACCCGGTGAGCGGCTCCTGAGAGGCATAAAAACGCAGTTGTCGCTCGCTTTCTTTCCAATCGCTGATATCGCGAAACAGACCGATATAATGAGAGATCTCGCCCTGCTCATCGCGGTTGACTGTGATCGATAATTCCTCCGGATACACCTCACCGGTTTTGCGGCGATTATAAACCTCACCACGCCAGTGCCCATGGGTGTGCAACTGCTGCCACATATTGGCGTAAAACTGCTGATCATGACGACCTGAGGCCAAGAGCCCGGGAGAGCGCCCTAACAATTCGCTTTCATGATAACCCGTGTAGAATTCAAAGGCCGGATTCACGCGCAGGATTTTATTCTCAGCGTCGGTGATCATAATGGCTTCTTTGCTTTGCTCAAATACTATATTTCGCAGCGACAGCTCCGCCAGCATGGCATTTTTTCTTTCTATGTCTATCTCGTGGCGGGCTTGCGCGGCGACAATAAAGGCCAGGTCTTGAAACCACTGCAGGCTTTGCGCGCTGAAGTTTTGCGGCTGCTCAAACATGGCCACCAGAATACCTATGGGCCGACGGGACACATCGCGCATCGTCATGCCTAAGTAGGCCTTAATACCCAGCTCATTGAGCATGGCATCGTGAGGAAATAAGGCCGCGACTTGATCCTGATAAATACAGACATCGACGCTGCAGATAGCATCGGCACAGGGAGTCGATTCAAGCTCATATTCTATGTTGTCCAGCACCTGACCTTGAGAGTGAAAGGCCAAGGTGCGCACCTGTAAGCCATCGTCACTTAGGCGACCAACAAAACAGTATTTAGCGGCAAACACTTGGTCAATCATTGACAAGGCCAGCTCATAAGCTTGCTCACTGCTGCTTGTTTGGTACAGTGCGTTGAAGGACTGGGTCATGAAATAGTGTTAATCTTTTTGTATTATTTTCTTGTAGCTTAGCACAATATCGACGCTGAACCTGAGTGTATTGCGATATATGAAAGCGATATAAAACAATGACTTCAAGATGACAGCTTTATCACTGTGACAAAAAGTCAGCCTTTCCAGTTGTACCACTTACAAATACAAAGAGCAATCATACCAAATTCTGTTAATTAGGTGATCAGAGATAACGCAGGAGCTTGTCCTAAAGCTCTGCAACTTCGGTGCGATTACGGCCATTGTTTTTTGCCTTGTACAGCGCATTGTCAGCGGCTTTTAATGCCGCCTTTAGTTCTACACCGCCCTGCCACAGACTCACACCCACAGACACTGTAACCTGCGTCACTGGCTTAAAACTATGCTCGGCAACCTGCTGGCGCAAGCGATCGGCCAGTTCTTGTGCCCTGTCGATATCAAGCCCAGGCAACAACAGCATAAACTCCTCACCACCACTGCGACAGACATAGTCATACTCGCGACATCCCAGCTTAAGCAATCGGGCCAGGGTTTTGATCACCTGATCACCAACATCATGACCAAAGCGATCATTGATACACTTAAAATGATCGATATCCAGGGCCAGTACGGCAAACGTTTGTCCCTGCTCTCGCATCGAGTCCAGACAGGTTTGCAGGTAGCGACGATTGCCTATGCCGGTCAGGGGATCGGTATTACTCGCCAGATTAAGGGCACTGATACGTTGCAACTGTTCATGGCTATAGGCTGCAATGGCCCGCTTCAGGGTTTTCGCTTCGGCATACCAGGCGGGAATATCGTTAAAGGTTTTGTCGTTATCGCGCACCCGTTGGGCCAGGATTTGCAATGGCGCACTGATGGTGCCGGCAAGCAACCAAATGGCCAAAAGCGTGATTAAGGTCACCGGTGCACCTTTTTCCATCAGGTTGCCTATGGTATTGCCAACACTGTTGACCACCTGCTGCTGTGCACTCGAAACCAACACCACCCAGCGCATGTCCTTAACCGGTGCATAACCTATTAACTGGGCGCTGCCCTGCGTGCTGACCATGGCACCGCTTTGCCCGGCTTGCGCTTGCATAAACGCGTCCCACAACGGGTGCATTTCACCCACTGTCATACCAATCTGCCGGCTCTGACTGTCGTAAACCACGGCGCCATTCTCACTGAGCACCATAATACGCGCTTCCGCACCATGAAAATGGGTGCCCAGCAGGCGCGACAAGATATTATTGCCATGCAAATAAATATTGCCGGAAATATAGCCCAGATAACGCTGGGGCTCTGTGTCTGACATGATCGGATGCGAGGGGCTGACCACCAGGTTACCCAAGGGCGATACATAGGGCTGCGGCATCATGGCCTGCGGCACCATTAATGACTGCTTGGTGGCAGAGGCGTGCAAAATAATACCCACGGCACCCAATTGCTCAGGTGCGGCACTGATCACCTCGCCGCGGCGGTCGACAATCACCACCGAATTAAAAGACTGGGTTTGTGATAGTAAACGCTGTACTTCTTGCTCACGGCGGGCGGCGTTATCCAGATCACCGCTCAGCGACTTGGCGCTATAAGACAGTTGCATTTGCAATGATTGAATAAACTGGCTGGTAATATCGGCCAGTTTACCGGCATAGGCACGGTTTGCCTCAAGGCTTTGCGTCATGGCCTGTTGGGTATAAACCCGGTCGCTAATCACAAACTGGTTAGCCAGGGTAATAAGCACCAAGAGCAGAGTAAAACCTAAAATTACTTGGCGCAGATCGAGTATAAACAATCGCGGAAGACGCATTAACCATTCACCACTAATACTTATTCATTAAGCGAGAGTAACAAAAAGTCATGCTAATAATTTGTTATTAGTCATTGTAATCGCACAAAATAAGCACCATTACCTTACTCTCTAAAGCACTAATATCTCACAGAACAGGCAATTAACCTATTGAATTTTAAAATGACTCTATAAGGGTATGGCATAATTTATGGATTAGCTGTTAGACTAGGGATAGATAACAGAAATTTTACTTATGTTTCGGAAATGAGATTAGCTTTTCTACTACTTTTCACCCTAGCCCTGTTGCAAGCTAGCGAGACCGAGGCGCGAGAATATAACCGCGCTATGTGTATTTTATTAAAACAGCAAATGGCGCAGTTTGATCATGCGCGTACGCACCCCAGTTACCGTAAGGCGCGACGGGATTACGACAGCAACAACTGCCAGCAAATTGATAAGGCACAAGCACAGCAACAGACAAGAACTCAGGTTACCTCAACCGCGCCCGAGCGCACGGCCTTGGTAAAACCAGAGCCTTTTACAGAGCAGGTTAAAAGCACCAGCGGTGCCGACCTAGCGCTGGCCTCGGCACAGGTGCAAAGCGATCTGAGCGAAGGTATCGCTAGCGAAAACACCAAGCTCGAAACCAGCGATCTCCTGACTGAGCCACAACAAGCCACTGGCGACCTAGTAACCGAAACCAAAAGCGCTGTTGCGGCGCAGGCCAGTGAGTTAACCACACCAGCAGATAGCACGCAGATCGAAACTAAGCTGGCAGCTAAGGGCACTCCAACTGAAACTGCCAAAACTCAGCTTGCAGCGGCCAAGGTAAGCCCGAAACCACAGCCAGTTGCACAAACCGAAACATCTGGCCTGATGGACGTGATGCTCCCAGCGCTAATTGGTTTACTCGTGCTCATAGTCGGCATTGCCGCACTCATCATGGTGCGTAAAAAACGCCAGAGCTCAATTAAAGTCGCCAAACCGAAACTCTCTTCCGAAGGCAAACCGCAAGTCATGAGTAAGCCTTCAGAGTTTAAAAAGGCGCTGAAGAAGTTGCTTGGCAATCAAAAAGCCACCCTGGATCCGCAGCTCTACAGCAAGTTTACCAATGTGCCCATCGCCACGGGTGAGGAAGGAAAAAGCACTAACATAGAGCATCTTTTGCTAAGCCCCTTTGGTGTCTTTATGGTCGCCCATATCGATGCAATCGGTGATATTTATGGCGGCGAAAAGGCCCAGGACTGGACCAACCGCCACCATGGCGAAGACGACAAGTTTGCTAACCCTCTTACCGCATTGCGTGAACAAGCGCAGCCATTGGCTGAGCTACTGGCTCTGCCAATGGAAGAGATCCACTGTCTTATCGTGTTTAACAACGAGGCGGTATTTAAGTCTCCAATGCCGAGTTTCGTTATTCATGAGAAAGAGTTTGTTGACCATGTGCTGAGCATTAGTACATCTGACTATGGCGAAAAGCAAAGCTCCATCCATAAAGACATGATTAAACATCTGCAGACCTATGGTGCCCACGCAGCGCTCAGCCCCGAACTGACCAGAACACTGTTGAACGAAAAAGCAGATGCCTTATTGGGAACACCGTCAGCTGAAGCTTCAGCCGAGTCCTCGACCGAGTCCCCAACCGAGCAAGCACCGCAAGCCGATGGCAACGACGAGCCACAGCCGCAGAATGTTGCGCCGCTGCGCCGTACTGCGGCTACCAGCAAAGCCGCCAGCCATAGCGAGCCCCAGCATTGCGCCGAAATCCACCCCTTTGTGCGTAAAAAAGCGCAAGCCGATGCTGAGCAGCCGAGCCCGACACCTGCAACCGAGCCCACTGCTACCCCAGAAGCCGAGACAAACGCACAGTCGCAAGAAGATACGCGTGCAGCCACATCGCAACCGACCAGTAAAGATTGGTCGAGCATGTCAGATGAAGAATTTCAGGCCTATTTAAACCAGGCAAGCGGCTCAAACACCACGCAAACGACTGACAGCACGCCAGCTGAGCAAGAGCCCCAAAGTCACCAAGGTGAACCAAACAGCGAAGAGTCACAGCTTCCTGCTGAGGACGAGCCCAGCATGGAAAATCCGACTCACGCTGAGGAGATCGAGCAAACGCCCGAACCACAGCAAGATCTCGAAGAAGCCGTTAATGAGCAGGTTCTAGATCAACCGAGTGCGGTCCAACCTATTGAGGCCCAACCTACTGAAGCTCAGACTGAGATAGTTGAGCCTCTCGCCACGCCGATGCTTGAAGACGAGCAAGGCGAAGTGGAACAAGCCGAAGCGCGACACCTCAACACCCAGGCCATTACTGACGAGCCAAGCGAAATCGAGCCTGAGCCAGAGCTCAATCTGGAACTCAACGAGCCCGAAACACAATCACTGGACGACGCCCTGATGGAATTGGAGTCGGCCCTGGCACAACAAACGCCTGTTCAAGAGCAAGAACTGGCTCCAGAAACCGAGGTTGAAGAAGACAAAGAGCAGAACAAAAAAGCCAAGGCCAACCCCTTCGCCAACCTGTCGCTCGATCCCGACTTCACTCCTCAGGAAGAAAAGATAGATATAGGCGCCGGCCCGTTGGAAAGCGAAAAGTCCTAATGAGAAATGGCGCCCGATGGGCGCCATTTTATTGTGTTAATAAGTGCAATATAGTTGTGAGTTTGTTAAGAAGCACATAAAGTTAGGAGTTTCAATTAACTGTTCGAAAGTGGGAGCAATGCTTGATGGTAAATCTCTTTGGGCTGAGAAGAGCTCACCCCAGGTCTGCACCTAAAGCCACCATAAATTCCCAAGCATGCTTTCTGAATAAAGTGAGCTCCTCAATGAAGAGACCTGATCATTCATCCCGCTTTACGTTGCGTGTCTGCTATCTCTGTGACTGCTGTTAGAGTAGTTACCATACTATCTGCAATTACATGAATAACATTCATGCATACAGAATTTCCAAACTGCTTATATATTTGTCCCTGAGATACTGCATCGACATTAAACTCTCTGGGAAATCCTTGTAGGTTCGCACATTCTCGCGGAGTCAGTTTACGTGGATTTTTCCCTAAGAAGCTCTGATCTATCAGAATTTCTGAGCCATCTTTGTAATAACGTGCGCTGATGGTATTGGTGTATTCACTGTCTGCATTAAAAAGTGAGTACCCGAAGCCGTTACCTTTGGTTTTGTGCTCAGCTTTTCGCTTCTGATGTCCTTCCCAAAGTTTATCCGAGATAGTAAACCTGTCTTTTCCGTATGTATTTTCATCTGCATCCAGTTCTTCTTGTGACTGAAGAATGCTGCCGACACGCGTCTTCGTTCTCGGGGGCTCTGGCCAAGAAAAAGCTTTGTCAAAGTCAACTCCGGGGAACTGGTTTTTGTCAAAGCCAATTATGAATATACGCTCACGATTTTGCGGGGCGCCAAAGTCTGCGGCTCGCAATACTCGTACGTCAACCCAGTAGTTAAGCTTATCCGCCAGAGCGTGGCGAGCTTCCTCACTAATCTGAATGTCATCCGGAATTTCCTGCTCATGTTTACCCCGCAGGATATCCAGAATGGTTTTGAGAGTGCGCCCTTTATCGTGACTACGAAGCTGTTTCACATTTTCCAACAGAAACGCTTTCGGCTTTTTTTCGATCAGAATTCGCTGTATTTCAAAGAACATTGTTCCGCGCGTATCATTGAACCCTTTTCTCAACCCTGCTTGAGAAAAAGCCTGACACGGAAATCCACCCAATAAAATGTCATGATTGGGAATCTCCTTAGCTGAAATTTGGGTAATATCGCCGTTCGGCATTTCCCCATAGTTTTCTAAGTAAGTTTTTTGGGCAAACTTATCCCACTCGGAGGTGAAAACACAATGTCCGCCAAGCCTTTGAAAAGGATAACGAATACCACCAATACCAGCAAACAAATCTATGAATGTAAACTTAGATTTTTCAATTGGTTGTTGTTTTAACGGTGCATTATCGTAGTAATGTTTCATTTCATCTTTTAGCTCTAAAATACGGCTCCATTTCAGAGGTGAGGGTTTATGCTCTCCCGCTTCCCAACCTCGGACTGTCCGCTCACCGTCTTTTCCTAAACCGAGCAAATTTGCAAATTCACGTTGTCCCAAACCAAGATTATCTCTTAACTGTTTGATATAGTGAGAGGTGTTAGATATTTCCGCCATTTGTTTATTAAGTATCCGGTTTTTTACCTGGCAATGCTAAAAAATGTACATATAAACATGAATAATTGCAAGAAATATCCGGTTTTTAACCCTGCTAATAGAGAATTGTGATGGAGTATCTGGTAAATAATGGTGTTATTGAGTACGACAATCAGCCAATTGCATCCAATCACCTGTATAGACAAGGTAAAATAGGTGTAGTGCTCGACGGAGAACATCTCACTCTAATCGCTTCAAAACGTCCTGCTGAACTGCACTTCCAATTCAGTATTGACCCTAAGCCTCATTTCTCTTTGAGTTTTAAAGGTAAACTGTTAAATGAGCAACAATGCCACTCGTTAAAATTCCATGGCTACTTTATTGCCAACACTAACCGGATCCATTTTGTCACCGAAGGCGTACGGGAATACATTGGCTCGGCATTAGGCGAGCTCCACCTGTCTGCACTGATAAAGCTTCTTAGGACTTTGTATCAGGAAGGTCTATGTGATCAAATACCATCCGGTTTCTTAGAAACCCTAAGAGTTAAAAAAAACAGTACAGCTCATCATGAAAACCTGTTTAAAAGAGAGCTTTACCCATATCAGAAAAAAGGGGTAGACTGGCTTAGTTTCTGTGTGGGTAATGGTGTTGGAACCATTCTTGCTGACGATATGGGGCTCGGCAAAACCGCTCAGATAATAGCCTTATGTTGTGACACTCTGGAAAAGAACCCTGCTGCAAAGATACTGGTTGTGGTACCTAACCCCCTGCTGGATAATTGGATGCGTGAATTCTTTTTCTTTGCTCCGAGCATTCAACCTTATCTCCATTATGGAAGTAGCCGCCGTGGGATCAGCTCTCCTTTGTCAGAACACAGTGTCATCATAACCTCATACCCAACGATGGCTTCCGATATTGCGATGCTGGAAGAGTTGTCTTTTGATCTTGCCGTATTCGATGAAGCAAGTGTGTTAAAAAACCCAAATTCAGGCAGATCTGTTGCCGCACGACGCTTGGATATTGACGTTGCGATTGCAATGTCCGGAACACCGGTGGAGAACAGCTTAATGGATGCTTGGTCTCTAAGTGACTTAGTGTTCCCCGGTTTTTTGGGATCACAAGAGGACTTTAAGTCACGTTATGTTCACCGTGATTTGTCTGAAACCCTGAACTCAAACTTGGAAGAGCTGGAATCGCACTTCGCCAAATAACACTAAGGCGTATGAAGAAAGATGTGCTTGAACAGCTTCCTGAAAAATTGGATATACATATACCTGTATCTTTGGGAGAAACTGAAAAGTCAGCTTACGACAATATCATTGAAGAAATGCAGAATGATGCTTCCAATGGATGCCCCAGCATACTGCCACTAATCAATAAGCTGCAACAGTATACAGCACACCCCGCCTTGGTTCACACCATGATACCTTCAGATATTCACTCCCTGTCAAAGCACAGCGCCAAATTCGAACTGATGATGATAAAACTGGATGCAATAGCGAAGGTTGGAGAAAAAGTAATTATTTTTGCGACTTTTCAGAAAGTTATTGACCTAGTGAAAGGAGCACTAAAAGAGAAATATGGTATTGTAGCGGGGGTCATTGACGGCAGGACACCAAATGGGGAGCGCCAACCTATGATTGATGATTTTTCTTCTTCTTGCGGTTTTGATGTTCTTATCCTGCACCCGAAAACAGCTGGCATGGGGCTAAATATTACAGCTGCCACTAATGTGATTCACTACTGCAGACAGTGGAATCCGGCCTTAGAGGAACAAGCCACGGCCAGAGCATGGAGGAACGGCCAAAAGTCAGTTGTCAGTGTTTACTACTTGTTTTATGCCAATACAATAGAAGAAACCATTGATGAACGTATACGCCTGAAGCAAAAGCTTAGTGAACGGGTGGTCTCAGTTGCCGAGAATAAAGAAACAGACAAGCAAATAATGCTTGCATATTTGGAAACGCTAGGTTGATGAATCAAATAATAGGATTACAAGAAAATGACTTTCGCCCATCAGCAGCCCGTTTGGTAGAAAGCCTGCGGGATACAGGTTACAGTCGTGAGGCTGCATTCGCTGACATCATCGACAACTCCATCGCCGCAAACGCAACTAAGATTGCGATTGAACTCCAGTACATATTTGGAGAATTCAGAGTCATCATCACAGATAATGGTGACGGTATGACCGAAGATGAACTGAAAAACGCGATGCGCTACGGTTCCGAAAAACGTGTCGACCCAAAATCTCTAGGTAAATTCGGGATGGGCTTGAAGACTGCATCCACTGCGTTCTGCCGCCGTCTTGTGGTACTAACTCAAAAAGATGGTCATCAAACTGGCCGCGCTTGGGATATAGATCGCATCATCAGCACAGATCGTTGGGAGCTAGAAACACCAGATGCCGACAGTTATTGCGACGACTATGATGAGTTGAGTGATTTTTCTGCTAACGGCGGAACAATGATCATTTGGGAAAATACTGATCGCCTGATTAAACAAGGCAGTGAACGCCAAGTCCGTGAGCAAATTAAAAATCTTGGTAAAGAGCTCACGACTGAGCTGAGTGCTGTCTACTTTAAATATCTAGCATCCGGCAACGTAATTATCACCATGAAAGTCGGTGATGCACCTGCAACTGAACTGAAAGGCTGGGATCCACTGTGTGCTGACTTGGTTACGACTGACAATGTCCGCTCCCGCGTACTGAAAGAAAAAATAATACCTGTAGAAATCGGTGGCAAAACTGCCTCATTCTCTATTAGAGGTAGTGTTATTCCTTCCCAGAACGAGCTTAACTCTGAAGAAAGGGAGTTTGTCCGTTACAGCCTCGACAACCAAGGTTTCTACATTTACCGAGAAAGACGGCTTATCTGGCATGATGGCTGGCCACACCGGATGTACAAGAAGGAAGGCAAGATTACCCGTCTGAGGGTGGAGTTACACTTTGATCACAAACTGGACGATGTTTTCAGTATTGATTTTCGTAAGAGTCGCGTGATTATTCCTGCTGAGATCCGTGAAGAATTAAAGCGACTAGTCGCTCCGTGGAGACAAGAGCTCCTGAAAGGTCAAGCCCGTCGGATCTCCGCGAATACCGTACGTGCCCACGGCCCTGCAGATAAAGCGATAGACAAGCATAAAAAATACACCAAAAACTCTGAAATAACGGTTAGCGGTGACACAGTGAGCATCCGCAACCAAAATCAGCCTCAACCTACAGTCATGGAAGAGATCAGGGTTTATGATGACAAGACCGTAAGGGTTCATGAAGAAGAATCACTGCTTGGAGATGATCTGTGGGAACCTTCCTGTGATCATGAAGGTAACACCTGCGTCACACTCGGAAAGTCGCACCCCTATTTCCACAAAATGTACAACGTCTGTAAAGATAATGTCGAGGCGATTAAAGCCCTTGATATGCTTCTTTGGAGCCTTGCCAATGCAGAACATGGTGAGTACTCTGAGGCCAATTGTCATACGCTAAAAGGGTACAGGCAGAAGGTCAGTCAGACGCTTCGTTACCTAAGTATCGAACTACCAGATGCGGAGGAGGATGAATGAGTTATCAATATGACCTTGCGGATTTCAAACGTTATCTTAATGACAAAAATCAAAAATATAGAGTCGATGGACTTTCTTCTGGCAGAACCGCATACCTCTGCCAATCGATCTGTTTAACCAAATTTTCAATGAATCAGATCAAATCGTTTCAGATTATGTCTACCAGATTACTGCGAGTGCAGTGGTGTTTAGTAACAAAGAATCATTTGAAAGGAGAATGTCGGTTCAAGTAACTGATTTGCCCAAAGGAGACCTAAAAGAACAATCGACAGAACTGACTATGTGGCTCTCTGAAAATTTGCGGGATAAATCTGCTGTGGTTCGGAAAGCATATGAAGTTGCAGATATTCTGGGGTTGGATGGCTTCTCATTGTCCGTTGACAAAGTTGCTGAGGCGCTACAACACCAAGGCAAAAAGTATACAAGGATTTTTATGCCAGTGGAGGTCAGGAAATCGCTCAGTATGCTTCCTCACTGCGATGTTGTGGGCTCAGATAACACCGATATGTTCGGCAACATCATAGCGGATCGCTACAATATTTATCGCTCCGGATTCAGTGATGCTCTAGCCATTATTTTCAATGCACTTCTTGATTTCAGAATCCTCTGCTCTGGCCGTGGTGAACACCTTCAGCGGTTGCGTATCACTGCGCCTTTAATAGAAGATGTGGATGTCCGGTTGGATAAAACATCTGACGGATCTTTATGGGAACCTGGTTATGAAGATGATCACTACATTACGCTGAATAGTGAACACCCTCTGATACGTCACCTGTCAGAGGACCAGTCAAAGCCTCTGGCTGAGTTCCTGTTTTTTTTAGGCGAGTTTGAGAACAGTCAGTTCTCCGACGAAAGAAAAAAGCTGATAGAGAATATGCGCCAGACAGTCTCCCGTAGCCTCTGGATTAAGAACGACAAATAGCAAACCAGAATAGATACAAGGACAAAGTGAACTATGCTTTCAGAACTCAGCACAGTAGGTCAGTGGTTTCAGAATGAGGCGATAGAAGGCTGGCATTTTGACGAGATACAGTTTGATGAAGAAGCTCGGCAGGCTTTGAAAAGGCTACGCCTTAATGTCACAGTCTATGAACATTCAGCTCGTATAGACATCAACTCAAATCATACATATGTTCCAGGACACTACTTTTTATATGCGCTTAAAGTGCAACCTTTGGTCATTTTACTTCACAAATATATGGAAGTTTTCACTCAGCTAAAAGCTGAATTAGCCGCTCCCGAAGACTTGGCAGCACTGATTCACAGCTCATCTCCATCTCACCCTGTGACTGACGCTTTAGACGCCGTCAGTAAGAGCAACTTTTATCAGGTATTCAGTGACAAAAATAAGAGACTGAAAGGAAAAGATATAATTAATGGTACGGGGCCTAACACATCGCTTCGCTCAGGGGATGACTTTATATGTTCGGTGATCCTTAAAGCTATACCTGTACCAGACGCCAGTTCTGATATGCTAGGGAAAATTATTTACAAATTTTACCAGTGCCAAGAAGCTCTGCAAGTACTTGAGAATAAATATTACTTCGCGATTCCTTACTTATTCAAATGCCAATCAGGCGATGAACTGATGTTCCGGATATTATCCGTTTTGGGATGGAAAGGTAAACTAGAGGCGCTGTTTGAGTCAGCTACATCCAGTACCGATAGTGTTGACTGGAATGGTATTACTGGTGCATTTAAGTTAAGTAGTACAAAAATTCCAGGGAATTTATTGTACTTTGATGAGCCAGTCCATTATTCACCCGCTCAAAGTAAATACGTTCATATTCGTAAGGGCTTACTGGATGACAGTTCAACGTTAGATCAGGTTACTGATTATATGAATACATTGTGGCCAGAGTTATCTATTGCTAAAGAAGGTAAAGAATTTCTGTTTAGGCCGGCAACGAGAAAAACACATGCAGGTCCTAGAAAGGAAGGTGGCAGTAACCGTATTATCTACGGAGCTCCCGGGACCGGTAAAAGTTACGAAATTGAGCAAAAGGCTAACAAGAAACACATGGTGCGCACTGTTTTTCACCCAGAAACTCAGTACAGTGACTTTGTCGGTTGCCTCAAGCCTGTTATGGAAAATGCCAGAGTTGGTTATAGATTTAGACCTGGAGCCTTTACAGAAGCTCTTGTCAAAGCAGTTATGGATCCTGATAACGTATACTCTCTAGTGATTGAAGAAATCAATCGAGCTCAAGCTGCGGCTGTTTTCGGTGAGATTTTTCAGCTGCTTGACCGTGAACCAAATGGCGGTAGCTCCTATTCGATCGATATATCGGATCCAGACTTACTCCTATACCTTAACTCGAAAACCCTAGATTACTTCTCTGGCGGAAAGTTATCACTACCATCAAATCTGTCACTTTTGGCAACAATGAACAGTAGCGATCAAGCAGTTATGCCGCTTGACACGGCGTTTAAACGCCGCTGGTCCTTTGAGTATGTCGAGCTAAGTTTTAATAATGCACCTATTCAAAATCTGGAATTGCAAACAGCCGAAGGGCCCTACCGTATTTCTTGGGCTAATTTTGCGGACAAAGTTCTGAATAAAATGCTTAAAGAATTCAGGGTGCCAGAAGATCGGATGATAGGCCCATTCTTCCTTAATAAAACAGAACTTAAAGATTGGCGTTCTGCGCTACGCGGTAAGTTATTTGTGTACCTTTGGGATGATGTTCTCAGACACAAAACGCAAGACCGAAGCCGACTATTTTCTGAGGGAATTACAACATTCGGTGAACTGTACAACCGCTTCCCTGATACTAAGGTATTTTCTAATGAAGTTGATGAACTTATCATAAAATTGGGCACTGCAATTGCGGATCAGAATGACTGACATGATGTACTACCGTGATCGAGACTCGATCACTTCTCTCCCAAATAAACTGGCAGACTTAATGAGGCGTCGAGGTTTAATTGCGCCCGACCAGCCTTGGGTTCATTATTGTGGTTTTGTTTCTTGGCATGAAGGAATCGCTGTCTTTATGCCGAGAAACAGCAGCATAGAGGCAAATACGACTGAAAATGCCTCTATGTTACTTCAGGCATTGGGCCGTTATTACTCGCATAAAAGCTCCGGGGCCTCTGAAGGGCGAGATAATGAGCTAATAGGCAAAACTTCTCTGTCTCTGGCCTCTTCTCTCATGGAGGATTATCGTGCAAACGGACTTTATGTTAGAAGAAAGAAGCACCATACTCTAAATCAGGGTCGCGCTGACTGGAAAAAAACTATATTTCGTCTAACCCCTTACCCCTCTAATGATACACCTATCTACTTGGATACTGTGACAAGCAGCACCCGTTACGTTTCAGACTGTGAAACCGCTAGAATACATTCACACGTTTTAAAAGATATCCAACAAAAATACGGCGCTCTTCTTTCCGCTCAGGTGGATTGTACTAATGACAGACTTGAGCGAATGCCTGAACCGATACCTAGCCTTGAAGGGCAGCTCGCAGCTTTGGATAAGGAATTGTCCGCGAGCTATTCAGAGCGAGACATTCAGTTAATAGGAATGCTTCAAAACTATATTGAGGATAAAATAGCCACTGAAGGAGCAGAACTTTTAGTCGGCACCCGAAAGTTTCACAATGTCTGGGAAGGTATGCTCGATAAATGCTTGCCTGGGAAAAAAGAGATAAACAGCCAACTCCCTGTACCTTACTACCAGCAGGGAGAATATTTCATTGAAGTCCCTAGAAAAGGTCAGAAAACAGACACCGTGATAGAGAATGAAGATAAGTCACGCTGGGCTGTCATTGATGCAAAATACTATGATGCTTCGTCACCAATATCAGCCCCCGGCTGGCATGATTTAGTTAAACAATATTTCTATAAAACCGCCGCAGAAAAAGTCTGCGAGAACAGCGTATCTATCTCTTTGCATTTCATATTCCCGGGGACAAAGCATCACCTAAATAACGCTAAAGTCGGAGAGCGGGGGCAGAAAAAGGTTTCTTTCCCAAAATTCAAAGAAGTTGAAGGCTATGGTGAAATACTCTGCCACTACTGCGATCCAATCGTTTTGATTCGTAAGTATACCAACTCCCTGAAGCTTAATATTACAGATGATAATGATATTATAGGTAAACTATTCCCGCCCGTCGAAAACTCGGAGACCGTCTGAAGTGATTTCCGCATACTGTTCTACACTTTGGAACCATACTGTAATTAGCATGAGTAATGTGTGCTCTGTTAACTTCTTTTTACCTGAAACAGCGCATTCCCATATAATTAATACTCTCACCTTTTGACTGAGGAGAACTTTAATATTGCGCTCATCCCTCTCTTTATTTTTCAGCAGCTTGCGTTTCCAAAAATCAGTATTTGTTTTCGGCCATCTAAATTTTTCACATTCATGTGCATGCCAAAAACAACCATTAATGAAGATGGCCGTCTTTCTCTTTTTCAACCATATATCAGGCTTTCCCTCAATATACGTGGGAGCAACTCTGTAGCGGTACCCATTGTTATATAGAAGTCTCCGTACAATCAGTTCCGGTGCGGTATCATGAGAAGCGATTGCTTTCATGTTTTTGCTTCTGACAGATTTTGAATGGACATCCGACATACTTAGTCTTTGTTGGTAGTTATCTATCAAAGTATAGTTATGCGTATTCTTTTTTGAACGAGCAAATAAGTCATTTCAAGCCAAATCTTGAAGTTTACCTAAAGCAAAAACAATATTTGAAAATTATCTGACGCCAACCCTTTTGCAGTAACATAATCACCCAGCGTTATTTTCACCCTGTTGTACTCGCATTAATACGCTACCAACCAAAAAAGTTGCAGGTCTATTTGAGCTCCTAGGTAGAACAATATATTAGCTCTACAAAACATTTAAAGTAAGGCAAAAGCTACGGCAACTCATATAACGGAAAATCCAAAAATCTGTGTACAGTATTGAGGTTCATTTCAAAGAGTGGATGGGCGGAAGTTTCTGAGGTCTTTACCCCGAAAGTTATAAGTAAGATATTTGACGAAGTGAAACAATAGCAACAGCGCCAGCTCGATTATGTTTCCCGTGTTACATTCGATTACTGGGTCGCGCGTAGTCGAAGTTCAGGCGCGGTGCTAAATAAGCCTTTGTATTCATCCCCTTTATCGGACATCGCAGAAATAAACAATGTCCATTACGGACAGGTAAACGGCCATTAGCCTGTTTATTAGCTTTTAAGGTGAGTACGTAAATAGCCATTGCGGCGTGAACACCATAAAAATGATGAGAACTCCTCCTATAATACAACTGTACAATACTAACAGGAGGGTCAGTTACCACTCCTGCAATTGCTGCAATTCACGTAAACGCCCGCGCTGTAATACCAAAGCGGCAAACAAGTCGTCTATCGAACGATTGCCCACTCCTAAGCCAGGTAGCGCCAGATTGGCCTCGGCGAAAAAGCGCTGCGAAAGCATGCTTTCTTTTTCCGTTTCCCAGGCTTGTTGCCACCAGTGGCGTATATGTTCCCCTGCATGAAGTAAACGGGTATTGCTAGGCAATCGGTCACGCTTTTCATTGTTCGCTTTGGGTGTACTCGGTAATAAATTCCATAAATCGTTATTTGGCCAGCGTGAAAAAGGCATGCAATGATCAACATCAAAACCTTGCTGCAGCGAACGTTGCGTCCAGACACAATGAATCGCATCACCCTCTTCAGCCATATCGGTCACTCGCTGGCGCACTTCTGTGGTCGTGCGCTTAGGGTCAAGCCAGTTTAATGCCTGAGAAAAGATATATGGCTGCTGGTTTAAGTGAATCGCATTACCGCGATAACTGGCCATGGTTTTTGCCCATTCGCTGACTAAAACGGGTTCAATCCAACAGGCATAACGATTCAGAGCTGTCCAAACATGCTCGGGCAGGGAAAACTCGCCCCATTGGCACAGCCCCTCAAAATCCACAAACAGGGTGTCCTTGGCACGAACGACTTGGCTCGCAAGCTCGAATACACAACGTTCGGTGTTGGGAAAGGTAATATATTTGCAGGGCATATTGCGGATATTCTGCACTGCGTGGGAGAGAGTTCGATGCAAGGCTCGCGCATCCTCACCCACAAATCGGTTGCCGACGCGAAAATCTGTTGAGTTCAGGTGCCTTAATTTATGCCAGCCATCGTCTTTCATAAACCCCATGTTTGGACTGGCGTTGGGCGTTTGATACAGATCGTAGTGGTCGATCAAATCCTTATACTGATGACACCAATACAAGGCGACCAAACCCGCGGGCAAAATGACGCGATTGTCCTCCCTGCGTATCACGGCTCCTGGGTGACCATCGGCAATGCGCAACAGCACCCGCATCAGTGCCAATTTATGAGTCGCAGATTTACCATCATTGAGGGCTACATGACGAATTAAACTAAAAGAGCCACTCCCATCATCCGGCAAGCGCAGTACCACTGTTTGCCAATGTACATCTGCACGATTGAGCTCGTCAGTTTGGAGCTCGGTACACAAAATACACTGCAAACCAACTTGCGTTGCTAATTGCTTTAACGTATCGGCGCATACCTGATACATACCACGCTCTTTGCGTTCCACCTCTCCTTGCCCATGGCGCAGGGAGATAACCAGTTGGCCGCCGGGTTTCAGTAAGTTTGCCAGCTTGCGGATCGCTCGCGGACGTTGCCCTTCGGGAATATGCATCCAAACGGCACTGAGCAAAATAAGGTCAAAACTGATTTCTTTGCTGGTAATACTTTCTAATTCCGGCAAGGAATCTTCCAGCCAATGAACCGCATAGTCTTTGGTATGTCTGGCGCCTAGCTCGGCAAGCATTTTAGCCGGTTCCACCGCATATACCTCAACATCTTGTCCGTGCTGAGCCAGATATAAGGCATCCCGACCGGCTCCCGCACCAATGTCCAGCATGCGACATTGTGGTCTATTTTGTAGCGGTTTAAGCAGATGCAACCAGGACGCATGTACCTTTTCAAAATCGGTGCTTAGGTATTGCTCGGCCAATTGCGAAGCATGCTGGTTATAAAACTGAGCGCTCAAGAAGAATCCTTTCTACTACTTATAGTTATGAAGGAAAAGTAACACACCAAATAGCAATAACAAAGGCCGGCACGCTTTTCCTGGCACAAAAAAACGCCCCTTGCGGGGCGTTCTGGTGCGTATATGAATTAATGGCGACGGCTGAGGATTTCGACTATCTCCAGGCTGTTTTCCAGTACCCGGAAAATGTCGCCGTGCATATCAACAATCACATGACCGTGGCGGTCGCGGCGCAGTATTCTGCCGTGACGGTATAGGTCGTAATCAATATGGTGACCTACACGCCAGTAGCGGTCATGGCGGCGGTGGCTGTAATGGTCGCAGTAGTAGTGACGATTACGTTTATGCTTTTTATGATGGCCATAGTAGCGGCGATCATGGTGACCGTCATAGTGGCGGTCCCTTTTATGCTTACTATGATGTTTATCATGGCGTTTTCTGTCCCGCTCGTGGCGGTCATACCGCTTTCTGTCACCTTCATGGCGATATTTGTGATCACGGTCGTCGTGATTCACCAGTTTTTTCTCTTGGCCCGGCGGTACGAAGTGTTCGGGTTTCGCCAGAGCTGCATCCAGGGGTGCCAAACAAAATAGTGCCGCACCGATAACAAATGTAGTGAGTCGCATAAGGACCTCCTTTTTCGGTCTGTTGACCTCTTTGTAATATCTTTACTCTAGTGGCAATTCCATGAACCCCAGATAAACCAACGTATCCTTTACATTTATTTACACACGCCAAAAATTCCTTAATGAAAACTGAACAAAGTTACGCAGATATCAATCCCTACACTATACTTTTTTCTTACTACCGCGAGCTCTACTACCAACAACTAACACTAAAGAATCCGGCTCGATAACTCTTAGCTAAACAGTTGTAGGAACCAATTTGAGCAACAATGAAAACACCATCATCTTGCTTTTCGATTGTGGCGGGCTTTGCAATGCTGTCTTCCCTCGTCATTTGCAGCGCTACCTGGGCCTGCATATAGACGAGTTTGCGTTTCGTACCAGTGTCGAAAATCTGAACTTTAGCGCCCTGCTTGTAGATGAGCATTATTGGGTGAAGACCGAATGCGAGAACGGTGAGTATCAAGGTGACTTGCATGTGTGCAGCGGTGAGCAGGCGTATATTATGGTTTCCCTGCAAAGACGCCTGTCCGGCTACCACCAACTCAGTAATGCCGAACGTCTGCAAAACATTATCAACAGCACCCGAGCCGGGACCTGGGAGTGGAACTATCAAACCGGGGAAGTGATCTTAAACGAGCGCTGGGCGCAAATTCTCGGCTATACCCTGGAAGAACTCTCCCCCATCTCCATAGATACTTGGCTGGAATTTGCCCACCCAGATGATATTAAGCGTTCCAACAGTGCCCTGGAGCGCCACTTTTGCGGTGACGACGAGGTTTACCTGTGCGAGGTGCGCTTAAAACACAAGGATGGCCACTGGGTTTGGGTTCGGGACTGCGGCCGGGTAGCCACCCGTACAGCCAATAATCAGCCGGAGTGGATCACCGGCACCCATATAGATATCAGCAACCGCATCAACACCATTAACGAGCTGCAGCAGGTACGTAACGAGCTTAACTCCATTATCGACAGCCTGCCGGCAGCGGTGTTTAAAAGCCCGCTCAATCGACTTGGCTACTTTACCTATATGTCGGTCGAAGTAGAGCGCATCACCGGCTATAAGGTCGCCGACATACAACGCAACAGTCATTGGTGGCTGGCGCAAATACATCCGGAAGACAGAGAAGCGCTGCAGGCGGAGTATAACCACTGGCTTGCCCAGGGAGCGCAAGGCGTGTGTAAATGCGATTACCGCTTTCGCCATAGTCAGGGCCATTATGTGTGGCTGTGCGAACATAGCCAACGCATTAAAGCACCAAAAGGCAATAATGGCGCTGAGGATGCCTTGGTTGGCTCACTGTTCGATAAAACCGAGAACATGAGCCTGCATACGCGCATGGATGCCCTGGCACAGATCATCCCGGGTATGATCTATCAATTTGTGCTGACGGCCTCGCGCTCCTGGCACTTTCTTTATGCCAGTGAGGGAGTAAAACGTATTTTCGAGGTGACACCCGAGCAGGCGCTGCAAAACCCGGCACGCATGTTGAGCAAGGTGGCCCACAGCGACAGAGAGAATATGCTTGAGGAAATCGTCCACTCGGCGGCCAAGCTGGAAGACTTCGAATGTGAATTTAAAGTCACCCTGAGCGTTGGCTACAAGTGGCTGTTTGCCCACGCTATTCCGCAGCGCCAAAGCGACGGCGGCATTATGTGGACCGGCATGGTGATAGATATAACCGAGCGCAAGCTGCTGGAACTGAGGTTGCGTAAAGAGTCGACCACAGATCCCCTAACCGGGCTTTATAATCGCCGCTTTTTCTTCGCGCAATTGCAACTGCGCCTCGACCAGGCGGTGCGAGAAGAGCAGCCATTGGCGTTGATCATTCTTGATCTTGACCTGTTTAAACAAATTAACGACAACTTCGGTCATCATGGCGGCGATTTGGTGCTGCAAACCGTGGCCCAGCTGCTCAATACCGTGATCCGTAAATACGATATCGTGGCCCGCATTGGCGGCGAAGAGTTTGCCATTATTCTGCCCAATACCACACAGGAGCAAGGGGTGAGTGTGGCGGAAAAAATCCGCGAGAAAATTGCTCAGGCCAGCATTTGCATTAATCAGGAGATGGTCGAGATCACTGCCACCTTAGGGGTAGCCAGCACCGAGTATACCAAGTCTCAGGTTAATGCCTTGTTTAAACAGGCGGACTTGTGTTTGTATCAGGGCAAACGCTTGCGGCGCAACTGCGTCATTAGTAGTTCGCTGTAACGCCGCCGCTCCCTATTACAGCAAGTTGCCGTCGTCAGCATAGGCCTTTAAGCGCAAACCATCGGCGTCTTGTTCATTCTCGCTCGGCACCCATTTGTTCATGCAGCTGGGTGTTTGTGTGCAGGGATCGGTTAAGGTTGCCAAGAATGCCAATAAATCTTCGATTTGCTGTGGCTCATAACTCTGTGGCTGCAACTGTGACTTACCCTCACTTTGCAGTCGGTCCAGTTGCGCCAAGGCCAGCTCGGTGTTGTCTCGCCAATGCGCTATTTGTATTCCCGGCTGATTGTCATCGGGCACATAATCGCTAATGCTTTGATAAGGTTGTAGGTGATGGGCAAGCATGTCGCTGAGCTCGGTAAAGGCGCCGCTGTGTCCCCAGGGTCCGGTTTGCGTCACATTCAACAAGGTCGGGGTTCTAAATGCATACTTATCATCCGCCGCCTTGGTTTCCCGGTAACGGCCAAAATCATCGTCTCCCCACTCGCCATCACCTTTGCCACGACCTATTTGCGGCACCGCCAGCACATGGAAAGACTCGTCGGTGAAAAAGCCACCCTGATGGCAACTGGCACAAGCAAAGCCGCCCTGCTCGCTTGTTTTGTAAAATAGCAGCGCCCCACGCTTGGCTTGCTCGCTGATGGCATTTTGCTCGCCGTTTAGATAGGCCGCCCAGGGGTTATCGATTAGCACCTGGGAGTTTTCATATGCGGCAATGGCCAGGGTGATGTTATCAAAGGTCAGCAATGAAGCAGCGCTACCTTCGGGTTGCTCCAGGCCTTGACGAAAGGCTTCCAGCCAGTTGTTGATGGCCAGCTCGTCGGTGTTGCCCTGAAAACGCTCTTGCAGAGCGGCACGTAAATCGTCGTTATTACCATCAATAACAAAGTCAAAACCACGCATCTCCTCTTTTGAGGTCACCGGGAATCGCGCTTGCGCCTGAGCCAGAGAAACGCCGGCCTTATCATCACGCTCGCCGAAAGCGGAGTCTGGAGTGCGCATTTCACCTTGTTCATCTAGCACTTCGATACGCCCATCATGGAACAAGGTACGTTGATAGAATGCCAGGTTAAAGGTGCTGGGGGAGTTACGGGGAACGGTGGGCCCGCCATCATGGTGATAACCGTTGGCATCATGAAGACGACCCGGCCCAAGCAGGTCGGGCTCCAGCGCTTCCACGCCCACCGGCAAGGTTAAGGCATCGCCACCGCCTAAATTGGGGTGATGGCAGCTGGCACAGGCGGTGTCTAAATTGCCACTGAGCGCCTTGGTAAAAAATAGCTGCTTGCCCAGTTGTGCCAACGGGCTGTCAATGGCGACGGCCTCTTGCGGTGGTGCTAAAGGGGCAATCTTGTCTGTGGCGATCAGGCTTTGCAGCTCGACTTCTACCGCAGAGACTTCAACGGCGGGTGGCTCCTGGGTTTGAGTATCGCTGGAATCACAGGCACTCAGCATAAAGCACACGGCCAGAGGCAGCGCTATTTTTGTTGTCATTGCGTTATTCTCATTAATTGGATTTATTATTGCTTTGCTACGCCAGGCTACATATCAGGAAGGCTGCAAGCTAGATAGCAGGCGTTCAGAATGCGGGCATGGTATCCCAAGCGCGCCTTTATTAACATTATTTAACATTAAATAAAGCGCTTTATTGCATTTGAAGGAGGATTCAGACCTATATCTAGTTAGAACATAACTAGGCTATGCATTAATTAAGGTAAATAACGGAATAAATGACTAGAATTCGTCCCTTAAAAAATGACATAATTACATGATTATTACAAATAAATAACAACAATAAGGGAATTATCCATGAAGAAGCTCACCTTAGCTGCCCTGATCTCTGCCACGCTCGTGGGTTGTGGGGGCTCGGACAATAATGACGATTCGACCCCGACTCCGATAAACACAAACACTTCCCCGACCCTTAGCGGCACCCTCACTTACGATGTAAAAGCCGCCGCCGAATACCAAGCGGTATTAAATCTAGCCGATGCCGATGGCGACACCATCTCGGTTTCGGTAGCAGATAAACCTGCGTGGTTAAACACAGAGGTAGCAAATTCGCAGCTCACTTTAACCTTAGCTCCAGGCTTTTTTGATATTGGCGAACACGCAGTTACTTTACAAGTAAGCGATGGCAAGGCCAGTGTCGATTATCAACTGACATTAACCGTAGGGGATAACCCAGATAAATGGCAAGACATTGCGCTTGGAGATGGGGTACTCGAAGGTTTATGGACTAACCCTGCTAACGGCAGTTCTTTAGCATTCACCGAAAGCAACAACGGGGTTATGACCGATGCCAATGGTGATATCCATCATTTTTCCTATGAAGTGAGTGACACAGGTTTTACTACAGATATAAAAAAATATGCCTGCCTATCATGCACAGAATATGACTGGTTGGAGTTCGAAGTTGTTGCTCAAGAGCAGGATAAGATTCGTGTGGTGCTGAGCACGGGTGAAACAGAAACCGTTATGAATTTAAATAAAACGGTTCACCCTGAGTTACAACCGAGCTATTTCTTCATCGACGAGCCATCAAGCTATTATGGGGTCGGCCAGCTTACGCCAAGCACCAATAAGGCCAGCCTGCCTGTATTCTTTGCAAGAATAAAAGGGAAAGACTTCAATAGCACGACTATCAATACCCAAATAGAAGGTAATCGGCTGGTTATTCCTGCTCTTTCAGAGGATTTTTCGAGGTCATTCTATGATATCGATTATAACTATGTGGAATTATTTTTTACTCATCATATAGACGGTATTAAAGTACTGGCGCAAACGGAGCAAGGCTTAGCCATTGAGTTACTGCACTACAATGATTTAAAGGCAGAATCTCAAGGTGTCAGCTTGCTTAATCCGAATGAGCTAGAAGACGCACTTATGCCGCAGGCGGATGTGCTCATTTATAGCAAGGTAGATAAGATCTCTGCGCCAGCGCTAGCGACTGGTGCTAGTTACTCGGGACGCTTTATTACAGAGGCGACCACAATTGGTGAAGAAGAGTATTTGATTGGTGGTACGGTCCTGACATTGGAGTCGGCGAGCAAGGCTAAAACGCAAATTTACAGCCCTAAAACCAAGCAAAGTGAGGAACGCACTGTCACACTGACTCAAGGCGCGGATATCCTGGCTGTAAATGATGGAACAACGACCACGGAATACAGCTTCTTTAGTAATGGAGAGAGAACCTGGGCAGCTCGGTATTTTGCAGAGTCAGAAAGTTATATTGCCTACCCCTTTATGGAAGTGGATACCAACCTGGCATCGGCTAACACGCTGAGCGATGTTATCGGCATATACCAGCATCAGGATGCATTCACTAGCTTGGATAGCAAAGACACCACTAATTATATGTGGTTGCACAGCGACGGCTTTGGCAATTATAGCGAGCTCTTTAATTATCAGCCAAGCGTGAATGATTTCTACAGTGGACGAGACCTATGGAAGCTTGATGAGCAAGGCAGAATTCAGTTTATCTCAAACTATTATTGCCCTACTGCTACAAACTATGATGAATGTTATACCGAGACGCTGGCGACTCCGGAGGCGGTGTATTTTATGCGTTCGCTACGTCCGCTGCACAGCGAAGGTGGTCAGATCCTCTTTAGTTACAGCTTTGCCGTAAAAAGTGGTGCAAGTGACTACTCATATCAGAGCCTAAGGCTGCTCAATAAAGTTGAGTAAATAGAAGAAAAAAGCCGAGCAGAAGCTCGGCTTTTCTTTGCTGATTAAAGCGGTTCGTTAACTTTAACGACCATTTTACCGAAGTTGCGCCCATTGAGTACGTCGTTCAATCCCGCCGGCGCATTTTCAAGGCCTTCTATCATATGCTCCTTGTACTTGATCTTGCCCTCGCTCACCCACTGTTGCATATCCTTGGCGAACTCGTCATAACGGTGGCCGTAATCATCGTAAATGATAAAGCCTTTTACCGTCACGCGCGTTACCTGCAAAAATGACATCAACTGGTATGAGCGGTCCGGCCCTGCCGGCAGCTCGTCACTATTGTACTGGGAAATATTGCCGCACAAAGGAATGCGGGCGCAGGGGTTTAATAACGGTAATACCGCATCGAACACCTTACCGCCAACGTTTTCAAAATACACATCTATGCCCTTGTCACAGACGGCGGCTAATTGCTCAGCAAAATCATCCGCCTTATGGTCGATACAGGCATCAAAGCCAAGCTCTTCAACCACGTAGCGACATTTTTCTTCGCCACCGGCAATGCCCACCACCTTGGCGCCTTTAATTTTTGCAATCTGACCCACGTTCGAGCCCACCGCACCGCTGGCCGCCGCGACCACCACGGTTTCGCCTGGCTGAGGATTGCCGATATCCAGCAAGCCCATATAGGCGGTAAAGCCGGGCATACCCAAGACACCCAAGGCCCAGGATGGCTTACTGGGATTTTTACCCAGGTTAATCGCCATCTCGCCTGTGCTGATGGCATAGTCCTGCCAGCCGTTAATCGACAGCACCCAGTCACCGACGGCATAACCATCCAGGTTAGACTCCACTACTTGCGCCACCGTGCCACCGAACATCACCCCGCCAAGAGCAACCGGCTCGGCGTAAGACTTGGCATCACTCATGCGCCCACGCATATAAGGGTCGAGCGAGAGATAAACGGTACGCAGCAGCATTTCCCCTTGTTTTGGGCTCGGGATCTCCCCTTGGTGCAAACGAAAGTTTTCGGCTGTGGGTTCCCCGACCGGGCGTGAGTTCAACAGGATTTGACGATTAACTGTATTCATTAATAATTCCTAAACATTTTTGAATGGTTACTCAAGTATAATTGGGATCGTCACTCGGCTTTCAAGACGGCAAAGCGTTGCAAAGTGTAATTCTAGGTAATAAAGCGTTATTAGCCCTAACAAGTCGAGGCGCGCCAGTGAAGAAACCTGGGCAAAGGCGTTCATCATTCGGTAGACTCTTTACAAAAGTCCCGTTGTCGAATCTCATGAGCTTTAACCCGCATTTGCCCCTGGTTTATCACCCAAATTACTCATTCAGCTTTGATCCCAACCATAGGTTCGTAATGAGCAAATTTGCGCGCCTGTATAAGCATGTGAAGGAGTTGGGCTTAGTGCGAAACAACCTGCATCAGCCGGAAATAGGCTATCCGGACGATCTCGCCCTGGTTCACTGCGACACCTATATCGACGATCTGTGGCACAATCGTCTCGATGCCAAGGCCATGCGGCGCATCGGTTTACCCTGGTCACCCAGCTTAATGGCCCGTACCTTTACCGCCCCGCTGGGAACACTGAAAACAGCCCGCCTGGCACTTAAAAATGGGCTTGCCTGTCATCTCGCCGGGGGTACCCATCATGCGCATTATGATTTCGGCTCCGGCTACTGCATGGTCAACGACCTGGCCTTCACCGCCCAAACCCTGATCCAATCGGGCGAGGTGACCAATGTACTTATCTTTGACCTGGATGTACATCAGGGCGATGGCACCGCAGCGCTTTTGCAACATCAGCCCTATGCCTACACCTGTTCAATCCACTGTGAGAAGAACTTCCCGTTTCGGAAATGTGCCAGCGATCTCGACATAGGCCTGGCCAATAATATGGGCGATGAGGAATATTTGGGCATAGTCGATGACACCCTCAGCCATTTATTGCACAGCTTAAACCCGGATTTAGTGCTCTACGATGCCGGCGTCGATATCTGGCAAGAGGATGGCCTGGGCAAGTTGGATATCAGTTGGCAGGGCATAGCACGTCGGGATCACCTGGTTCTCAAACGCTGCCTGGAGCACAATACCCCGGTAGCAACCGTAATAGGCGGTGGCTATGACAAGGATCATGCCCGCTTAGCGGCGCGTCACGGTATCGTTATTGAACAAGCGATGCGTTTTTAAGTGTGGGTACCTTGTCATCACCTCGCCCGTTCCACCCCATGCGTAAGTAATTCAGCGCGATACTGAGGGTTTGGGAGGCATTAACATAATGATTGTTCATTGACTTTATCCCATTGTATTGCCAGATTTAAGTTATTGAAGCTAAAGGCTTTGGAGCAAACAATGGCAAACTGGTTAGAGGCAAAAGTAAAACGGCTGATCTGGTGGAATGAAAAGCTATTTAGTTTAGTGGTTACTGCGGATATTGAACCATTTACGGCCGGACAATACACCAAGCTGGCGCTGCAAATCGGCGATGAGCGCGTAGCAAGAGCTTATTCCTTTGTTAATCCACCGAGCTCAAAGAACCTGGAGTTTTACCTGATCAAGCTGGATGATGGCGCCCTTTCCGCAGCCCTGGCACGCTTAGAGCCCGGTGACAGCGTGCAAATTGCCGCCAAGAGCAATGGCTTTTTCACCCTGGATGAGGTGCCAAGTGCCGAGCAGCTGTGGATGTTAAGCACGGGCACCGCCATCGGCCCGTTTTTATCTATGCTGCAAGAGCAACGGGTATGGCAACAATTTCAACATCTGGTACTGGTACACTGTGTTCGTCACAGCAAGGATCTCAGCTATAAAGAGATGATCCTGGAATTACAGGAGCAATACCCACAATTACACTATGTGCCCGTGGTCACCCGCGAGAGCGAAGCCACGCCACTGAAACAGCGCATTCCGCAACTGATTACAAGTGGCGAACTTTTTGCGCACGTTCAGCTTGAAGCCACCCCGGATGTGGCACAGTTTATGATTTGCGGTAATCCCGACATGGTCAAAGAAACCAGTCAATGTTTAATGGATTTAGGCTACAATCGCAACCGCCGCCGAAGCCCGGGGCAAATAACCGTAGAGCAATACTGGTAGTAACCAAAGGACTAACACCCACTATGAAAACCCATATTGTCGCTATCTTGGCAGCCCTGCTTTGGCAACCGGCACTGGCCAATGACAGCGCAGAACCGCTGAGCGCCCAAGCAAGCGAGCTGGTTGAGAATCAACTCGAGCAGCAAACCGCAAAGCAATTAAGCAAGGCACAACAACAGGCCGTTGCCGTGGTCGATGCCCTGCTGAGCGCTTACAACGACAAGGATATCGATACCTTTATTAGCTATTTTGCCGAAGACATTTCCTTTTATATGTTCCCGGATCAGCTGATGTTTAGTGGCAAGGAACAGTTAATCGCCCGCTATGGCGCCATGTTTAAAAGCCTGCAATGCGTAAAAAGCACACCCATTAAACGCATAGTTCATGGTAAATACGTGATAGATCAGGAGCTTTCCGAGTCATGCTCCAAAGACCCCGAGGTGGTGGATAAGCGTGGCGAAGTGGTTGCCAGCTATGAAATCAATAATGCCAAGGTAACCAAGGTCTTGTTTTTTAGAGGTAAATAACTACCGCTCAGCAAGCACTCTTACAGAAAAAAAGGCGGCCATTGGCCGCCGTTTTTATATTTAAATCTATTTCGATTAGCCGTTAACTATGTCGTTAAAGCTGGCATTATCGTGCAGGCTGGCAAAAGCGCTTTCGTGAAGCAGCTCATTGCGTAGATTTGGCGAGTATTCCAGGGCCATACGTATATCCGCCAGGGCATCGCTGTGCTTATGCAGCAAAGAGTATGCACAGGCGCGCTGCCAATAGGCGTAACCATAGTCTGAGTCGATATCCAAAGCCAGATTACACAACATAATGGCCTGCTGAGTATCGCCTAACTCCAATAAAGCATCCGCCTTGTAGGCGATGGCTTCAACGTCTTCGGGCTTACGGGAAAGGATTTCGTCATAGATTTCCACCTTAGTGCCGTAATCACTTTCAAGATTGGCGCGCATCCACAAGGAGTGGATTTCATTGGTAATGGTGATCTTTTTCTGATTATTGAGTATGGCTTCAGAGCGTTCACGCAACTGACTTTCTAACCCGGCCAGTCGCGATTCATACTCTTCCGTAATCGCTTTTACCCGGGTGTTAACTATATCTTCTACCTTGTTTTTCACATCACGCAATGAATTCCAGCCCACCAATACCAGGATGGATACTGTGGCGGTAATAAGAATAAAGAGGTTATTCATTGTATCTGTGGTGTAGCCAAGGGCGCGGTCGGCGGTGTCCAACTGAGCATGAGCTATTTTTTCCACGTATTCGGCGCGCAATGCCTGCTGATCTTTGCGAACCGCCTGCAGTTCATCGAGAATATAACGTTCGATCAAGGGGCGGTACATGGGCCCATCCAACTGTGAAACCGATTGCTGCGCCTGAGCTTGTTGCTCTTGAGAAAGTCCTTTCGCTTGTTGCTCGGGGAGCGTAACCGGCTCCTGCTCGGCCTGTGCCCACGCATTTTGCGCCGTTGAAACACTCAAAATAACACCAAATAGCAGGTAACTCGCCCATTTCAGCATGCTTAGATCCTTTTTCTCTTATTTTTGCAGCCCCTATGATGCCAGCTTGGCAACGCCTAGGCAAAAAAAAGCCAGCTACAAATGTAGCTGGCTAACCTGCTTAACAACAATAAAGGTTCAAGGAACATTAACAGGAGTGAATGGCCATAGTATTCCTCACACACTGAACCCATACTTAATTTATCTTATTGTTAGTTATATTTTTTTTGCTGCTAGATTCGTCAGTATTTTTAGGCATAATAGGTAACACTTGTGTAACTTTAAAGCAGTGTTCTCGTCAACTTATAAGATTTGGTTAACGCAACAATTGCGGCTCCCTCGGATTGAGCGGCTTTCAAGACAAAAGTTAAAGATACATGGGGACGAGCCCGAGCGTGAATAAACTTTATCCTGGTGAGGCAAGACTCTGATATACAGGGCAAGTCTCCTTAACCTTTTGGATAAGAGCAAATCTGGCAGGATCGACACCAGACACAATTATGTGGCTTTATTGGATAATCGGTTTGCAACTGGGAAAATGTGGGCTTTACTTCCTAATAAGGCCGTTTTCAGCACGGTACACAAGAACACAAGAACACAAGAACACAAATAATAATAACGCGGTTACCAACAGGAAGTGTATATAAACGCGAAATTCACCTAGCTTATAGGGTATTGATAAGGGTAAGGACTTGCCAGATCATGCTGATTTAGGATTATAAATGTTTGATATAAGCAAAATTTACAAAGGTAAGATTTTTTTGTTTGCAGTGGCCATATCGGCTTTATCAACCTTATCTATGATACTGTTTTATAAGCTTTTTGCGCAAAATATGAACAACACCGCCAAGGTGCTTTTTTTGCTCAGCTCACAACTGCTGGTAACCTTCGCCTTGTTGCTGCTGGTGTTCAAGAAGGTTAACAAGCATGCAGGCGTTATCAAGCAGCTACTCAACTCCATTAACGATGTAGTGCTGATCAAGGACTATCAGGGCAACTTCCAGTTTTGCAACGACACCATGGCCAAGCTTTACAACAGCTCGCCGGAGCAAATGCTTGGCAAAGACGACTTTTACTTTATAAACAATAAAGAGCAGGCCGACTTCTTCAAAGAAAATGTTCAGGCCATTATGCGCCGCTTTGAAATAGAAGAAGTGTACGAGTCGACCACAGATGCAAATACCGGAGAAATCCGGCACTTTCACTCCATAAAGGTGCCATTTCGCGACGTTCGTGACCGACTTCATATTGCCGTTATCGCCAAAGACATCACAGAGATCACCCGCTTAAAAGAAGAAGCGGATCGCAACAAAAAGCGCTTAGAGCATGTGTTGGACGTTTCCGAAGAAGGGCTGTGGGAATGGAACGTACAGACCAATCAGGTGCTGCATAATCGCCAGTGGGAACTGATCACCGGCATTGAACATAGCGACAGTTCATTTAAGGAATTTGAGCAATGTATCGTCCCTGAAGACCGTCCCATGGTTGCCAAGGTGCTGAAAACTCTGATGCGCAACCACAAGTCCTACAGCATCGAATTTCGCATGAGAAAGCCCAACGGCGAGGTGATCTGGATATGGGATCGAGGACGTGTGGCCGAATTCGACGACAATAACGAGCCACTGTGGCTGGTAGGCCTGGCACTGGATATTACCGAAGAGAAAAGAAATCAGGATAAGATAGTCAACCTCGCCTATTATGATCAGCTCACCGGTTTACTCAATCGCACACGATTGGAAACAGAGTTAGAAAAAGCAATAAAATCAAACCAGGAAACAGACAGTTATAGTGCATTACTGTTTCTCGATCTGGATCGTTTTAAATTATTAAACGACAGTTTTGGCCACCATATCGGTGATCAGCTACTCAAGGTAGTGGCCGAGCGTCTAAAGCATATCAATCAGGGCCAGGGGATTATTTCCCGCTTTGGTGGCGATGAATTTGTGATTGTCCTTCCCCAGCTCAACAAGGTTCAAGGTGAAGCATTGCGCATCGCAGAACATTATGCCGAACTGGTACTTAAAGAAATTTCCAAATCAATATCCTTGGCCAGCGACATACAAAATATAGATATCGACTACTCGATCACCGGCAGCATTGGCGGTGTGGTGTTTACCGCCGATGATCTGTGCACCATGAAATTGCTGCAGCTGGCAGATATGGCCTTGTATCGCACCAAGGCCAGCGGTGGTCAAAAGGCGATGATCTTCGATACCAATATGCAGGATGAACTGCGTCAGATCAGTGAACTGCAAAAAGCCATGCATGACTCCATCGCCAATCGTGATTTTTGCATTTATCTGCAGCCCAAGTTCGATATGAAAGCCACCCTGATTGGCGCCGAAGCCCTAATTCGCTGGCAGCACCCTACCTTAGGTTTGCTCTCTCCTGATGTATTTATGCACATGGCCGAAGAAAGCAATCTGATCGTGCCCATGGGCGCCATAGTGCTCGAGCGCGCCTGCCAGCAACTTGAGCAATGGCAGCGCCATGACCACAGCAAACACCTGCATATAGCGGTTAATCTTAGCGCTAAAGAGATCTGGCGCGCCCACTTTGTCGAAGACTTTATTAAGGTGGTGCAGCAATACCAGATTGACCACAGCAAGCTGATCGTTGAAGTGACCGAGTCCGTGCTTATTCGTGATATCAATGATGCCACAGACAAGCTCAATAAACTCAGAAAGTTTGGTGTCTCCATCGCCCTTGATGACTTTGGCACCGGCTACTCATCATTGAGTTATTTGCGCTCGCTGCCCATAGATGAAATTAAAATCGACCGCTCCTTTGTGCAAGACATGGTCACAGATGAACATGCCCACCTGGTGGTGAAATCCATTATCGATTTGGCGAATAACTTTAATCTCACCGTGGTCGCTGAAGGTGTTGAAACGCAAGAACATTTTAATTTACTGAAAAGCTACCAGGTCGACTCTTACCAGGGTTACTATTTCAGTAAGCCGATATCTGCAACTGAGCTTGAACGCTTGTTTATCACCTCTGATGCCAAGGTTGAGCAAGGTAACAGCTCACAGCTGGGTTCGGCGATAATAACAGACTAATAAATAAACGGAACTTATGCCATGACCGAATTATCAGCAGCAAGGCAGCACAACGCAGACGATAACTGGCTGGATGCCGAAGTCTGCTACATCGAATTGGAAGGTGGCTTTTTTGGCCTGCTCACCAACGACGGTAAACGCCTGCTGCCATTAAATCTGCCCAAGGCATTCTGCAAACCAGGCGCCAAGGTCAAACTGCGCGGTCACGAGCAGCGCGAGATAATGACCATACAGCAGTGGGGCACCCCCTTTCACCTTACCCAGATTGAATTTATTGACCCAGAGAGCAACGCCAAGCTACATAACCCCCTGATGTAAAAAACGTTGCAAACGCTGACTTGCTCGGCCCAGATGCGCTACAATGGGCCGGCGGCACGCCCCAAGGGCTATGACGCAAGGAACCGAGTTAAGCCACACAGATCATGGATGAAAAAATGAAATCACGCCGATTAAGTAAACCCCTGGTGTTTGTTTTAGTGCCCTTATTGGCCATTGTTTTACCTGGCCTTGTCACCTACACCTATACCCCTTACACGCTAACAATCAAGGATGTCATCCTAGATCGCACCAGTGGCACTTTGGTCAAATACCAGGGCGAATACGGCCCACGCACCCCCTGGTCGGATTATGTTGCAGTACGTATTCCCAGTAATCTCGATGGGGTGAGTATCACCCGCATCGCGCCGTCTGCGTTTGAGCGTATCCGGCTATCCAAGGTCATTATTGCCGATTCGGTCACCCACATCGGCAAGCGCGCCTTTTGGGACAGCAAACTCAGCAGCGTTCGCCTGCCCGCAGCCCTGACACACATTGGCGAAGATGCCTTTAGATTTAATGAGTTAGTAAGCGTAGATTTACCGGACACGCTGAGCAGGATTGACGCCGGGGCGTTCGAGTACAATCAGCTGACCCAGGTTAATCTGCCCGACTCGCTGAGTCATTTGGGGGCGGATGCTTTTCGGGTCAACAAGCTCACTTCGGTCGCTATTCCCGCGGCGGTGACACGAATTGATGAAGGCACCTTTGAGCACAATACCCTCACGGCCATCACCCTGCCAAAAACACTGGAGCATATTCACTATTCCGCGTTTCGCTATAACCGAATTGAAAAGGTAAACGGCAAGATCACACATGGCTTTATTTATGGGGAAGAGTCTAACCGCACCTTGATTGCCTATGGCGGCGAGCGTAAGGCCATTACCCTGGCCGATTCGGTCACCAGCATAGCCCCTCATGTCTTTGATTGCCAACACCTAACGGCCGTCACCCTGCCAGACTCGCTGATCCATATAGGCACCAGCGCCTTTGATAGTAACGAGCTCACCGAGGTGATCCTGCCCGACTCCGTTACCTCGATTGGCAGTTATGCGTTTTGGGGGAATCCTACGGCCGAGATAACTGCTCCGGCAGCGCTGAAAAGTATGGGCACCGACGCGTTAAAAACGCGCCTGCACCCAAGTTGGGACTATATGGATGAGCTCAGAAGAAGTCTATGCATAGTTGATGAGCCAGCCTAACCAATACGCCCTTTACTCATTGGCCAGGGCGTATAACTCATCGATATCACTGATGTAGATCTTTTTACGCTTAACCTCGAGTACGCCCTCTTGCTTTAAGCGGGTGAACTCGCGGCAGACCGCCTCAGAGGACACACCCAGTAAATTAGCAATATCGGCACGACTCATGGGTAACTCAAAACACAGGGTCGGCACCCTTGAGCTGCCCAGGCGCGAGGAAAGGTTCAGCAATAAGGAAGCGACGGCCGACTTAATGCTTTTGGTCGGCAGTTGACGCAGGTGCTGATCGGCGGAAAACTCCTGGCTGATAAGACTTAGCATGGTCAGCAATACATCGGAGTTGGCAACCGAGTCCTGTAGCAGACGAGCAAAAGGAATTTCGCACACTCGCGAGTCCTGCAACGCCGACACCGAATAAAAGTGTTGCTGCTGTGCCAAACCGCCAACGCCAATAACATCGCCGGGAAAATACAGCCCGGTGAGCACTTCCTTGCCCGAGGTCGTTAGTCGATAACTTTTGAATGCACCGGATTGCACCAGGTAAAGCGCTTTAAATTCATCCTCTTGGCGGAACAAGTGCTGCTCGGCGTCAAGGGATTTGCTGCCCTTTACCAGCTCGCTTAGGCGCACCTGAGGTGTCTTCTGAGCGGCCTTGGCCTGCTTGCCTAAGCCCAGCTTAGGTGCCAACAGGTTAAAAATACTTCCTTGCATAGCCAGCTCCAAATTCACAGTGTTCAATGGCATGTTGTGATCAATCATGGGTGCCTCGCTACATTCAATTCGCTGTTCGTGTCTTGCATGCTGCTAATTTAGCCAATTCAATGGGGCGCTCGCTATGCGTAGATGTACCTATGGGGGATCGGAAACTACTTATATTGACGTAAAAGTGAACATGGTAGCGTGCCTTATCAGTTGTTTTTTAGGTCGAGGCCTTGCCCATGAAGTTAATACGCACCGCACTCACCCCTTTAGTTTTATCCGCTCTAGGATTTGTCACTGTGGCTGCCCACGCCGATGGCATGGAGCATATTGAGGTGCTCAGCAGCACCTCGAACTTTTATCAATCCAGTCTGAAGTTAATCGAGGTCCAGCACATCGACCCGCAGCAAGCCCAGGGCTCGCCATTGCAATTGTCAGAATTGCTGGCGCAGGAACCGACCATTTCCCTCAACGGTCAGGGCGGCATGATGCAAATGTACAGCATGCGCGGCTTTTCCCGCTGGCGAGTGCAAACCCTGGTAGAAGGCATTCCCATTTATGGCGATCGTCGCGCCGGCAGCGCCGCCGAGTTTATCGACCCGGCGTTAATTAGACAGGTGCAGGTCATTCCTGGCGCCGCTTCAACCTACTATGGCTCCGGAGCCATGGGCGGTGCCGTGGATATCAAACTGAACCGCGTCGAGGCTCAACAATTGGATGCCCAATGGCAAAGCAATAACCAGGCGCAACATCTGGCCTGGCAAGGGAGCAAGGAAGGCATTTCCTGGGGACTGTCGACCCGCACAGCCGATGAAGGCGAAAGCGCCGATGGCAACAGCATCTACAACGGCTACGAAAATCACAATGTGTTTTTAAGTGCCGACCTTGAGCTTCCCTACCTCACGCGTGCCTGGGTGCTCTATAGCGAAGGCAACAATCTGGGTAAGGCCAGTGCTTCGCCACTGAGCAAGAAACGCACCCTCTACCCACGAAATGATCATCTCTTAGCCAAGGCGGAGTTTGATTTTGACCAGATTTATGCCGATGTCTATGTGCACAATGCCCATCTCGATACCTATATTGAGCGCCCCAACAAGCGCATCAATAGCCTGAGTAATTCATCCTTGGATTATGGGGCGGCACTTTACGGCTATCAATATTTTGGCGATTGGGAGGGCAAATGGCGTTTGTCCTTCGATGCCAGAACCCAGGTGCAAGCCACAGAAAATGAGCTTGATTTAGCCTCGGGCCTAACCAGCAGCGACACCGTGCTGGACGCCAGCCAGTACCAGGGCGCCCTTGTGTACGATGCGACCCGTAGCCTGGATAACATCGACCTGTTGCTTGGTGGCCGCCTCGATTACAGTAAAACCAAGGCACAACAAGGGAGCCGCAACGACACCAATGTCAGTGGCTTTGCCGGTATTAGCTGGGCACTCACGCCCGAATTAGCGGCGAAGTTTATCACCAGTACGGCCTTTCGCCAGCCGGCGTTGACGGAAAGCTATTTTTTTGGTGAACCCCCCCGCGGCCGCGTGGAAGGCAATCTCGACCTTGAGCCGGAGCAAAGCCTGGGCTTTGAAGCCAAGCTATCCTACCAACAATCGGATTTTAATTGGAGCCTTAGCGCCTTTTCCCAGCACATTGACGACTATATCGAGCGCATCGATATCGATGCCGATACGCGTCGCTATATCAATGTTGGCTCCGGGAAAATTAAAGGACTGGCATACAAGGCGGCATTTCAGGTAACCGACAACTTCTCCCTCGGCCTCGGTGGTCAGTGGCTTAACGGCGAGGATGAACAGGGTCGCCCCCTTGCCGACATTGGCGCCGGCGAACATAAACTCACTTCGACCTACCAGGGCGACCGTTGGCAATGGGATCTGGGTGTAACATTACGCAGTGCCAAGGACGAGGTGGGGCCCTCCGAGTTACCCCTGCCCAGCCATACCTTGCTTTCGACCAAGCTGACCTATCAGCTCAATGAACGAACCAAGGTACGTCTGTGGCTCGACAATGCCGGTGATCGCCTCTATCGCGTCAGCGCCGATGACAGTGCACCCTACGCGCCGGGGCGAAACGTGGGCATTGCCATCAGCTACCAGTTTTAAGCGCTATCGGGGCAGTTAGGTGCTAGTTTTCGCCCAACTGCTGTGCCGCCAGCTTGTCTTTATTAAACAATGCGTTGACTTCTTTATCCGTTAAAATTAGTTCCGACATAAAAAAGTCGTCGATAACGCCGGCAAAGGCATGCTTGCCTTGGGTGGCATGTTGCTTGGGGATCCCTCCTAAAAACACATCATTGACGATAGAGCTAACGCTAATGTTGGCGTCTTGGGCGGCATCAAGCTCGCCGTTAATAAACAGCCGCGCTTGTTTACCATTATGCACCACAGCAACGTGCGTCCACTGGCCGTTTACCAGGCGAGTGTTGCTTTTAACCACTGATTTTGGCTGGTATCCGGAGCTTGAGTAGATCAGTAACTCTACGCGTTTGTCTACCACCCTGAGCTTGTTACTTTGTACATCGCCATACCAGCCACCATACAAGGGATAAATTTGCTTGTCTTCCAGGGCCAGGGGCTTGAGCCACATGGCGATACTGATGCCACCATTTTCAAAGGTCACCTCACGCCAACGCGTAGTCGACAGCGGCTTACCAATTTTACAGCAGATATCCACGCCCATATGAGCGTCCTGATGCACCGAGAAGTCTAGACCCTTGCCGGTTTTACCGGCACTGCGCACGGCGCCGTGCAAGGTCCCTGGCCAAAAGCTGGCAAAGTCATCCAGTACTTGGTCGCCCTCGCCCTCAAAGGAATAATAGCTGGAGTGACCGTGTAAATTGACCTGCAACACCTTGGATAATTCGTCTTCAACCTGTGTTTGTTCAACTCGCTGCAGCTGAGAAAACGCTAAGGCCGCTATGATGATAAAAATGGCGCACAGCAGCAGGGTCACTCGCAGCGCAAAGCTCATTTTAAACGTCATAAGCCACCTCCTCGCCAACGGCAGGCAAGGTCAAAGTAAAGTCGCATCCGCCCTGAGCATTGGCCTGATACTTCAAGGTACCATTGTGCGCCTTGGCAATCGCCAAGCTGATTGACAGCCCCACGCCCATACCTTGCTTCTTACTGGTATAAAAGGGTTCAAAAAGATGCTCGACGTCCTCGCCGCTCACCCCCACGCCCTCATCGTGAATGCACAACTCCACCTCATTATTCTCGCTGTTAAGGCAGGTAGAAATAACCACCTGAGCGCCCGGGTGACTGGCCTCAATGGCGTTTTTAATCAGGTTAATGCTCACCTGTTGCAACTGAACCGGATCGCCCTCGACATACAAGGGCGACGGATTGAATTCGAGTACCAGGCTCACCTGGTTACTGTTGGCCGTGGTCTCCACCATGTCGCTCACCTCGCGAAGCATGGTATTCACATCCAGCCGCTGCATATCCATGGCCCGCAATTTCACAAAGTTGCGGATCCGTTGCAGCACCTTGCCACTGCGCAGCGCCTGCTCGGAAATTTTCTTTAAGGTAGTCGCTAACCATTGCTGCAGCTCAGCCTGCTGCTCGGGACGGGCGTTGTCGATACGGCGGGTGGCACTTTGGGCATAACTGGCAATGGCGGTTAGAGGCTGATTGATTTCATGGGTGATGGTGCTGACCATCTCACCCATGCTGTTGAGCCTGTCGAGGTGGGCGATTTGGTCGCGACTGGCCAATAGTTTTTGCTCTGCTTCTTGGCGTCTTTGCAGCTCATCGCCAAGACGTAATTGCATGCCGTTGAGGGCGCTCACCACGGTTTGCAGCTCATCCGGAGCGTTTCTTTCCTTCGCATCTCTATCCAGAACTAAGGGTGGTATAGGCTTATCAAAGGTCAGGTTTTGTGCAAAGTCACTGATTTTACTGAGATGACGGGTGACCAGGTATTGAAACAGATAGAGGATAAAACCGGCCACCAAAAAGGTTTTAATGCCATTACTGATAACAATAAAATACACTCGGTCGGTGAGGCGGCTATATAACTCATCCAGACCCACCACGATTTGCAAAATCCCCAGGGGCGGCTCTTGCTCCCTGCCATGCTGATACAAGACAAAACGTTCATCGATAATTTCATTGGACATCACCTCACCGGCACGCCATTTCACCCTGTCGGTGGTAACAATACTGATACGCTCGATCCCAGGCAGTTTAACCAGTCCATCAAGTTGCAGCTGGAGCAACTGTATATTGCGGTCTTGCACATTGAGGGCAATGCTTTCAAGCTGACTGTCTTTGATTTGATGGATCTCGGCATTGATCTCCGCCACCCCCTGAGTGTATTCCAAGTACAGTTGCAGCGCCGACGATATTAGAGTGATCGCCGAGCTAAACAGGATGATATAGAGGATCAGCCGCCTGACCGTTCTATGCCGGGAAGAAAAGGTACGCATGGTATGAGTCCTCAACTGACTACCCCCCTTAGCCTGCGCCAAGGCGGTGTATTACTCTCTTTACCATACCTTAAATGGCGCAAACAGCCACTATAAACACAGCGACAATTAATTGTTTCCTTTATCCTTTTGGTCCTTTTTCTGCTTGCTGATGGCGTTTTCTACCGGCAGTCGGCCAATGGGCATCACCTTAACGGGCTTGGCGTTTGCGCACTCTTGCTGACGCTCCTCGGCGCTGATATCACGTAGCGATTTTGATTCGCCCTTGGCCGCATTAGCAGCTACTTTAGCCTTGGCAGGCTGTGTTTGGTTCGGCTTTTGTTGCTCAGTCATAGACGTTTTCTGTTCATTGAGTTTGCGCTCCACGGGCAATTGATGCAAAGGGATCACCCTGGTTTCGCCCTCACACTCCGGATTAGAAGCCCCTTGTTCAGGCTGTGCTTCCTTTTCAGGTTTGACATTAGTTGTCACCTTAGGAGGCTTGCTTTGGTTGGTGTCAACTTCGCCGTTATGGGCAAAAACGGGTGCGCTTACATTGAGGGTCATGAACGCAGTCATGCCAATTAATAATCCGGGCTTAAAGGTTTTCATAATAACTGTCTCCTAAAGCAAATAAGGCGCCGAAACTCGGCGCCTTAGGGTTAGTTTTACGCTTTTCTGCGAACCAGAGTTAACGTTGCTAGCATGAACAGTAGGTGGAACAGTGAACCACTGCTGCCCTTCTGCTTGTCGTTATCGGTTATTTTGACCGTGGTAACCACCTCGGCGTTCAATAACGTCTCATCGTCGGCACTGAGCAGGATATTAAACGACTCCATGGTTTCTACCTCGGCGTCATCCACCAGCTTAACGGTGAAGGACTTCGCCTCCCCATCTTGGTCATCCCAGTACAGCATGCCCGACGCAGGTTGATAATCCGCCAGCGCTTTAGCTGTGCCATCAAGACTTTGATAGTTCAGTGCCACGGCGCCATCGCTGCCGCCGGTACGTTGTACCGTCACCACGACTTGATTGTCACCTTCATTAACTTCATAGGCGCTCACCGCAAAGCCAAACTCGCCCAACACGGGTTCGTTCACATTCAGGGTTACGGCAATTTCGTGGGCCGCGTAGGCGGTATCGTCTTGCAGTAACAAGGTGGTCTGGTAGACACCCGGAGCCAAGGCGGCCGCATCGGCACCCAAGGTCAGGGCCTGTTGCTCGCCGACATTTAACGCTCCACCATCTTCGGAGTAGGTGAACCAGCTTGCTTGCGGCTGTGCACACACCTGTTGCTGCCCCGAGGCAAGGCTAAAGGTGCGCGACATTACCAGGTCCATGGCATGCAAGGTGCCATCACAATCGAGGTCTAGACCCGCTTGCGAAAAGCTATTCATACCATCTACACGCGTTGCCCCAACCAGGCTTAGTTCGTTGTGCAAATCAACAACGTACAGATCTAAGATCTGATCGGCCTTGTCACTGCCTACCCCATTCTCGCCATTGGCGCTGACATACAGATGACCAACATTCGGGTTGTAGGCCAAACCAAAGGCAGGTAGACCAAGGTCGTATTCGGCGCTGACGCTGCCATCGAAGTTCACGCGATACAATTTCTGTGCATTGTAGCTACTGACCAGTAACTGATCGGCATGCGGATCATAGGCCAAGCCGCCAACCCCATTACCGTCCAGGTCTGGACACACGCGCTTGCCCGTCAACTGCATGGCGTTAAGGTCAAGCTCATGGATACAGTTTGCATCACTGAAAATGGCCTGCCAAGCGGTGTTGGTGCGGGTGTTGAACGCAAGATCCGCAACCAGATCATCGCCTGCCGCTAGCGGATTCAGGTCGATTACATCGCCGGTTTTCTGGCCCTGTTCGTCTAAACGATAGAGCTTGTTGTCACCGCCGAAGGCTTTGGCACTGTTAACCCAAACGCTGTTGGTCACCTTATCAACCACCATGCCATATGGGCGGGCAATGTTCAAAGCCTGTGCTTGCTGGTTATCGCCCAGGCTTGCCTCACTCGGGTTATCACCACTGGGTGGTGCGACTTCAGCAACCTTGTAGTTAAGCCCATAACTGCCTTCGTTAGCCAAGGTGATATCGCTGGCAACTTTGCGTCCGGCAACCACATCCAGTTCGAGCGCCTGCGCCGAGCTGGTTAGCAGACCTGCATTAAGGGCAACATTAAGCTCGCTGACCTGATCGTTGGCAATACTTACGCTTTGCTCGGCCTGCGCATAGCCGCTAAGGGCGATGCTCATGCTCTGCTCACCGGCGGCATTAAACTGACGATAGAAGCCATCCTGAGCGGTTAATGTAACCTTACCCTGCTGGTTTTGTACCTGAGCTTGCGCTAACGGGGCCTGGGTGTTGGCATCGGTGATCATCCCTGCCAGCAAGCCACCCTCGGCAAAGCCACAGCCTAAACCGAACTCAACATTATCGATTTGCACATACCAGTCATAGGCATTATCAACACTCAGGGTGTAATAACGCCATCTTAGTCTGAAACTCTCAGCGCCATCTAGGTAAGTGCCCAAGTCAACAACGACCTTGCCGATGCTGTCTGTGATCAGATTATGAATGTTCAGCCATTGACCACCGTCAACGCTGATATCAAAATCGAACACCGACTGGGCATACGCCTTAAAGGCCTGCTCATAACTCACGGTTTCAAAGCCTTGCAACGAAGCAACAGAGATAACAGGAGTGATCAACTCGGTATCGTAAAGGTTACGACCGCCGCGGTCGCTGTCCGCCGCCGCCGACATACCGCTGCCAGCGGTTAAGTTAGGACGACTCCATTGCTCACTGGTTTTCCACACCACGCCAGTACCGGCATTATCGACAACGGTCCAATCCGTAGGTGGGAAGTTCACATCTTCAAATTCGACCACAGAGGAGGTGCTGCTATCGGCCTTATTGTAACCGGGAGCGACACACACATCCTTGTTCACCTGCAGGGCAATGTTACCTAGCTCGGTATCGCCATTGGCCTGAGTCGCCACATTTTGAGGATTATAACTGACGGACGATGCCATCAGGTTTACTGGCCATCCGGCGTAACCATCGAGGGTAAATTCACCACTGATGGGGTCGGTGTTGATCACCGTATAAGGCACCAACTCGCCGCTTAGCTGCAAGCTTGCCGGTAATCCCCAACCGTGACCTGAACCATCAACCACCTTACCACTAACGGTTGCCTTGGGTAGGGAAACCAAAGACGCGTCCTTAGTTAACTCACCTTCGCTGGCCACCTGCACCGACCCCAAGTTGGTCATCGGGTGACCATAAGCACGTGCCTTAAATTCATAGCTACCCAGAGGTAAAGACAGTGTATAGACGCCTTGTGCATCGGCTATGGTGCTGTAGTCGCCAAAACGTACTTCGGCGCCTGCCAGTGCTGCATTTGTTTCGCTGTCACGTATCACACCTGTGACCACGCCTTGCGGCTCGGCCTGACATTGATCGAGCTGGAATTTTGCGATGCGTGTTCCCCAAAGGGTTTCGAAATCGGTGTCAGCACCGTACTCACTGGAAAACCAGAAGGTGCAGTCATCGCTTGGGTCGATGGTCATTTGCGCACGCTCGCCCCAGCTGCCGTCGAACGAGTTCACCTGAGGTGCTAAACCTTCGGTGACGCTGCCTTCGCCATAGCCAAGTTGGCCAAGAGGATCACTGGCTAAACGGCCACTGTAACGCATCGCCGGCAACATATCGGCACTGGAAACGCTATAGCCTAGAGCAATGTTGCCCACCGCATCCATGGCCATAGTGCCTAGCCAACGGCTGGCGGCATCGGGCGCATAGGTGCCTTGCTGATGAATAGTGGCTTCACTACCTGGGTTACGCACTTCATACCAGCGCACACCAAAATGCTTATCACCGGTTGCCACCGTGTGGTTTACCACCAGGCTGTCATGATCGCCAAAATTGCGGTAAGCCAAACGGTACATCAGCGCTTGCTGATGAGCGTTTAGGGCGTTATAGCTGTCGCCACCCCAGGAGTCCTGAGCAACACAGGTTTTACCGCAGCTTTGATCGATATCGAAAGGCTCGGTAGCCAAGGTCGCTAACAAGGCAAAGTTACTTTGCTCCGGGTTTTGCCAATCGGCCTCTAAGCCCCACAGCTGCAATGCGTCCGCGGCAACGCCATGAACCTGATCATCGAGCATTTGCATAAAGTAGTTAGGCGAGCCTGCCTGTGGTGCGCGCATGCCATCCATATCCGCCGGTAAGGCGTTGTGCATATGGGCTTGGTCGAAATACAAGGTTTGTGCCGCTAGACCATGGAGCATTTTTTCACGCTCAAAGGCCACAACCGCCATCCCTTGCTTAGACTTGTCGACAGGAGAATATTGTGGCGCGGCCATATAATAGCCATCGCCCCAGACACCGAATTGCGCCTTGTCATACCATTTCGAGTCGGTGGCAATAAAATCGTAAAGATGCCACTCGCCGGTGGGATCGCCACTTTTCGACACCGCCACACATTGGTGCATCTTGGCGCCGTCAAACGCAGTTTGGCTTAGTAACCAGCGATCCGCTAAAACGTCATACAGGACCGCGCCATCGCGGTCTTGTTGCGCTGTCCAACCGACAATAGCCGGTGGCTTGGCATCTGGATCGGCACACACGCCACCAAGCTCCTGCCAAAGCTGTGTAGTTGGCGTACGCCCTTGAACTAATTGGCCGTTCTTATCCCATACCGCATAGGACATGTTGACCACTTGCACTACGTGGTTGGCGCCTACATCTAAACTGGTATCCGGTACGGCGGCATCGCCCCAATCGGCGCCCTGGCCATCCAGGTTAAGACTGGGTTCGGGGATGGCTCGCTCACCCAGCGTAGTTTGTACCAGGGGATCGGAAAATCCATCTAAAGCCATTGAAACCAGGCTTTGTTGTTGTGCGTTATACAATTCGAGCTGATCCTCGAACTGGCCTGTTACTGACTTTGAAAGCGGCGCCTTACCCGCGGTGGCAAGGTTGGGCTCACCGGTTTTAACGCCATGGCTGCATTGCTAGTACTCTGGCTTGTTACATTCTTGACTGACTCACCAACCACTGGAGCCTGCGGCATCTCGGCAAAGGCATGATTACTGCCTATTAGCCCGAGCAAGCCAATAAGCACACAGCTTTGCAATTTTGACTTGTTGAAGTTCATCAAAAGTCTCCTGTTATTTACTTTTATGACTCACGTATTCGCACTGCCGGTAACCAAACTCGAAATTATGCGATCTAGATACGTGTAAATAGCCGTTACATTTGTGCCTTTTGTATACTCATGCCAAAGTACGAAACTATCGTCGGGCTGTAACTGACAATTATCAGTTAACAGGATGTTATTTTTGTTTACTTGTTGTTTTTAACTTAGGGGTATGAATTTGCGGGGGAAAATTCCGGGCCACATCAGCAATTGAAGAGCCCGGAGAACATGGAAAGAGGATGTTTAACGCTCGGCCATCAATTAACGATAGGCCTCCAAGGAAAGGGTCAAGGTGGTGTTGTCCTTAAGTTGCGCCGGCAGTTGCGCCGCCAACAACAAGCCACTGGACAGGGAAGCATGGATTTTTCGCTTTAACAATGGCGAGGCCGACACTAGCAGCTTTTCGCTGCGATGTTCAAATTCATTCAGTTGCACCGTCAGATCCTGCAACTGCTTACGTAGAGCCAGGTAACGAGCCTGTAGGGAAGTATTCCCTCCTGCGGCGGCGGTGCCGAAGTTCGCCAGCAGCGCATTATTGGCATCGGCTAATTGGGTTAGCTGTGTACTTAAGTGGTCGACAAAATAATAACTGCCTTTGTCGAAATCCAGGTTATGTTGACCGCTTGGCTCCAGCGCCGGGGATGTTTGCTGTGCATCACTCACCTGCAGCGCTAATTGCTGCACCTGAGCGTTTAAATCTAAAAAGCGCACAACCAGGCGCTCCTGCTCGCTATTAAAAGCGTGTAACTTATTGATCTTGCTTTTTTTCTCCTGCTTCATCGCTTGCCAACTTTGCGCCTCAACCGGTGCGGAAAGAGCGCCGGCAGCTAGGCAAAAAACACCGATAAGAAGTAATTTATTCATGGTTAACTCCTAAGGGAAATAAGGAGCTCTAGGAGCTCCTTAGTTACAGGGTACTACTTTACGCGTTAGTCTTTAGCGCACGACCGTGGCCGCGTCTAAACAAGGCTAACGTGGCCAGTAGCATTAGTACAAATGGGTGGCTGCTACCGCCGCTGCTCTTAGACTTGGCGTCTTCGATCTCAACCGTTGCCAATACCTGGCTTGAAAGCGTTGCGCCGCCGTCAACCTGGTGCAAACGCACGGAGAAGGACTCACTCTGTTCTTTCTCGCCGTCGTTCATCACGGCAATGGTGATTTCCTTGTCGCCGTCGTCCAGGTCTTGCCAATGTAATTGGCCGCTGGCGCTTTGGTAATCGCTACCGGCAACCGCCGTAGCATCCAAAGTTTCATAGCTTACGCTTAGGGCATTATCGCTGCCGCCTTGACGAGATACGGTCAAAGTCACCGAACCTTGGTTTTCGTTCACGCGATATTGGCTCACGGTAAAGCCCAACTCACCGGGGGTGCGCTCAAGTACGTTGAGGTTAACCAATACATTTTGCGCTAGGTAAGGCGAATCATTGGCCATCAACAATTGTGCCTGATAGAAGCCAGGCTCCATGTCTTTGGCATCAACATCGATTTGTACTTGCTGCATCTGTTCCAGAGCAAGTTGACCCTTGCTTGGCGTCGAGTTTAACCAGTCCACTTCTTTGAATTCGCATACCCCAGTTTCACCAGATTTAATCTGGATCATCTGCTGGCTTTCGATATCCAATACCCACAGGTTGCCGTCGCAATCCAGGCTGATACCAGAGCCACCGCCGTCGGCACGGCCAGGTACTGAATAACCACCGACCACACGGTATTCGTCGCTTACATCCAGCACATAGATATCGATATCCATAGGCGCAAAGCTGTTAGCGGCGACAAACAAGTGATTGGTTGCCGGGTTAAAGGCTAGACCGGCCACAGGCAGACCCACATCGGTCGACTCTAACAAAGTACCATCGCTGGCAAAACGGTGTACCAGACCATCAATAAACGAACCAGAGAAGAATTGGTCGCCATTGGGATCGTACGCCAGGCCACGTTGCGAGCTAGGCAGATCTGGACAAATACGGTTACCGGTAGCGCTTAGGCTGTTGGTATCGAATTCATAGATACAACGGTCGCCACCGACGATGATTTGCCAGAGCTTACCGGTACGCTTATTAAACGCCATGCCGGCATGGGCACCACGGGTGCTTAGCAAGGGGCTCACATCCATGGTTTGATCCGTTTTCGTACCGTCGGTTTTAAAGCGATAGATTTTATCGTCACCACCGAATACACCCAGGTTATTGAGCCATAGATCGCCGGTGCTTTGGTCAAAGGCAACACCATTGGTGGCAACCAGGTCGATCGGCCAGCTTTGTACCAGCTCGGCATTCATTTTCGGTGCATCAGGGAAGATAAATGGCACACGAATATCACGGGTGTTTAAGTCCCATAGATCTTTAGGGCCAAACTTACGGCCACCGATAGCAAACGCAGGACCTACCATGTCTTGGCGCGGCGCCGCATTGATTTCTTCGATATTGAAGTTCAATACATCCGAACCCTTGTTGGCGAGATTCAACGCCGTTGATAGGCTACGGCCACTGGTCACAGACAGCTCCAGAGTTTGCGTATCCACATCCAATTTACCGGCATTAAGCGTGAAGTCCTGCTCTAGCACTTCATTGACCGCCACGCTCAACGTCTCACTTTGTAGCGTATAACCGGCCTGTTTCACCGCTAATTCTACGTCACCCAGATCGGTGAACAGAAGATAGCTACCATCGGCTTTGGTTGAAGTGCTGCGACCTTTGTCCGTACTGACGACCGCATTAGCCACCGGCTCGCCGGTATTGGCATCCAGCACGTGTCCCGATACCAGACCACCTTCAACACTGGCACAGCTTTGGGCTATGGTCACATCATCGACTTGGGCCCAGTTATCGAACTGTTCTCCGTCCCAGATTGTGTGATAACGCCAACGTAAACGGAAACTCTGCGCACCTACCAGGTGTTCGGCCAGGTCATAATCGACGCGGAATTCACGCATGGTATTGCCATAGCTCAGCACCGTATTCCAGGCACCGCCGTCAAGACTGATGTCCATATCCAGCATGGAGCCACCGTAGATGCCACCAACGAAGTCCATTTTGAACTGCAAGCTGGTTACACCGTTCAGATCGCTAACCGCAATCTCAGGCGTGATCAGATCCGAGTCGTAACGACCCCAACCATAACGGTCGTTGTCGATAGCCGCGGCATGACCGCTGCCACCGGTATAGTTAGGACGTGCCCAGTCGGTGCTGGTTTTCCAGATAATTTCATCGCTGCTGGCATTATTTACCACGTTCCAACCGGCCGGCGGGAAGGCCGTGACATCGAAATCTTCAACAATACCCAAAGACTGATAGCCCGGAGCTACACAGGCTTTGCTGTCAACCATCAGGGCAATTTCACCCAGATCATTGGTTTGCAAAGTATCGACTTTCACCTCTTGAGCAACATAGCCCTCGCCCAGTGAAGCAACCTTAATGGCATAAGGCCAGCCTTGATATACTTCAATGCTGAATTCGCCGGTGCTGGAGTCGTTGCTGAAGTTCACATCTTTGGTTAGATCGCCCATCAGGGTTAAAGATGCTGGAATTGGCCAGGCATGACCTGAACCATCGACAACACGACCCACTAGTGTGGTTTTCGGTAGCTCTGACAAGGTGGCATCAACCACTTTTGTGCCATCTTTGACCACATTGATGGCGCTGAAGTCGACCTGCGCATAACCGTAAGCCACCATGGCGACATCATATTCGCCTACCGGGGCCAGAATTTCATAGTAACCAGACTCATCGGTAAAGGTAGTCATGGCACCTACGCTGATCTGCGCTTGCGCTAAAGGTTCCCCGGTACTGCCATACAAGTGACCCTTTAGGGTACCTGTTGGGCCTGCGGTACAGTTAGGGAATTTGAACGAGCCGATACGGGTACGCCAGTCAATGCCGCCCGGGTTGGTGTCGCCGTAATATTCCTGGGTATACCAGAAGGTACAGTCATCAACCGGGTCGATGTTCATAGAGCTGTAGTCACCCCAACGGCCATTGGCACCGAGCTGTGAGCTGCCACCAGCAACTATTTCCTGCTCACCCTGAGCCATCATATTAAGAGGGTCTGAGGCTAAACGACCGGTGTAACGTACTGAAGGATAAGTATTTTCGCCGCTTACGGTATAACCTAGGGCCATATTGCCCATGGCATCCATGGCCACACTGCCCATCCAGCGCGAGTCGCCATCTGGCGCATAACTGCCCTGCTGATGCAGTACGGCTTCGGTGCTCGGATTACGAATTTCATACCAGCGCGGGCTCCAACGAGCGGCACCGGTTTCCGTTGGTGTATAAACCGTGTGGTTCACCACCAAAGATTCATGATCGCCAAAGTTACGATACGCCAGGCGGTTCATAAGACGGTAAGGGATTTTATCCAGGTAGTTTTCGGCTGATACACCCGGCTGCGGAATACAGCCGCCGCTACAGCTGCTGAAATCCATACCGGTCACCGGCACCGCGGCCACCTGCTCAAAGGTTGAGTTTTCTGGGTTTTCCCAGTCTGCTTTAAAGGCCCAGACATGCATTTCGTCGCTGTCGTAACCTTGCGACTCATCGATGGGTTGCAAGAAGTAGTTCGGCGCGCCCTCTGGCGGCGGCGTCATACCATCGAGATCGGACGGTAACATACCACCGAGCACCGGGTGTGGATCGTCGAAATAGATCATTCGCGCCGATTCGCCGCGCAACATTTTATCACGCTCAAAGGCAACGACACCGGCACCACCCCACTGATCTTCACGACCATCAAGGTAGAACTGGTTGACCGACATATAATAGCCATCGGGCCAAACACCGAAGTGCGGATAGTCGTTCATTTTGACTTCACTGATTTTGAAGTCATATAAGTGCCACTCGCCGGTCGGATCCGAGGTTTTGGAGATGGCGATACATTCATGATAATCGCTTGGGTTGATGGCAAACTGACTCACCATCCAACGCTCGGCAAATTGATCGTACAGCACAATGGGGTCGCCATCGTTGTTCGCTGCACAGATACCACCGAGTTCATTCCACAGGGCATTGGTCGGGGTTGGCTCAATCAGCATATTGCCTTGCTTATCCCATACCGCAAACGATACGTTCACCATTTGCACATAGTGATTCGGGCCGACATCACCTACGGTGTCGGGCGGTGCTACGCGATTGACGTTATCGACGCCGTCAAAGCTTAACTGCGGCGCCGGCATGGTATCGCCGGCAAAGTCGGTTTGCACGTTTTTCGCCGCCATAAACGGCTCAAGCATGGATAGATTGCTGTATGCGTCTAATGTGGATGCATGTTTTTGCGATTCGCTGGTTACAAACGGCAGCTCGAAGTTTTGAATCACTTCGCTGGTTTTATGCGACACTTCACCGCTGATGGCATCCATTTTACCGATCTGAAGACGTGCTTTAGCGTCTTTATTGACCGCTGCGGCCAACTGAATTAAAGGGCGAGTTGTGGTGTGTACCACAGCTTCATTGACGATCGGCTGTGCCGATTTTGCATAACTGACCGGGCCAGCAACCAACGTTGCTGCACCCAAGGAGATGCATAAGCTAATTTGTGACTTTTTGAAATTCATCAAAAGCCTCCTCAACATGTGTTTGTCGGTTTCCCTAAGGCGGGGGAAACGCATTTGCCCGACGCGGCAGATGCACACGCGAGCGCTTATTGAGTTTGGTTTTGTATACTTGGCCAGTTCAATTTACAGAAAACACACGAGCGCCAACTGACAAAAGTCAGTTAGCGTTATATTTATGTAAAAAAGATGTGTTATGAAAAGATAAATGGCGCCCTGACCGGCCAGCGTCGGCACCTAAGGGCTGGGACCTAAGGGCTGGGACCTAAGGGCTGGGACCTAAGGGCTGGGATAGGTGAGCGCTAAGAGTCTAGCAGGGTGTTCATTCGTACCAGCTCGGCCAACGAACGCACGGCCATTTTTTTAAACACCCGGGCGCGGTGAATTTCCACCGTGCGCTGGCTCACACCCAGCTCGATGGCCATCACCTTGTTAGCCTTGCCGGCGACCACCAGATCATAAATTTCGCGCTCCCGGTTAGTTAGGGTTGCCAGCCGTTCCTTAATCTCAGCCTGTCCCGCTTGCCCCGCCCTGGCCTCCTTGTCTTTTTTCAAGGCGCCATAAATGCATTCAAGCAAGTCATTGTCTCTAAATGGTTTTTCAATGAGATCAAAGGCACCCTCGCGCATCGCCCGCACCGCCAGCGAAACATCGGCATGGCCGCTGATAAAAATAATGGGAAGCTTGGCATTAATGTCGCTTAAGCGCTTTTGCAACTCCATGCCGTTCATCTCGGGCATACGAATATCAAGCAGCAGGCAGCCGCTCATGTCATCGTTGTAGGCATCGAAAAACTGCTGCGCCGAAGCATAGGTATGGGTGTTTAACTCGACGGATTGCAGCAGCTCGGCAATGGCATCAAGCACCACAGGATCGTCATCAACTACATACACACTTTGGGTTTCGCTACCACTCATAAGCCTTACACCGTGAATATTTATTTAGTTTTTGTGATTATTTTATTAGTGCATATTTTTCCACAAATATCCACCGCCACCGATTTTGACAAACCCAGAAACCACTGCTTCATTCTTTTGTTAAATATGTAACAAAGATGATCTGGATCATGCCAGTTTTTAAGGAGTCGCTAATACTGGTTATGGATAGTTTTTGCAGTGCTCGATTTATCGCTGAGCTGGCACGTCCCATCACATCGCGGGCCTGTATACCTGTGTGTATTCAAGAACAAAATATGCACACAACCAAATACTAGGGTTATAACCCGACAACACACGGAGTAAGGACTATGGGTGTAAAAACACTGTGGATCACTCTGGCTATAACGGCCTATTCCTACCTTGGCACAGCTTCAGCACTCCCCGTTGAAGACGCCGTACTTACTGCCCCCCCGCATGTGCCTCCGGCTATTAGCCGCGATCATAATGCGCGCGTGGTAGTGCACCTGGAAACAATCGAAAAAATCGGCACCATGGCCGATGGCGTAGAATACGTGTACTGGTCTTTTGGCGGTACTGTGCCGGGCAGTTTTATTCGCGTTAAAGAAGGGGATGAGATTGAATTCCATCTTTCCAATCACCCAAGCTCAAAAATGCCGCACAATATCGACCTGCACGCGGTTACCGGGCCAGGGGGTGGCGCAGTTTCATCCTTTACCGCTCCGGGACACACCTCTACTTTTGCGTTTCAGGCTCTGAACCCGGGCTTATACGTGTATCACTGCGCGACGGCACCTGTAGGTATGCACATAGCCAACGGCATGTACGGCCTTATCTTGGTTGAGCCAAAAGATGGCCTGCCTAAGGTGGGCCGTGAATACTATGTGATGCAGGGTGATTTTTACACCAAGGGCAAATACGGTGAAGCCGGCCTGCAACCCTTCGATATGGAAAAAGCCATAGAAGAAAACGCTGACTATGTGGTCTTCAATGGTGCCGTGGGCAGCCTTACAGGGGAAAACTCCTTAACTGCCAAGGTAGGCGAAACCATCCGCCTCTACGTGGGTAATGGCGGTCCTAATCTAGTGTCTTCCTTCCATGTTATCGGTGAGATTTTCGATACCGTGTATATCGAAGGTGGCGACGCCAAAAACCATAATATTCAAACCACCTTGGTACCGGCAGGCGGCTCGGCAATTGTCGATTTTAAAGTACAAGTACCAGGCAATTTGATCATGGTGGATCACTCCATCTTCCGCGCCTTTAACAAGGGTGCCCTGGGCATGATCAATGTCAAAGGTGAAGAAGATAAGGTGGTGTATTCGGGTAAGATCAGCGATGCCATCTATCAACCAGAAGGCTCGGCTATCCAAACCATAGAAGGGGAATACCAGGTCGCCAAAGCGCAAAGCAAAGAGGATAAGATCACCTTCGGTAAGCGTATCTATAACGCCAACTGCGCCGCCTGTCACCAACCCAATGGCCAAGGCATTGCTCAAGCCTTCCCACCGCTGGCTAAGTCCGACTACTTTAACGAAGATCCAACCCGGGGGATCAGCGCCATTGTTCATGGTCTTGAAGGCCCGATTAAAGTCAACGGCGAAAGCTTTAACAGCGTGATGCCGGCCATGCAGCTTGATGACGACGAAATTGTCAATGTTTTAACCTTCATCTTAAACTCTTGGGATAATAAGGGTGGTGAGATCACGGTTGAACAGGTGCAAAAGGTTCGTAAGCAAAAAGCGCATTAAGGTAAGAGCGAATATGCTTAGCACCTCCCTGCTACTGGTATCTGTTTCACTGGCTCTAAGCGGAGCCGGTGAGCAGGTGTTAGTGAGCGGCGGCGATTATCGCCCCCTGTATATGAGCAAAGACAGCCCGATGCAATCGGTCGCCAGTTTTTACCTCGATAAATACCCGGTGACCAATCAGGAATTCTGGCAGTTTACCCAAGACCACCCGAGGTGGCGTAAAGAACGAATGGCGGCGCTTTTTGCCGAGCCTACCTACCTGCAACACTGGCAGGAACGGCAAGGCTCAGTGCCTTTTAGCGCACCTAAGGCTCCCGTCACTCATGTATCCTGGTTTGCTGCCGATGCCTATTGTCGGACCCAGGGAAAACGCCTGCCCAGCGTGGCCGAATGGGAGCTTGCGGCACTGGCTAGCGAGACTCAGGCCGATGGCTCACAAGAGCCTGGATATAAACAAAAGATCTTAACCTGGTACAGCACCCCAAGCCAAGGCGCCCTGGCCGATATCGGCTTGACCGAGAGCAACTTCTGGGGGGTGTACGACCTCCATGGTTTGGTATGGGAATGGACTGAGGACTTTAATTCCTCCTTGGTGACCGGCGAGTCTCGCGCCGACAGCGCCATAGATACCAAACTATTTTGTGCTGCAGGCGTCACTGGCGCCGTTGACCCAGGTGATTATGCCGCCTTTATGCGCTACGGCTTTCGCAGTAGCTTAGAGGCCAAATATACCCTTCCCAATTTAGGTTTTCGCTGCGCTGCCAATGCGGCATCAGCACCCGGAGAAGAAGATGAAAAAATTCACTAGTTTGCTAATAACATCCACATTTTTATTATTTTCCAGCGCTAAAAGCCTGGCCGGCGACCTCGCTGGCGAACTGACTGCTGAGCTACCCGGCGATTCCATTTATCACCTTAATAGCCAGTGGCAAACCCAGGATAATAAGGCCCTTAACATAGCGGCCCTGCAGGGGAAAAAACAGTTGGTCAGCCTGATTTACACCCACTGCCTGCATACCTGCCCGACCATAGTGATGACCATGCAACAGGTGCAGCAATCGCTCCCAGCCGAGCTGCAAAACGAGGTCGGTTTTGTTTTGGTGTCTTTGACTCCGGACTCGGATACCCCAGAGATGCTTAAGTCCTTTGCCGAGCGCCGCAAGCTGGCACCCGATCATTGGACCCTGTTAACGGGCGACTCTCAGGATGTCAGAGCCCTGGCCATGGCACTCAATATCAAATACCAAAAAAGCGATGACAACGAAGTGGCCCACTCTAATCTAATGACGCTATTGGACGAGCAAGGTCGAGTGGTCTTTCAGGAAATTGGCGATGTTGATAAGGCCAAGCCAACCCTGACCCGCATAGTGGACATGCAATAAATTGTAGGTCGGTGCTTCGCGCCGACATCGCCTGCTTAGAGCATATTTGTCGCGATAAAATCCCGACCTACAACCATGGCGACAAAGCAACTTTTTGAAAAATATCCCTTTATAAATTTAAACTAAACTTATATCTAACAGGACGTGATTTACTAATTTGCTCCTAACCTTGGGCGAGCTACATGAAATTAAGATACATCCCGCTTTGGTTCGTTTTGCTAACCAGCTTAATGGCATGCAGCGACAGCGACTCAAATACCGCTTTCGGTATTCTTGAGCGTGACAGGGTGACCTTGCTGGCCACCGCCAATGAGGTGATCACGGCTCAACCCATTGCCGAAGGCGCCGAGGTCAAAGCGGGCGATATCCTGGTTGAATTTAATCAAACAAAGCAATTGGCCACCTTAGATATGGCCAAGGCGCTTGAGCAGCAAGCCCAGATGCAGCTGACAAAATTACTCAATGGCGAAAGAGCAGAAGACATTCGCGCTGCTGAGGCGAACCTGGCCTCGGCAAAGGCTCGCGCCCATGAGGCCGAATTGCAGCTGAAGCGCGCACATGAGCTGGTAGCAAAATCCCTGGCCTCACAAGCGGAGCTGGATAACGCCATTGCCACCCGAGATTCGGCCACAGCGGCTGTCGAGGTAGCACAGCAAAGCCTCAACAAACTGCAAAGCGGTTCTCGGATAGAAGACATTCAACAAGCTCAGTTTGCACTCAAAGCGGCGCAAGCGGATGTGCAGTATAAACAAGCCCAGTTGGCGGATATGACCATCAGGGCCTCTCGCGACGGCATTTTAGACTCACTCCCCTACAACATAGGCGAGCGGGTGAAAGAAAACAGTATAGTGGCAATCATACAGGCCAACAGCACTCCCTATGCCCGGGTGTATGTTCCCGAGCCATACAAGGCGAAAATGGCCGCCGGCACAAAAATAATGGTGCGCATCGATGGGGTGGAAAATGAGGTCGCCGGCATTATTCGCTGGGTGTCCGTGGAACCCGCTTTTACCCCCTATCGCAGCATGAGCGAAGGCGATCGCTCGCGCCTGGTCTATCTGACCGAAATTGACTTACCGACGAGCACCAACGCCCTGCCTGCGGGTATTCCCGTGCAGATAAAGCTGCGCTAGGGGTGCGCTAAGCATGGGCGAATTAGTGATTAAGGCTCATAATGTCACCAAGCAATTTGGTGACCTAAAGGCCATCAACAATATTTCGCTGAATGTGGAAAAAGGCAAAATTTATGGCTTTTTGGGGCCCAATGGCTGCGGCAAATCGACCACTATTCGCGTACTTACCGGGCTGCTCACTCCTTCTGCTGGCCAGGTTGAGGTGTTAGGGCTGAGCATCCCAAAGCAGGCGGACGCATTAAGGCTGCGGATCGGCTATATGACCCAGAAATTCTCGTTATATGAAGATTTAACGGTGGCAGAAAACCTGCTTTTTATGGGGCAAATTTACGGTATCAGTAGAGCCAAACTCAAAAGTCGCACTCAGGAGCAGATGCAAACCTACGGACTGGATAAATTACAAAAACAGATTGTCGGCGGCATGAGCGGCGGGCAAAAGCAGCGTTTATCCTTGGCCTGCGCCACCATTAACAAGCCCGAACTCTTGTTTTTAGATGAACCCACCTCCGCCGTAGACCCGGAAAACCGCCGTAATTTTTGGGAGAAATTATTCGACTTATCCGAGCAAGGCACCACCATCTTGGTCACCACTCACTATATGGACGAAGCGGAGCGTTGCCATCGCTTGGCGATTATGGAATCCGGGGTGATACGGGCCGATGGCTCGCCGGAAGAGTTGATGCGCAATATGGGGGTAAACATAGTTGAGGTTAAAACTACTGGCTTGCGCTCGTTAAAATCTAAACTGATTGCCAATAAACAGGTGCGCTCCGCCGCGCAGTTAGGAGTACGGCTTAGGGTTCTGGTCGATGAGCAAGTCGCAAACCCTATCGCATGGCTTAAATCTCAATTCCCGGAATTACAGCAGGTGGAGCTGACCTTGGCGCGCCCCACCTTAGAAGATGTGTTTGTGAGCGTTACCGGAGCGAGCCGAGCATGATCTCATTTGTCCGTATTCGTGCCGTGATGTTCAAAGAAGTAAAGCAGCTGACGCGCGATCGCCTTACCTTTGCCATGATAGTGATTATTCCCTTAATACAACTGCTGTTGTTTGGTTATGCCATCAATACCGATGTACGTCATATCCCCGTCGCCTTCGTCGACCAAAGCCATAATCAAACCGGACGCTTGCTGCTTGAAACGGTGCGCGCAACCCAGGTAGTTGATTTTACAAAAGCCTTTGAGACCCCAGAAGCGGCAAAAGCCGCCATACAAGCCGGAGAAGTGCGGGCGGTACTCGTCATTCCTCATGATATCAATCAGCGCCTGGCGCAACAGCGGGCCCTTGCGCACTGGCTGGTTGATGGCACCGACAGCGTTATTGGCGGCGCTATCTCCGCCTTGCAGAATATGCCTTTTACGCTCGACCCTAAATCTGCCAATAGCCAACAGGCATTAGTGAGTGCCGGCCATACCTTTGAAATCGCCCTGTACTACAACCCCAGCCGCAGAACTGCGGTGAATATAGTGCCCGGTTTACTTGCCATCATCTTGAGCATGACCATGGTGCTGTTCACCAGCATTGCCATAGTGCGCGAGCGGGAAAGGGGTAATCTGGAGCTGTTAATTAACACCCCGGTACGCCCCCTTGAGCTGATGATAGCCAAGATTGTGCCCTATATTTTCGTCGGCTTAATTCAGGTGGTGATCGTCTTAGGCTTAGGCCACTTTCTGTTTGATGTGCCGATCAATGGCAAGCCTCTGGAGATCTTGTTGAGTTCTCTGCTATTTATTTCTGCCAGTTTGACCTTGGGGCTGTTAATTTCGACCTTTGCCAAAAACCAGTTGCAGGCGATGCAAATGACCCTGTTTGTGTTGTTGCCGTCCATTTTACTTTCGGGGTTTATGTTTCCCTATGAAGGCATGCCCGTTGCGGCACAATGGCTTGCTGAAACCCTGCCCGCAACGCATTTTATTCGCATGATCAGAGCCCTGGTGCTGCGCAGCGCCGAAATCAGCAGTTTATGGCAAGACTCACTCTGGCTTGGTGCCTTTACCATTTTCGGTATTATCGCCGCTGCCAAGCGTTTCACCAAGCGGCTGGATTGATACCATGTGTACCCTAACCTCAACGCCCAAGGATCGCATCTAGACTTGGCTGCCCTTGTAGCGCTTTGTAACAAAACCGCCGTTTTCATTTCAAAAAAATTGGCATATGGTGTGCTCACCACAGAGAAAAGGACGCAGTGATGAAAGAGTTACAAAAATTAGTGGGCAGCCTGAATAAATCAGGGGCGCTCAGTGGCTTCTTAGGCGGCGTGGCCGGTGGCGGATTAACCAGCCTGGCAACAAGCAAAAAAGGCAAGAAGGTGGGTAAAAAGGCGCTTAAATATGGCGCCTTAGCCGCCGTGGGTGGGCTTGCGTGGAAGGCCTACCAGCAATATTCGCAAAAAAGCGAGACCGCCCAACCGGGCCAGGTACACAGGGAATACCCACCGCAATCAGCTCAGGACACGCACTCGGCCAATAGCAGTGGCCGCACTTTTGATTACACCCCGGCACGCATGCCAGAGCAGGCCTTTACCGAGGTGGTCGATGATCACAATGAGTCGGGGCAATTACTGCTTATGCGGGCGATGATAGCCGCCGCCTATGCCGATGGCCATATCGACGAAGCAGAGCGTCAAAAGATTTTTGCCAGCGTGGAAAATATGGCCCTTACGGTCACGGAAAAAGCCATGCTCTTCGATGAGCTGCGAAAGCCCATGACCTTGTCCGAACTAGTAAACACAGTGCCGGATGCAAAAACCGGTATCGAGGTGTATGCCGCCAGCGTCACTGCTATCGACTTGCAACAAGCCGCCTCTACTCATTACCTGGAGGCGCTGGCAAATCAGCTTTGCATTCCCAGGGAATTGGTCGCCAGTATTCATAATCAATTGGAACATAAGTAATACGCCAAGCGAAATGAAACTAGTAAATCGAGCCTCGCCTGCAGGCGGGGCTTTTTTGTCCCTATTCATCCTTAACCCTAAAGTACCAATCACAACATTGAACATTGCCATGACGCAAAAGGCTTCTAGACTTAGGAAGTTAAGCTGGTCTGTGCGGCTGTTCTTAACATCCAAAATTGGCAGCCAATATTTGCATCCCATTTGGTAACTAAGTGCACAGTAACGGGCCTAAGGTCAGGAGATGACCTTGCGGTAACGCCGACAGGAAACATTTAAAAAGTTCAAAGGAGAGAAAAAGTGCAAAGTTTTCATCGTCTTTTGTTATCGCTACTGTTTGTCCTGAGTTATAGCCATGCCCATGCAGCTCCTAGCACCATAGAGGGTGCCGTCGAGGTTCCAGGCCGCTATGACATTCCCGCTTACGCCCCGGATCGGGTGCTGGTGAAATTCAAACCGGGCACCAAGGCTGAAGAGGTTCGCCAGCTAGCGGCCATGGCCGGCGGCTCACCACAAAGAGTCATATCCCCGCTCAGCGTGCATATCATTAAAGTGCCCGCTGGCAGTGTCGGCAAAAGCATCAAGATGTTCAGCAATAACCCCAATGTCCTTTACGCCGAGCCGGATCACTATCGAGTCTTATTGATCCCCGATGAAGGTCAAGATCCACCGCCCACCGGCACCGACAACCAATGGTTTAAAGAGCAATGGGGTCTGAATAATACCGGGCAATTGCTGATGAACCCGCAAACCGGAGTGCAGGACCTAGTTGGCCGAGTGGACGCGGATATAGATGCGCCAGAAGGCTGGGATCTCAGCACCGGCTCCAGCCAGGTGAAAATTGCCATTCTCGATACCGGCGTCGACTGCCGCACCGCCGCTCGCCCCGGTGGGAGCCTTGAATTTATTGCCCCAGGAAAATGCGTCGAAGAAGTCAGTTTTGTCACCGACTACAGCACCACACTCGATGATGTCGCCGCTCACGGCAGCCATGTGGCGGGCATAGCCGCAGCGGCCACCAACAATGACATAGGCATTGCCGGGGTTGGCTGGAACAGCGCCGTGGGTAACCTAAAAACCTGTTTTGAATACACCATAGATCTAATGCCGCCACTGGGCATTTATGTGATAGTCGGCGTCTGCCCTGTGTCTTCGTCTGCAGCGGCGATCACCTACGCTGCCGATAACGGCTATCACGTGATCAATATGAGCTATGCCAGCGATGCCGTAGATGAAAACGGCGAGCCTGCCGGCTTAGGCGGCTGGACACAAACAGAGTCCGATGCCGTCGACTATGCCTGGAGCAGAGGTGCAGTGCTGATCGCTGCAGCGGGTAATGATGGTGTTAACACCCTCACCTATCCGGCGGCCTATGACCCTGTGTTAGCCGTAGGTGCCACGGAGCGAAATGATGACAGGGCTTCATTTTCTAATTTCGGTAACTGGATATCCATGATGGCGCCGGGCGACCATATTATCTCCACGGTTCCCAATGAGCTCTGTGTTTTCTACGCGGAAATACTGGGAACGATTTTTGACCCCGATAACGATGCCTGCCTGGATTGGTATTCCGGCACATCCATGGCCAGCCCCTTTGTTGCCGGCGCGGCGGCTGTGGTCTGGGCGCACTTTTATAGCGATGGCCTGGCCGACCCTGCTAGCTGCGAAGCTGCTCCGGGTGTGCCCTGTAACCAGGCGGTGCGTGAGCGCCTGGAGCAAGGTGCCGATGTCAGTGGAGCCGGAGGCCAGAATATGCAAGCCTGGTCGCTAAACGGACGCTTAAATCTGGCCGGTGCCCTCAATGCCAGCAGCAATCCGCTGCCACCTCTGACGCCGGGAAATTTTGCGGTTCTTGATGGTGGCGATGGCACCGCAGTCATAAGTTGGAATGATGTAAGCGACGAAAGCGGCTATGAGCTGCAACGAGAAAAGGCCCATAAAAAACTAGCGGGTGTGTGGCAATCCACCACTTCTATCGGCCCTGTCAGTGCAGACCAAACCGCCTTGGTGGATAGCAGCGGCGCAGGCACCTTCCGCTATCGTCTACGTGCATTTAATAACAGCGGCGCATCAAGCTGGTCGAACTGGATAGGTGTGGATGTTACCGAAAGCGGCGGGGGCAGCGGTGGCGGCGGCGATAAGCCCTGCCGTGGTAAAAACTGCAGCAACTAGTTGCTACGCAATAGGCGATAAACGCTAGGCGTTAAGCGCAGAAGTGACAGGCACAAAAAAGCACGCTTTCGCGTGCTTTTTAATTCGTTAGCGTTTAGAAGCTAAAGCTTACTTTCGCATAATAGGTCATACCATCAAAGCCATAAGGCACAGCGCGAAGCGGGTATTTAAATGCCTGATTTGAAATAAAATCAAGCACTTCATCTTCACCTAGCTCATCCGGCGTTTCGTCAAACAGGTTGTCGATACCCACAGACAGCATAACCTCATCAGATAGGTGATAACCCACATTTACGTCCACTAGCACGGCCGATTCAACGGTACTGGTGTCTTTAAATGAACCCGTAGGTGATAACTCATCCGGTAGAGGAATATGATCCTGACCGAAGTAACTCACATCGGTTTCACCATAATAGTTAAAACGCAACATGCTGTTGTAATCGCCACGCTCATATTCGAACGTTAAAGTTGCACGCTCGCCCGGTTGGCCATCAGTTAAGAAGCTACGTTGTAGATCATCTAGGGCAATGTTATCAGGGATGCCCTGCGGCGCGTTTACATCGTCGATTTCGGTCTCATTTAAGTTACCGGCGAAGGTCGCAGAGAAAGCACCATCGTATAAATCTGTGTTATACGCGGCGATGATATCCACCCCTTTAGTGGTTGAGTCTACCGAGTTAGAGAAGTAGTTTGCCTGCGCAGCACCTGTGGCGTTAAGGGCTGCCACAGCTTCTGGGCTGAAGGCCACATCTTCGGCAGACATCAAGCTACCTAGAGTAATGCGGTCTTTAATCTCAACGTGATAGAAATCAACGGTAAGCGACAACTCGCTGCTGAAATCCCAAACAAAGCCAAAACTAAGGTTTTCTGAACTCTCAAGCTCCAGGCTATCCACACCCAGAGCAGAAGGGAAATCCGAGCCAGCCGTTGCCGTAAACGACTGCTCTAATTCACCACTGGCACCCAGGTTAGTGGTGTAGGCAGTGTAAGCACTTTGTTGTAGTGACGGCGCTCTAAAGCCCGACGAAATTGCACCTCGAATGGCGAAGTCATCATTTACTTCATAGCGAGTCGCAAGTTTACCTATGATGTCGTCGCCGGCATCGGAGAAATCTTCATAACGCAACGCCGCGCTCACCTGCCAAGCGTCGGTGATCAAGGTTTCGGCATCCGCATACAAGGCATAGCTGTGTCGACTTTCATCGTTTGAGGCTTCAGGACGCAAGCCGTTATAGGCTTGGAAACCACATTCGGCAAACTGATCAGGATCGTTTACCGACGGGTAAGAGGTATCCATATTGGCCAAACCACAAGCATAAGAGGCTTCTTCACCTGGGACGATTTCATAATTCTCTTTACGGTATTCGGCACCAACAGACAGATACACAGGATCTGCGCGGCCGATATCAAGCGTACCATTTAGATCTGCATTAACCGTGGTTTGATCAAAACGGAAACCACCGGAATAACCACCGCGAGGGCCTGCATTGGCTATGATATCCGCATCCGATGCATCCGGGTTATTGAACACATACTCGGCCGCATATGAGGCGTTGATGGTGTTTTTCGAGTGGAAATCATAGGTGTTTTCACCATAAACCGCTGAAACATCATAGCCCCAATCCGGGTTTATCTCGCCGCGAAGGCCAAGAGCGAAGGAAATATCTTCCGCCTCGTTATCAATGCGCGGTAAGAAACCATCGCCGTAAACCTGCACCACGTTTTTGGCGGCCTGATCGAAGTTTCGATAAAAGCCATTACCCAAGGCAGTACGGTTTGAGTAGCCACCGAACGAATACAGCTCGATGTCGTCCATAGGCAGGACCATATTGTAAAACAGTGAGGTAAATTCGCTATCGGCATTACCTTGTCCCCAACGCACGTCGTCAGATAAGGTGCCATACGGCACATCGACCGAGCCACCAATGTCGCGCTCGGCACGGTTGGTGCCATCAGCATCACGATATTCAACTGAGAAGTTGATAAATCCACCGTCATCGCCGATATCAAAACCACGGTTTAGGCCGATGGAAATGGTATCACCATCACCCTCGCCTGTGCTGCCAGCTTGAACGTAACCTGTTGTAACACCAGTTGAATTGTTTAAAGAAAGGTTAATAACACCGGCAATGGCATCTGAGCCATATTGCGCAGCGGCACCATCACGCAAAACTTCAACGCCTTTTAGCGCAATCAATGGAATAGCGTTCATGTCGGTACCCGCCGCACCCGCGCCGACCGTACCATTTAGGCCAAAGATAGACTGGTTATGACGACGCTTACCATTGATCAGCACCAGGGTTTGGTCCGGCTGTAAACCACGAAGAGTCGCGGGACGGAACAAGTCAGAGCCGTCCGACACCTGGGTACGAGAAAAGTTAAACGAAGGCGCAGTAGCCTGTAAGCTTTGACCCAGTTCGGTAAAGCCGCCCTTATTGAGGTCGTCCGAGTCAATCAAATCAACCGGCGATGTAGACTCTGTGGCCGTGCGATTGGCCATGCGCGAGCCCAGTACCGAAATTACTTCAATTTTTTCATCTGCTTTGACTTGTTGTGACTCTTCAGCCTGCACTGAGACCGTAGAAACGGCTAAGCCGACGGCAACTGCCAGCATATTTAATCGATGTGTTGTCATATATGTCCTGTTGATTATCCTGCCTGCTCTTCTTGCTCAATTGACGCACCTGAGGGTGGAGAGGTAGAAGAGTAAGCTAAAGCACTTATTATAATTTCTATGATGGTTATCGCGGCTAACTCAGGTCAACCGATTTAACCTTTAGGAAACATCCTATCAACAAAAACAAAGATTGAAAGAAAAAATAGCTACGACTTAAGTGTGAAAATACAATTATTGAGCTATTTGAAATAGTTATAGACTATTTTATGCACTGCTACGACCAGTTGGAGCTATTTTAGGAGATGAAAAAGCGCGCGCAGCGGTCAAACTCGGGAGTAAACAAGAGGGAGTAAACAAGACACCCACTTTAAAAAATAACAAAGACACCCATCTTAAAAGACATAACCAAGACAGCCATTTTAAAGATAGAGTTTTTGCAACGAAGAAAATAACAAAGACACCCATCTTAAGAGACATAACCAAGACAGCCATTTTAAAGATAGAGTTTTTCCAACGGAATGAGGGGAGATGAATTTTAAAGTGAGTGTTGCCCAGTTCGAACGTTTTTCGACAATTTTCCTTTCATTATTATCATTTTCGTGAATTTTGGACGTGCGTATTGGATACTTTCGGGCTTAGTGAGCGATAAAGGGAAAGGAAGTTGAGTTTAAATAAACAGTGCTTGGCTGTTGCTTAAATCCACACGTCGTTTTCGGTGTTGATGCTGGCAGTAGGTTGTTAATGCTTGCTCCTTACCCACCGCGCCGCGAAAAACCTTGGTGAATGAGGTGGCCAGGGACAGCCAATTTACTGGGCTAATATCGAGTCGTTCAAGTATGGGGGTTGCGTCAGATGCAATATAACCTGGTTTATCCTCGCGTATACATCGCCCCGTCCATTCAACCAGCTCTAAGTAACTGCGTAGCTCAAAAGGCAGGCCTTTCGGCATAGGCTTACGAGGGTGTCCAACAAAACGCATTAAAGTGGAAGGTTGCTTACCCTTCTTTGCTGATTCGATGCGGGCTTTCACGCTCGTATAATCGGATTGTTCGGGTAAGTCGGCGGCCTTGGCGCGAATCGGGTTTAACTCCACATAGGCTAAGCAGGCAATAAGGGCAGCTTCATCAAGAAGCGCTTGAGATTTAAATCGGCCCTCCCAGAATCTGCCGGTGCATTCATCTTCACGATTGGCTTGACGGGCAATCCCTTCATTGAGCACTCGCATAAACCAGCTGATATCACTAAGGCGCTTCCGATAAATCAAGATTCGACCTTGTAGAGCGGCCAATTCGGCCCCATCTAACGACTCCCCTTGCACAAAACGTTGACTGAGCAAGGTGCCTTTAAATAGTTTATGCCAACGCAGCACAATGGCTTTATCCGTTAAGCGCTGGGCTTTGCGCCTATCCACATGCAGCACCACATGGGTATGGTTGCTCATTACCGCGTAGGCACACACATCTATGCAGAAAATACGAGCTAACTTTAATAACTTGCTTTCAACCCAGTCGCGGCGATGTTCATAAGAGCGGCCGGTCAGTGCATCTTCACCACATAAAAAGGCGCGCCGTACACAGCGAGAAATACAGTGATAATAAGGGGTGTCAGCCAGACTGATTTGGTTTTTCCGAGGCGTTGCCATGATTCACTCCTCCTTGAGTAGAACCCTCAAAGTGTAGTCAAGGAGTCCGGAAGTGTGAAACCTTGGAGTGGGTGTCTTAGTTATTTTGCACTCAAAGTGTAGACAATCGGCCTGGAAGTGAAAAATATTGGAGTTGGTGTCTTGCTAATTTGAAATCTTGGAGTAGGTGTCTGGCTAATTCCTACTTGGAGTGGCTGTCAGGCTAATTCGATATCAAGAAGTACCACCAAGGGGGGTACTTCTTGTTTGTGTTACTTAGTTGAGTTTAGCTTTCAGAAGCGGATTTAAGAGGTAACTGAGAACTGTGCGTTTACCTCCTAACACATCCACTTGTGCAATCATGCCGGGCCGGATGGGGTAGCTCTTATCACCTTTAACTAACTGATTCCCTTCGGTAGTAATCAGGATCTGATAAAAGTACGCTTTGCCTTGTGCCGTTTCCTCTTCAATCGTATCCGGACTAATTTGAATTACTTCGCCTTCGAGATCCCCGTAAATCGAAAAGTCATACGCCGTGATTTTCACTTTCGCTGACATTCCAGGTGCTAAAAATGCGATGTCTTCAGGGGCTATTTTCGCTTCAATCAGTAATTGCTCATCAATCGGTAAGACATACATGATAGGCTCACCCGGCTGCACCACACCACCGCGTGTGGTAACCAAAATGTCATTCACCATACCTTTGACGGGCGATGTGATTTGGGTGCGAGTCAACTGATCTTGCCGCTGCACTAAAGACTCGTTCAGGGCATTGAGCTCTGCTTTCTTTTGAGTCAATTCGGTGTAGGCGTCCTGCATGTAATTGTTGCTGACTTCGATGATCTGTCCTTTTAAATCTTCAAGCTCCTTTTCTAACCGGAGCAGCTCCATTTGACTGACCGACTCGGACGCCACCATGGGGCGTAAGATGCCGAGCTGCTCTTCGACAATGTGCATGCGGCGTTGTAAGCCAACGACTTTTTCTTGTTTATTGGTCCGTCGAGAGGCAAATAACGCTTGCTCAAAGATGCGATCTTTCTCATCGATTTTCAGTTCGTTTGGAAAG
>NZ_PQBV01000012.1:0-4436 GCF_002964545.1 Pseudoalteromonas sp. T1lg10
AGTCACTGGGCAAGATCTGTCCAGCCTCGCCGACGGCGAATTGACCGTGACCATGACAGTGACTGACGTCGCAGGGAATACAGGTACGGTCACCGATACCACCACCTTGGATACGACCGCACCGAACGCACCTACGGTAGAAGCAGGTAACGGCACTGAAATCACCGGTACTGCAGAGCCAGGCAGTGAAATCAACGTCGATGTTGACGGGGATGGCACAGCGGATTACACCACGACCACTGACGGTGACGGTAACTGGCGCGTCACGCCTGACACCCCATTGGCTGACGGTACCGAAGTTACGGCCACCGCCACGGATCCTGCAGGCAACGAAAGTGCGCCAGCATCCGATATTGTTGACGGCAGTGCGCCTGTAGTCACCCTCGATGCGCTCACGACCAATGACACAACCCCGGCCTTGACCGGCACCATAGATGATCCAGAGGCGAGCATCGTGGTGACTGTCGAGGGTGTGGATTACACCGCCACTAACAATGGCGACGGCACCTGGACCTTGGTGGACGACACCTTGCCAGCGCTTATGGACGGTAGCTACGAGGTCACCGTGACCGCCACCGACGGGGTGGGTAACAGTGGCACGGCCACGGGCAACCTAGTCATCGACACCAGCGCGCCCACCACGGGCGACGGTGCGAACAGCATCGCGTTCAATGACGGCGGCGATGAGCTGGTCAACGCGAACGAAGCCACGAGTATGAGCTTCACCGGCAGCGTTGAAGCGGGTGCCACCGTGAACAGCATCACCATCAGTGATGGCGTGACTACGATCACGGTACCGAGCTCGGCGATCAGCACAGATAGCAACGGCAACCTGACAGTCACTGGGCAAGATCTGTCAAGCCTCGCCGACGGCGAATTGACCGTAACCATGGCAGTGACTGACGCCGCGGGCAATACCGGCACGGTCACCGATACCACTACGCTTGATACCGCTGTAGATGGGAATGGCAATGGTCAAACCGTCACCTTTGACAGTATTTCCAATGATTCTGGTACCGACGGTGACTTCATCACGAGCGATACTACGTTAATCTTCAACGGCACCATAGATCTTGCGGACAACACTACTTTGACAGTGTCTGTTGCTGGCACCGAGTACACCTTTGGCACCTCGCCAGAGCTCACCATTGATAACAATGGCAACTGGAGCCTTGACTTATCGGGGGCCCCATTACCTGCAGGCACCTACCCAGTCATTGCAACGGTTACCGATGCAGCTGGTAATTCACTTAGCACTAGCAGTCAAGATGTGGTCGTTCAATCACTTGATGCTGTTAATGATGGCAATGCGATTGATATGGGCGAGCCGGTGGTCACCGTGAATCCACCACAATCAACTGAGAACGTACAGGTTCTTGGTTTAGCAGAAGCAACCGGCGGCGCTGATGCGAGCGCAACCTTCGCCGTTGCACCAGATAACCTTGGTGACGTGCAAATTGAGGTTGGCCAAATCTCACTTGCAGCTGTTGCTGATGCCTATATTGTTGAGGTGTATGATGAAAACGGTGAGTTGGTCTATCAAGGTGTCAGTGCGAACTCACAACTTGCCGATGTCGGCGGTTTAGACATTTTCAACACCACTGGCGATGAAACTATTGCCATCTCGATTCCAGGCTTAGCAGCGGGTAACTACAGTGTCGTTGTTCGCAATGATGAAAGTAAGTTGCAAGAGTTGTTGGATGGTGACGGTAATGGGGATATCAGCCTTACTGAGCTCGGCAGTGCAGGTGTGGTGCTTGGTCCCGATAACCAAGCCGTTGTTCTCGATACAGTTGAAACAACGCTCAATGAAGCAGTGCTTGGTATCCCATTGGTCAATGTGGGTACTATCGTTCGCGGTGTTCTGGAAGGGTTGCTTGAGACCACTACAACCATTGGTGCAGGTGAACTAGTTAACCTACTGACTGGACCACTAGATGCACTAGGTTTAACCAGCGTCCTTGACGAGATCTTAGGTGTTGTCGCCGATGCGTTACTAAGCAACACTCTCACGCTGTTGCAAGGCACCGACATCACCACCACGGTAACTGAATACAGCTTCACTGGAGAGACGGTCGCACAAGGCAACCTGATTGAGGGCGATATCGTTGGCGCTGGTGCAGATACCAGCATTGATGGCGCCCAAGTTACCGCTGTTACTAACGCAGCTGGTGAGAGCGTCAATGTTCCAGCCACGGGCACGGTAATCATTGAGGGCGCTTATGGTGTATTGGAAATTGCTGCTGACGGCAGTTATACCTATACCGCAAACGGTGATCCTAGTTCGACCGGACAAAACGAAGTGTTCAACTACACCCTTTCAGACGGTGAAACTTCTGACTCGGCGTTGCTCACCATCACCATTGCTGGCGGTGACTTGCCTCCGGTGCAAGCGCAAACCGACAACATTGATATGGACCTAGGCGCGCAAACCAGTGTCGTAAGCACCCCAGTCACTGACTGTGACATGCAAGTGCTTGGCTTGTTAGAAGGTGCACCAACAGCGGGTTCTCCTATCGCAGGAACACAGCTTACGGTCGGTCAGGGTTATTTCGGTGAAGTCGTGGTTGAAGTGAGTCAAAACGCATTAGTTGCCGTGGCTGACGCCTACATTGTAGAAATTGTCGATGCGAATGGTAATGTGGTTGCCACAGCGATGTCAGCAGATAACCCATTGGTTGGCGATGTCGCAGGCTTGAACCTACTCGGCGTTACGGGTGACGATACCCTAGTCGCGAAATTCTCAGGTCTTCCTGCCGGCGATTACATTGTTGTCGTACGCAACGATGAAAGCGTACTTGAATCCCTGTTTGATGCTGACGGAAGCGGTGCAATTTCCTTGACTGAACTAGGTCAAGGTGGTGTTGTTCTGGGTGAAGAGAACCAAGACGTTGTGCTAACTGCTGTGGAAAACGCACTGAATGGCAGTAACAGTGGAATCTTAGGTTCGCTTGGTCTAGGTACCGTGGTACGTGAATTAATCCTTGAGCCGGTCCTAGGTGCAGTTGATGCACTTGGCGTCGGAGACTTGGTTGCTACCCTTACCAACGGTCTTAACGCACTAGGTTTAACAAGCCTACTCGATACTGTCCTCGATGCGGTTGCCGAAGCACTCTTGAGTAACACACTCACGTTGCTGCAACGGACGGATGTCACTTCAACGCTTACCGAATATGCGTTTGAAGGTAGCACCTCTACCTCGGGGAACGTCATTCAAGGCGCTGCCAATGGAGACGGAAGCGATAGTATTGCCCAAGGCGGTGTGGTCACGCAGGTTACTCATGCAAATGGCGAAACAGTAACGGTTCTTGGTAGTGGTACAGAAGGCGTTACAATTAAAGGTGACTTCGGTGACCTCACCATCTTCGAAGATGGTAGCTACACCTATGTCGCTAACGGTGTTCGTGACGGCTTAGGCGACAGCGATAGCTTTAGTTACACCATTTCGGACGGTACTAGCAGTTCCACCGCAAACCTGAACTTCAATTTGTCAGGACAAGGCGTCTCTGGTGATACTGCACGCGCTGAGATCAGCTACGACTTCGCTTCTGAAGCTGGCATGAGCGTCACAGACGCACTCGAATACACGTGGATTTTAGGGCTGTTGGGCGCAACAATCCCGGTTATTACCAACACAGAAAGTGACACCATTACAGTCGCCGCAAATACTACGCAAGATCTCACCTTGACCGTTGACGGTGGCGATCTGCTTTCACTGGGTTCAGGCCTTGATATCGCTGTTGAGAAGTTTGTTGATGGCGTCTGGCAAGTGGTCGAAACTTTCTCCAGCGACCAGTTAATTGGTCTACTGGGACTGGGCGGTAACGGCGAGTTTACTGTATACGGTCTTACCGAAGGTGACTACCGCGTGTCGATGGATGTCGATACAGGTGTTGTCAGCTTAATCGGTGGCGTTAGCGTTGACCTCAGTTCGACCATTCATCACCTCGATCAGTTCGTTGTTGACGGAGTGCAAACGACCAGCGGCAGCTTGCTGGAAAATGATGTGTTGTTTGATCCAGCTTATAGCCTAACGGTCTCAACCGATGGAACAACTTTCCAAGATCCAACCGGTGGTATCACCTTGGCGGGCCAATACGGTACCTTGCAAATTGATGAAAACGGTAATTACACCTATACCCCGGACAGCGCCTTGGAAGTGTTTGGCTCAACCTTAACCGATACCTTTAGCTACCAAGTTGAGTATCCGGACGGTACCATCGAAGAGGCTCAGTTCAACGTGTTCATCACCGCCTCCGGCGAGGGTGTGCCAGCAGCGACAACCTTAAATGCTGAGCTGTTATTGAGCATGGTCGATGGTGGTGAGTTGATGCTGCAACCTGAAGTTCTTGCCTCGAGTGAACCAAGGTTCAACGACAAGAGTGAAGAGTTGATGCGTCAAGCTGTGCTTGAACACACAGTCGAAGAAGACATCG
>NZ_PQBV01000013.1:0-4610 GCF_002964545.1 Pseudoalteromonas sp. T1lg10
CCGCTTCCACCATTTACGGAGGGTTGGTCTGGAAATACCACACCTACGGCAAACCAAACCCGCATCATTGGTCTCTTCATACAGCTTAATCCAGGTAAGCCGCTGTTGAATTTCTCTGTTCATAGACACCAAGTATATTGAAATGATGTCTATGAATCACACATCTTAAAGTAGAAAGTTTTTGATGTTATAGCTGTCTGACTACACAAGTAACTTCTTTTGGATTGGCTTTCCAAATATGTTCAAAACCACTGGAAACCATTACTTCAACCTTACCTTGCGATGCTTCTATAAGTAAATATCTATCATGAGAACCACTATATAAGGAGCTTGTTGAGACCGTCCACTCAGTACAAATAGATTTGGCAAAAGTATCTGTTACTTTTTTACTATTTTTTTCCACATTCAGTATGTCTGGTGTTTCAATAAAATGAATATCTAGCTTATGTCTAGGTAGAACTGCTCGAAATAGACTTTGGGTACTCCCCCAACCTTCAGCCAAATAATTATCACAAATCGTTACCTTTGTTGCACATGAAGATAACATTTGTAGATACTTAACAAGGTTAGCCCGATCATCTGACGCCCCCAAACTTACCGTAATTTGGTTAGCTATAAATGACGAATGATAATATACGTAAGGTAGTACAGCTTCACAATCTTCAGTCAAGATAACTTTCAGGCTGGTTTTTGATGCTAATTCTTCTATAGAGTCGTTTCTATCCGGTAGGTGTTGTAACTGTGGCATTAAACGGTCATAAACAGATGAGTTTAAGCCTGCTGCTTTTGCTTCCAATAATTGCTTCTTATTAGTCCTGTATGGCAACGATATTAATTTCATTAACCTCTTATACTTTTTTTGGTATTTATGAGGTTCAAAAGCCATGTTTTCATATGCCACAAGAAGAGAAGTACTTAGAACCATTTTCCCAGCCATAGCTACCTCATTTCCATTAGCTCAGGTAAAGTTGCATCAAAAAAACCAGATGGGAAGCCGATCACCTGACCGTCAATATCATTAAACTCACCATTTTCGTCTATCAAGATAGTATCAAAGTCCTGCTTTACATCACCTTTATAGTGAATGACAACATCGCTACTGATTATATGGTCTTCATAAACCTCGTAGGCAACTCTATTAATCAAATGTTCACAGTGAGTTTCTACAACTAACTGAATACCACTATTAGCTATAAATGCTAAGAAAACTCCTAATTGAGCTTGGGCTTTGGGATGTAATTGAACCTCAGGATTTTCGAGAAAAATCAAATCACCTTTTTTAGCCATAATACAAATTATTATCACCTTGGCAATATAGCTCATACCTGCACCTAGATTGAAAGGCGAAATATCGGTATCAAGTTCTTTAACCTTAAAAGATACTTTTACTTGGTCACCAACTTTTTCTGTAATTAGTTCTATAGGCGAGTTTGTAATTGTGGTTAACCATTGGCTAACTTGATATCCAATCGTTTTTGAACCTTCAAACTTTAATAAATAATCAGGAAGAACGTGACCTTTTATCTTATCAAAAGTAGAAAATAGATACTCGCCTAAGTTTCCGACTTTTCTCTCAGAAATCTGCACCAAGTCTTGCGCACCAATTCGATTGGCGTTTAGATAGAAAACTTCGCTTCCACCTTCTTCGCCATTCTCATATAAATAAGGTAAATCAATTTTTTTCTCTACCTTATCTGCGGTAATTTTTAGAGTATGATTTTCACCACTATTGTCAATTACAGATATATCTACTGATTTTGCATTATTTTTCTTATTTCGAATCACTTGAAAATCATTTAGGTATCGTATTAACTCCTCCATGCTATATCTATTGCTAATGCAACTATTTTTTATTAAAAGCATTAAGGCTTGAATAACCGTTGATTTCCCAGAAGAGTTAATACCCGTAAATATTGTCAACGGAGCAAGCTTTAAGGTGGTTTTATCAATACTTTTTAAATTATTGATTGTAATCTCGTTAAGCATTTTCAAGGCCTCTTGCTATTTCATAAGCAGTGTCAAATCTAATTTTTATGTAATCTAACGTATCCATTGAACCTGATAGATAACCTTCACTATCAATGTCTTTTTTGTATTTTTCTACTAAATTCTTAGCATGTTTTGATTCTATTTTCTTTAAATCTACAAAGCAAAAAGCAAAAGTTAACATTTCAAATAAACCCATATTGATAGGTCGCCGATTACCACCTTCAGATTTTGGTGCGAAACGATAAGCTTCACTTCCGAGTACACTATATACCCGTTCCATTCCAGTAACACACCACATTTCAACTTCTTCAATCAACTCATCTTGATCTGTAGTGTTAATGAATGTCATAACTGACGCCAAAAATGAATCAATATCTGAACGATATTTTATTTTCGATGGTAACTTATTTAAAATCAGAAGAAAAAATGCAACAAATCTTAAAATAAGGTAACGATCTCGCATGCGTTCAGAATTAACTCCGTTACCAGTTGACTTTTTAAATGACAAAGAGTCTGCAAGCCTCTCAATTAATTGAGTACTTCTACCTTGATACAAGGCATGACGCATTTCTTGCTTATTTAAGTTCATACCACCACGATTAACTCGCTCGAAAATGTTAAATTTAACATACTCCGGAGTCGGTGGTTGAATGATATATACATTGAGCTGATAGTCTTCTAGCTTAGATTGTAATATTGGTGGTATTTCACTAAATCGTAAGCCATTTAGATTAGGAAGCATTAAAAGTTGCTTTAAGGTCAATTTATTATTTATAAACCTTTTAAGCGCTGTGGTTCTTTGTTTACCATCGATAATCTGACGAATGCCATTTTCATTTTCAAATAAATATATTACTGGAATAGGTATTCCCATTAATATAGATTCAACAAGCTCTGATTGACGCTGATCATTCCAAACATCATTACGTTGAAAGTCAGGAGATAGTATTAACGAACCTCTTTCTTCTCGGCGTAGAAGCTCAAAGACACTGTAACTATCTTTAGCAATACGAACCTCGGTATCAGTGCCCATTGGGTGAGGGTGGGCATTTAACTCAAGTTCATCTTGGTTCTCTATTTCAATTACATCATCAGCATCATTCATTGCTTATTGCCTTAACTTTTATCTGTCATACCACTTGAAGGCTCATCGCAGTAGCACTCTAACAACTAGCTACAGTCTTCTGTATGACTAAACCACACACCAGTCTTGTATTGTTATTCTGGAGTCGCCACATAGTGACCCACCATTGTCTCATGCTAACACTTGCTTGCAAAGCAAAGACTGCTCGTACCTAAATTTGGATCAATAGGGAATAGTATAAGTTACCACCTTATGAAGAAGGTCAATTTGTGTCAGCCCCTACAGAGAGAGCGTTGTTTATACCAAACCACAAAATAACAGATCTCTTCAGGGATTTTTTTCTTCTCTTTGTATTGCCGCACAGTTTGTAAGCACATTTTGCAAATGATGTACTAAAAGCAACCAATGCATTGGAATGTCTACAATAAGAATTTTAGTGACAAACCCCTCATTTTCAATAGAACAAAAAACAATCAAACCAATAAATATCAATGACTTGAGGGAAAACAATGACCTGTATGCCATTTTTTTAGCACTTACAATGCCTACTAATCTCTGGAACTATCGCTTCAGTAGCAGTGAAAAAATCACCATGAGTTATAAAAAATGGAACATTACGAAAAAATTATCATCAAGGGTTTACTTGGCGGTGGCAGTACGAGCGAGGCTTTTTCAAGCCGTTTGATTCAGGGTACTGGAATTGAAAAAAACGAAAGTGTGAGCGAAATGTGGGCTTACCTCGACGGTGACCTTAAACAGAAAGTCATTGATGTGATTGAGTCAGTTTTTTGTGAGGAAATTGATATTTGCAACCCAGAAAAAGGGCTAATTAAGCAAATGGCACAGCGCGGTGCTCTTGCTGAATATTATGCATTAGATCTCTCGGAGCGTAGCCAATTTACCGAGGAAGAAGAACATGAAAAAGTAATGGAGCTATTCGAAACGAAGACAAAAATCTGGGAGGAAAAAGAAAAAACGTTCGATGCATATGACCATTACAACGCAGAGCCAGAGCCAGACAGTGTAACGTGTCGGGATTGCCATACTGATTTTTACGATTACACATGCGATGCGCGTAGCATTTGGGACACTGGAGTCTGCCTTCGTTGCTACATAAAGGGTGAAGATCAATGACCAAAAGCATTAGAAAGTGGGTAGCGATTTCAGAACGCCACGATGAACACTTCGACGGTAATTTCGATGAGCTTGATGGGTATTATAAAAACGATAGCTCCATGAAAAATATTTATTACTCTTACAAAGTGCATGATGGTGAGGTTATCGAAGACGCTTGGGCGAGTTCTAAGTATCGCTGCCCAGCTTGCGATACAGTCGGTTAATCATATCCATCTTGAACAAAAGCTGTCGAATCTGTAACCATTGGATGTAACCCACAGATTTTACATGTGTAGGTTCGTAAGTAACCAGCACGATACCAGCGCTACATGTGTGATTCACTGAGATCGTTTCAATCTGGCGATCTCTAAATCTCTTTTGTAATTAGCATCTTGAACACGCTCTTTCGATAGGTCATATG
>NZ_PQBV01000014.1:0-355 GCF_002964545.1 Pseudoalteromonas sp. T1lg10
GGGTACAATTGAGTCTCCAAACTCGGCTGTAACCAATGTGACTGGCCTGAGCGAAGGTGAGCATACCTTCACTGTAAGTGTAAGCGATGGCGAGATAGTTACTACAAGCGAAGTAGTAGTGACTGTTGAGAGCGCAAACACAGCACCAACTGCTGAAGTAGCACAAACAACTATCTCAGCAGCCGAAGGTAACACGGTGACTTTAGATGCCAGTGCTTCAACGGATGTTGACGGCGATGAAATCACATTTGAGTGGGAAGGTCCGGGTACAATTGAGTCTCCAAACTCGGCTGTAACCAATGTGACTGGCCTGAGCGAAGGTGAGCATACCTTCACTGTAAGTGTAAGCGATGGG
>NZ_PQBV01000015.1:0-1169 GCF_002964545.1 Pseudoalteromonas sp. T1lg10
GCAGCCGCAGCTTCGGTGGTATGTTTAGCCCCGTTACATCTTCCGCGCAGGCCGACTCGACTAGTGAGCTATTACGCTTTCTTTAAAGGGTGGCTGCTTCTAAGCCAACCTCCTAGCTGTTTTAGCCTTCCCACATCGTTTCCCACTTAACATACACTTTGGGACCTTAGCTGGCGGTCTGGGTTGTTTCCCTCTCCACGACGGACGTTAGCACCCGCCGTGTGTCTCCCGGATAGTACTCATTGGTATTCGGAGTTTGCATGGGGTTGGTAAGTCGGGATGACCCCCTAGCCCAAACAGTGCTCTACCCCCAATGGTATTCGTCCGAGGCTCTACCTAAATAGATTTTCGGGGAGAACCAGCTATCTCCCGGTTTGATTAGCCTTTCACTCCTAGCCACAGGTCATCCCCTAACTTTTCAACGTTAGTGGGTTCGGTCCTCCAGTTGATGTTACTCAACCTTCAACCTGCCCATGGCTAGATCACCGGGTTTCGGGTCTATAACCTTGCAACTCAACGCGCAGTTAACGCTCGCTTTCACTACGGCTACCCTAATCGGTTAACCTCGCTACAAAATATAAGTCGCTGACCCATTATACAAAAGGTACGCAGTCACCCCACGAAGAGGCTCCTACTGCTTGTACGTACACGGTTTCAGGTTCTATTTCACTCCCCTCACAGGGGTTCTTTTCGCCTTTCCCTCACGGTACTGGTTCACTATCGGTCAGTTGGGAGTATTTAGCCTTGGAGGATGGTCCCCCCATATTCAGTCAAAGTTTCACGTGCTCCGACCTACTCGATTTCACTTATAAGACATTGTCGTGTACGGGACTATCACCCTGTATCGTGCCACTTTCCAGAGGCTTCCACTAACATCAAATAAGCTTAAGGGCTGGTCCGATTTCGCTCGCCGCTACTTTCGGAATCTCGGTTGATTTCTTTTCCTACGGGTACTTAGATGTTTCAGTTCTCCGCGTTCGCCTCTTACACCTATGTATTCAGTGCAAGATACCTGCAAGCAGGTGGGTTTCCCCATTCGGAAATCCTGGCCTCAAGCGCTTTTTACTAGCTTGACCAGGCTTATCGCAAGTTAATACGTCCTTCATCGCCTCCAACTGCCAAGGCATCCACCGTGTACGCTTAGTCACTTAACCATACAACCCAAAAGG